>CBHTUB010000044.1:0-20693 GCA_966095595.1 uncultured Chryseosolibacter sp. | reverse complement strand
TACTCCGGTATTGAATGTAAAGATGTCCCGTAAAGTGCATAAGCATTCATGGTTCTATCACAAGACGGAGCCGTTTTTTACTGCGATGGAAAACGGCTACAGCAGATGGCTCAGTTCGTTTATGAAAGTGCGCTGGGTCGCATCGCTGATCATCATCGGATGTATCGGTGCGGCCGTTCTCATCTATAGGAACATCCAATCAGAATTAGCGCCGATGGAGGATCGCAACCAGTTCAGGCTTATGCTCACCGGAGTGGAAGGCACTTCATATGATTACATGGATGCCTTTGTTCAGGACATGGTGCAATTCGTACAAGATTCAGTGCCCGAGTACAGGACTGCCTTATCGGTTACGGCTCCCGGTTTCATGGGTTCAGGGTCAGTCAACAGTGCATTTGTTCGTATTACACTTTCAGATCCGGAGGAAAGACAAAGATCACAGCAACAAGTTGTGGACTACGTAGCTCAAAACCTTAAGAACTTTCCTCAGGGACGTGCATTTCCAATTCAGGAACAGACGATCTCCGTGAATAGGCGCGGAGGCCAGCCAGTTCAATTTGTCATCCAAAACAACAACTTCGATAAACTCCAGGCAGCGTTACCAAAGTTTTTGGAAGCTGCGGGTGCGAGCCCGGTTCTGCAGGGCGTAGATTCCGATTTGAAATTCAACAAGCCTGAGCTCAGGGTAGAGATCAACAGACTCAAGGCAGCACAGCTTGGTATCAGCGTTCAGGACATTGCACAGACTCTTCAGCTGGCATACAGCAATCTCCGCTTTGGATATTTTACGAAGGAGGGAAAGCAATATCAGGTAATGGGACAGGTAGCAAAGATCGACCGTGACGATCCTGATGATCTGAAATCGCTTTATGTGCGAACCGCATCGGGTGAATTGATATCAATAGATAACGTAGTCACCGTTCAGGAATCTACGACACCGCCGAGCTTGTATCATTTCAACCGTTATAAGTCAGCAACAATATCTGCAAGCCCGACTCCAGGCAAGACGGTTGGAGATGGAATTGCCGAAATGGAAAAAATTGCTGACCAGGTTCTGGATGATTCATTCACGACATCGCTTACGGGCACATCTAGGGATTTTGCGGAAAGTGCCAGCAATACACTGTTTGCCCTCGGCCTGGCGATTATCCTGATCTATCTCATTCTTGCAGCTCAGTTTGAAAGTTTCGCTGATCCGCTTATAATTTTGGTTACAGTGCTGCTTGCCTTTCCCGGAGCGTTTATTTCGCTTTGGCTCTTCGGGCAAACATGGAACATTTTCTCCCAGATCGGCTCGATCATGCTTGTGGGACTGGTAGTAAAGAACGGTATTCTCATCGTCGAATTTGCCAATCAAAAACGGGAAGACGGTCTATCCAAAATGGATGCCGTGTTGGAGGCGTCGCGTCTGCGTCTCAGACCGATCCTCATGACCAGTCTGGCCATGGCACTCGGTTCACTACCCATTGCCTTGTCTCTTGGAGCAGCATCTACGAGCCGTCAACCATTGGGTATCGTGATCGTAGGTGGCATTTTATTTTCATTGATCTTAACTCTTTTTATAGTTCCGGTGATGTATACTTATTGGTCCAGAAAACACAAACCGGTTGTTTTTACGGATGATGCAGAATCACCGAAGGAATTGATTTATGAAGCTTAGAATATTTTCGATCGTATTTTTCTTTTCGTTCGTTCAATCCGCAATTGCTCAGCAAGAGATAAAGCTCGAGGAGGTTGTTAAACTTGCCCTTGAAAAGAACTATGATATCCAGATCGTTCGTAACACCGTTGAGTCGGCCTCGACAAATAATACATTTTCGAATGGAGCATTCCTGCCTCAGCTGAGCGCGACGGCGACTACGCTTCACAACGTTGGGGAGCAGGAGCTGGAGTTCAAAGACGAAACCCGTAACGTTTCCGGTGATGTCGAGTCGGGTAATATTACATTGGGTGCTCAGCTCACCTGGACATTGTTCGACGGAACCCGAATGTTTGCCGTAAAGAAAGCCGCGAGTGTCAGCGAAGAGCAAAGTCAGCTGCTCCTGAAAGACCAGATGGTGAACACTATTGCTGCGGTGATCGCGAATTATTACGATGTAGTACGACAGAAGCAGCAACTAAGGGCGATCCAGGAGCAGATGTCCGTGAGTGAAGAACGTGTGAAACTGGCCGAGCGCAAGCTGGAGGTCGGCCTCGGTACAAAGCCGGAGCTGCTCCAGGCACGAGTGGATTACAACGCCCAGCGTGCACAGATTTTCCAGCAGGAATCGACGATCGCTCAGCTAAAACAGCAACTCAATGCGCTGACCGGTAAACAACTGCCCGCGGAATACGACGTGGCCGATACGATCCTGATCGATCTCAACCTGGACACGCAATCGCTGACCGAAAATGCAGAGAACAGGAACTTCGGATTAATGGCTGCACGCCAGCAGATCAATATTGCCAATCTCTCGGTGTGGGAAAATCGCGGAAACTACTTTCCGACACTTAACTTCAATGCCGCCTATAATTATAATGAGACGGAGAATATTCAGCTCATCAACCCTTTCGGATCCGTTTATAGTTTGCAAAATGGCTTCAACTATGGATTTACGCTGAACGTTCCGATCCTGCGTGGCTTCAATAACAGGCGACTGACGCAGCAGGCAAAAATATCCCTGAGTCGACAAAACATCCTGTACGAGCAGCAGAAGACCAACGTAGATGTCTCCTTGAGGAATGCTGTCGTGAACTACGACAATGCAAAAAAGATCCTGTTGGTTGAAGAAGAAACTATTCTCCTCGCAAGGGAAAATGTATTCATAGCCCTGGAGACTTTCAAGCGGGGCGTGAGCACGTTTATCGAGCTGCGAACCGCTCAGCAGAGTCTGGCGGATGCGTATAATCGCCTGATAACTGCCCGGTACAATGCGAAGGTTGCCGAGACGGAATTACTCAGGCTCAACGGCAGCCTCCTGAAGTGACCTAAGCAGAGATATGAGTCGATGCTCATAATTTTTCCATACTGCTGACATAATTTCAGCTTATCGTGTAAATTACGCCCACTATCAATCCGGGACGTAACAATGCTCTGATGCTTACACCGGATGTCGTGCCGGAAATGTATTCCGGCATGTAAATTATCCATCATTATCAACCCTAAGTTATCTCATGAAGAAGTTACTGATTCTTGCAGCGATCTTCGTTGTGTCCTTTCAAAGCATTGGAAAGGTATCACTGCCGAAGATCTTTTCCGACCACATGGTACTACAACGCGACCAGAAAGTGAAAGTATGGGGATGGGCGGACAAATCGGAATCCATCAGTGTCACCGTTGGTGGCATAACACTTAAAACGAAGGCCGACAAGTCGGGCAATTGGCAAATACTTTTCGATCCGCTAAAGCCTGGCGGCCCCTATGAAATTACCGTCTCCGGAAAGGATTCCAGGATCACATTACAAGACGTGTTATGCGGAGATGTGTGGGTTGGAAGCGGTCAGTCGAATATGGAGTGGGTGTTGAAGGATACAGATCACGCAGAGACGGAGATCTCGGGCAGTTATTATCCCACTATTCGACTATTCACTGTACCGAGGGCGACGAGCTTTGTTATCATGCGTGATCTTCCTGGCGGGCAGTGGCAGGAATGCATTCCCAAGAATGTCGCAGCATTTTCGGCAGTGGCCTACTATTTTGGAAGAAAGTTGAATGAAGAATTGCACGTTCCCATTGGCCTGATCAACACATCCTGGGGTGGAACAAACATTCAGGCCTGGTTGAGCTGGGACGTGATGTCGAAGAAAGACGCCTACAAGGATGCAAACATCGCTTCCCTTCAGGAAAGAGCTGCCGGCCAGGAGGAAAAGCAAAGGAAGTATGAAGAGGCTTTGAAAGCGGAGCCCGGCAACATGCAGCGCTGGTATGAGGAGACAAAGACTGACAACTGGAAAAAAATTCAGATGCCCAAAGCCTGGGAAGCCACGGAGATCGGCAACGCTGACGGTTATGTGTGGTTTAGAAAAGACTTTGACCTGACTGCAGATCTTACCGGAAAGGGCGCGACAATCAGCCTCGGTCCTATCGATGATGCGGATGAGACCTATCTTAATGGCGTGCGGATCGGCAGCATGGGCGAGTGGAACAAGAATCGTGTCTATCGGGTAAGTGACAAATTGCTGAAGAATAAAAATACACTTGTTGTTCGTGTGCTCGACACGGGCGGCGGCGGTGGCATTTATGGCACGTCACGTGATATGTTCGTCGAGATCGGCCAGCAGAGGATTCCATTGGCCGGAGAATGGTTGTACAGGACCTCGGTTTTGACAACCGATTACGGACTGGCTCAGACGGGACCAAATGCGTTCCCTTCACAATTATACAACGCCATGGTCGCGCCAATTATTTCCTATCCGATCAAAGGCGTTATATGGTATCAGGGCGAATCCAATGCGTGGGAGGCCTATCGATATAGAAAATTATTTCCTGAGATGATCAATGACTGGCGCGCAAAATGGGGGCAACAGCTTCCGTTCTTCTGGGTACAGCTGGCGAATTTTATGGCGCAGGATACCGTGCCGTCAGAAAGTGAATGGGCAGAGCTTCGGGAAGCACAAACAAGAACCCTATCCCTTCCCGCCACCGGTCAGGCGCTCGCCATCGATATCGGTGATGCAAAAGACATCCACCCCCGAAACAAACGCGACGTTGGAGAGCGTCTGGCGTTGGCTGCATTGAAAGTTGCCTATGGAAAACAGGACGTTGTTCATTCAGGGCCTGTGCTCCAGTCGATGGAACGTTCCGGAAATAAATTGGTGCGTACCTTCAGCAACACAGGGTCCGGATTGGTGGTCAGGGACAAGTATGGATACCTGAAGGGTTTTGCCATCGCAGGACCAGACAAGAAATTCACCTGGGCAAAAGGTTATCTTGATAATGGAAAGATCGTCGTGTTCAATGATTCGGTTTCGGAGCCTGTAGCCGTCCGTTATGCGTGGGGCAATAATCCCGAAGATGCGAATTTATACAACAAGGAAGGGTTGCCGGCGACACCATTCAGAACCGATGAATGGCCTGGGGTTTCTCAGGGAATGAATGAAAATTAAAACAGTTGAAAATGGAGAAACGTTTTTTGCATTTGAGAGGTCTTGAATGTTCGAGGATCATCGCCGGCGCATGGCGCTGGAACGCCGTTGATCAGTCAACGCTGGAAAAACTGATCAGGACATCGCTCGATGAAGGCATCACAACGTTCGACCATGCAGATATCTACGGCGATTACAGCAATGAAAAATTGTTTGGCGACATTCTCAAAAAGGATCCGTCGCTGAGGAAGAATATGCAACTGGTCACCAAGTGCGGCATCAAGTTGCTTTCGCAGAAGCAACCTGACACATGGATCAAGCACTATGATACCTCTAGGGAAAATATTCTGAATGCCGTAAATGCGTCTCTCAAAAACCTGGGTACCGATTACATCGACCTATTGCTTATCCATCGTCCTGACCCGCTTATGGACCCTGAAGAAGTGGCAGACACGTTCGGCTTGTTGAAGCAGAATGGAAAGGTGCTTCACTTCGGTGTGTCGAACTTCACGGCTTCACAATATGAGTTGCTTCAAAGCTGCCTCCCCTTCCCCCTGATCACCAATCAGCTGGAGATATCGCTTGCAAAGCTGGATACGTTGTTCGACGGCACGCTGGACGTTATGATGAAGCACAAGTCGAGCCCTATGGCATGGTCGCCGTTAGGGGGAGGTAAATTGCTATCGGCACAACGCGACCTCTGGTCGAAAAAGGAAAAGTACGGTGCAACGGAAACACAACTGTCATTGGCCTGGCTGCTTCGTCACCCCGCCGACATCTTCCCCGTCGTTGGCACGACCCAACCGGAACGGATAAGGGAAAGCGCTCGGGCCATCAACATCAAGCTCGATCGTCAGGACTGGTTCGAGATGCTCAAGGCAGCAAGAGGGCAAGATGTACCATGATGGCGTGTGTTTCAAAGAGGTTGGTAAGAACTCATGATCGATAATTGCCGGACTCGAGTGCCGACGGGGGCAGGCTTGATTTGAATCGAGGTGCACTGCTCCCGTGGGCTCCTCGCGGGCTTCGATGTTAGTTATTTGCCAGCGGCGTGAAGCGAGTAGCCTGAGCCATAATTCGCAACGGGCGATTTGTAAAACTCCTTGAATCTCTGCGTCCAAAAGCCTACATTTTCAATCCGAAAAACTCAAAAACCAAATTGTCTTCTATGAGATATCTGTTGCTTTGCATCTGTTTGCTGATGCTTTCACGGGCACAAGCCCAAAAACTACCCTCTAATTTTCACCTCACAAAACTGAAGAACGGTCTCGAGGTGTTGGTTATTGAGGATAAAACCGTACCGCTTATTACGATCGAGATCTGTGTGAAGAATGGTTCATATACAGAAGATCCCGAATACAACGGTCTTTCACACCTTTATGAGCACATGTTCTTTAAGGCAAACAAAGACATTCCATCGCAGGAGGCTTTTCTTGCGAGGGTGAATGAACTCGGCATGCAGTGGAACGGAACGACCAGTAACGAGAGGGTTAATTACTTCTTTACGCTGAATAAAAAATTCCTCAATGAGGGACTTCAGTTCATGAATTCGGCGATACGTTACCCATTATTCCAGGAGGAAGAGATGAAAAAGGAAAATCCTGTGGTGGATGGCGAATTTCAACGCGCAGAATCGGAGCCAACGTTCTGGCTGTTCCAGGACATGAACCATAAGCTGTGGGGTGATCTTTATTCCCGTAAAAACGTGATCGGTGATCACAACGTGATCCTCACTGCCACGACTGAGAAAATGAAGACGATCCAGAACAAATATTACCATCCCAATAATTCGATCCTGGTGATCGCGGGGGATGCGGATCATGATGTCGTGTTCAGAAAAGCTGCGGAGTATTTCGAAAGCTGGAAACCTTCCGACTTCGATCCGTTTGTGAAATATCCGATTCCCGAGTTCAAGCCTCTGGCGAAATCAGAAACTTTCATCACAGAAAATCCAAACGCCAGAAATAACATTATCCTGATGAGCTGGCACGGTCCCGATACCAGAAACGACCTCAAATCGACTTATGCGGCAGATGTGTTCAGTTTTATTCTCAGCCAGAAATCCAGCAAGTTCCAGCAGGAGCTTGTCAATAGTGGTTTGGCTTTTTATGCCACCCTCAATTATTCGACTTGCAAGTATACAGGTCCTGTCAACTTTTTTGTCGTGCCCCATCCTGCAAAGATCAAGGAAGCAATGGCGAAGGTCGATGAACATATTGCCCAATGGGATAGCGACGCCTATTTCACAGATGAGGAGTTGGAAACCGCAAAACGACTGCTCGAGATCAGCGACGCCCGCGGACGTGAAAAAACCTCGGAGTTTATTCATACCGTCACCTTCTGGTGGGCTTCAGCCAGCATCGATTACTATACAGACTATGTGGCAAATCTGAAAAAGGTGACTCGTGATGACATCAAGAGATATGTCTCGATGTATATCAAGGACAAGCCACGTATTACCGGGATCCTCACGGCTCCCCAGGGGCGTGCGGCAATTGAATCCAGTTTATCACTCACCAAATAATCAGAGATCATGAAACGAGTTATCAAACCATTTTTTCTTATAACACTTTGCCTTGTCTTCATGAATTTCAATGCTGCGGATGAATCGCAGGTGAAGGAGCTGAAGGCTGGCGGAATGAAGGTCATATTCAAACCTTCGACAAAAGAGATCATCAGTGTACGTTTGTTTGTGAGGGGTGGCACTGCCAACTATACAAAGGAGCTTGAAGGTGTGGAGAATCTTGCATTGTCCGTTGCTACGGAGGCAGGCACCAGGACGCTGGACAGGGCGGCCTTTGGGAAGGCTGCCGATCGCGTGGGCGCAGAAATAGGTTTTTCAACAGACTACGATTTCAGCGAGATCAACCTGTCGTGTATCAAAACTTTCTGGAACGAGTCGTGGAATCTGTTCGCAGATGCGGTTGTGAATCCCCGCTTCGACGCACAGGAATTCGATATCGTGAAGGGAAAGATCCTGGCTGCCGCAAAACAACAGGAGGCGAGTCCGGATTCTCATCTGGACAACAAAAGCCTTGAAGTAGCGTTCGCAGGCAAAAACTATGCGAAGATCCCTTCGGGAACACCACAAAGCATTGAGAAGCTTACACTCGGGCAAACGTTGAAACATTATGAGACCGTGATCAACAAGCAGAATTGTTTTCTCGTAGTCGTTGGCAACGTGTCGGAAGCCGACCTCATTCAAAAAGTCAATGCGAGCTTCGGCAAGCTCCGCGAAGGTAAAGCAGCCGTCGTCGAAAGCAGACCGATCATTCAGCAAGGCGTGACGATTGAGAATCGAGACATCGCGACCAACTATATCAAGGGAAGCATGAGCGTTCCTTCTATCAAGGACAAGGATGCAGTGCCTATGCGACTGGCCATGTCGATGATGGGAGATCATTTCTTCGTGGAGCTTCGCACCAAGCGCAGCCTTACCTATGCCCCGGCTGCCTACTATACTGCCAACATGGTGAACAGCCCGCAGGCAGTGTTCTACGCTTCGAGCACGGATCCCAAACAGTCACTGCAGGTGATGATCGACGAGATCAACAACATCAAGAACAATGGCTTCAAGGAAAAAGAGCTGAAGGACAAGAAGGAAAAGTATCTGACAGGTCACTACAGCAAGCTTGAGACGAACGGTGCACAAACCTACGCGTTGGGCGTAGCGGAAGTTGCGGGCGGCTGGAAGATCAACGAGAATTTTATGGCAGATGTTGAAAAGACAACGATCGACGATGTGAATAATGCCTTTAAAAAATATTCGAACTCGATCAATTGGATGTACCTCGGAAAAGAAAGCGCGGTGAGCCGGGATGACTTCAAACAACCACAGATGCTGCCGGCGAGCGAGAAGATCAAGACAAAACGATAAAAGCTCAAAACGCACTGATGAAAAAGGCATCCTCAGGGATGCTTTTTTCTTTTATCGTAAATGAAAGTCGCAGAGTATAAAAGCACTTTGAATTATAAATAAGTTAGAAGTGGAATTAATGTTTCAAAGACCGGCTATTTAGGCTTTCTTTGCCCGGATCAGAAACCGCAGATATACTGACTCCGTTATAGAGACAGGTCAGGCATACTATCAGGTACTCTCCGATCGTTATAAACGAACCCCATGAAAAAATTTGCATTTGCGTTTTTGACTTGTATATCCCAGGCTTCCCTGGCCCAGGTTAGCGGAGAAGTGGAGCTCGCCGGCTTCATGCTCGGACAGTCGCGGAAATCCATTCACAAAGAGCTGGGAGCACCCATTGAAAAAAGGATGACCGATGATCAGTGGCTCTACGAGTTTCACGCCCTGCACAAGGATACATCCGTCTATGCCTTGTTCAAATACGCGTCGTGGGATACAACACGGGTTTACTCCATCCAGGTAAATGGTGATCACTTTCCGGAAATGCATACCTTCCGCGGTGTAAAGCTTGGTGCGAAGGCAGAGGAAGTTTTTCATGTTTTCGGAAAATCTGACGAAGTGGAAAAGGTTGATGATCCACCGATCATGGTTCACTATTACAATAACAAAAACTATAGCTTCGAGATCGACAATACCGGACATCTTTACGGTATTCAGATCTACGGCAAGATCCTCAACAACAAGCCAAAAGCAGGCCTTCCTTCCTTGCATGGCTTTAAACATGCCATTTCTACAAAGAACCTCGACAGCATTCTGGTGCACATCACCCCTGATATAGAGATCTACCAGGGTAAGAACAGATACGCCATCGAAGGTGGGGCGCGTCACGAGTTTCACAAGCCCAACAGCGAGTTTACCCGACATATGCTCGGCGACACCCACAGCGTATGGTATGCTTTTGCAAAGGAACTTGCAGAGGGTCAGGGCGAGTTCAAGAACCACGGAGAAGGCATGCAATCGACGGTGGTCTATAAATTCTTCGACAGCAGCATATTGTCTGAGATCGTTCTCTTCCCCCATGCCGGAAAATGGAAAGTGTATGAAATTCGATTCCGGCAGTAGCCCGGGGATTTGAGAATAGCAGAGATAGCTTAAATTTGTATCATCTGCTTATGAAAACCCTCATCAAACCCCTCATGGCTGCGATTGTCGCATGCCTGTTCGGATGTTCTGAAGATCTCGACAAACCTTCGTATCAATTTTCAGCCTTGATCGGCTCCCAGAATTGGTTGGCCGAAGAAGTTGTGGCTGAAGCCAGGGTAGTGGAAGAAAGTTCCAGGATCGTTACACTCACTGCAACCCACAAAGACAATTCTAAAATTGATATATCCTTCGAACTGCTGGGCATAACACCCGATAACCTGAGCTCATCATTCCGTAAAAAAGGGGCGGTTATCTCATCATTTACGGGCGCGGTTAATAACGGTGTTGTGACCCTTAATTGGACGACATCGAGCGAGACGGATGTCCAATATTTCGAGGTTTATCGATCCTACGACAATAGCTGGTACGATAATGTGAACTGGATCTGGGGAAATGGAACAACCAATGTCTCCCATGACTACGTCACGAATGTTTCCGTGTCCGATTTTTACGATGTCGCCTACTTCAAGCTGCGTGTGATCGATTATATGTCAAATGACTACAGCGAGGTGCTGCAGGTGAAATTAAAAGTAGGAGTTTCGTTTACCGACGCCTCCGGGCAGAAGCTCGCCGGCTATGACGGACGTGTGACAGTGACCGATTATGACCTCGAGAACAAGCGGGTTTCCGGCACGTTTAACTTCAAATACAAAACTTTGAACGGCAACGAGAAGGTCGTGACGAATGGCGTGTTTACGGATGTGGCATTTTAGGTTAAACGACGCGAAGTCTGCGGACAGCGCCCAAAACCTTTGGGACAGAAAAGCCACTTAAACCTAGCGTACGGAAAGTTTTTTCCGAGAGCACTTACGGGATTTCCTATTCGACGTCTCTCATCAGTGTTATCTCGCACAGCGTTCCCTTGTTTTCTTCGCTGGTGATGTCCAGCTCGCCGCCATGTACGCGCATGATACGGTCCACAAGGGACAGACCGAGGCCCGCACCGGGTTTATCCGCAACGTTGGACCCCCTGAAGAGAGGCGATCTCACACGTAAGAGGTCGGACTCAGGAATGCCGACGCCATAGTCCTGGAATCCTATGATCACGGAATGCTTGAAGCTCTTTCCCCGCACCGAGATCTGTGCACTCGAATATTTAACGGCATTGTCCAGGATATTTCGCAGGGCCGTCTGGAGCAGGATGGCATTTCCCCTGATGTGGCCTTCGAGTTGATCGATGTCCACCACAAGTTCTCTGTCGGGATGGTGAACCTTGAAGGTATCAATTGCTTCTTCTATGACCGCTTTTATGCTCAATCTCTCCATCTCGGATTTCAACGAGCCTTCTTCAATGCGTGCAAGCGTCAGCAGTGCCTGACTTATTTTCACAAGTCTTTCCGTCTCTGATAAAATGACATGCAGTGTTCGCTGGTATTCCTCTTTAGGTCTGTCGCGGGCGAGGGCCAGTTCCGCCTCTGCCATGATCGCCGTCAGGGGCGTTTTTAACTCGTGCGATGCATTTTGAACAAATCTTTTCTGTACGATAAATGCGCTCTCAATTCTGTTGAGCAGGGCATTGAATGTGACGACAAGCTCATCGATCTCGTCGAGGCGAACACCTTCATTCTTTAGATGGAGTCTGTAGCCGAGGTTGTCCTTGTTGATGCGGTTTACCTCGCTCACAACATGCTTTACGGGTCTCAATGCATTCGCAGAGAAATAAAGACCGGCCATGTATGAAAGCAGCAGACTGAGTACCCAGCCCGCGATGATGGCCTTGACCACCAGATCAAGCTCGTGCTGGCCCGGAATATTTTTGTCGGATACAAAGACAAGGTATTGTCGACCGTGAATGTTGTACTTTCTCCCTACAGTTGTGTATTCACCACGTTCAGTATTGAACATTTTATTTTCCATAAGGAACCTGACCCACGACTCGTCGATCGGATACTTACCCACGCGGTGGAGCAGTTTTCCCTTGTCATCGTATATCGCCGTTTCCGGATCTACGAGTGGAAAGGTACCCGGAGGAATGGCCCCCTTGACATTGGGTGTGGCGTAATGAAGCGCTTCGAGTGAAGATTGTTGTGTCAGGCTTTCGATAAAATCGGCGTTTACGAACCCACGGGTCAGAATGTAAATGAACACGAGGATGGCTCCGGTCAACAAGGCGCTGACGAGCGTAAAACGCAGGGCTAACCGCTGACGGATCTTCACGAAGCCGGAAGTTTAAGTACATAACCAAAACCCGTTACCGTATGGATGAGCTTTTTCTCAAACGGCTTATCGATCTTGTTCCTGAGATAATTGATGTACACATCGATGAAGTTGGTCCCCGTTTCGAAGTCCAGACCCCACACCGACTCTGCAATTTCAAGACGTGAGCGAACTTTGCCGGCATTCGCAGCGAGATATTCCAGCAAGGCATATTCCCGCGCGGTAAGCTGAATAGGCTTGCCGCCGCGCCTGACCTCACGCGCATCAAAGTCGATCCGCAGGTCGGCCAGCGTGAACACTTTTGCACGGTCGGCGTCGGAGGGCTGAGCCGTAAACAATTTCTTTCGCCTTGTCAGGGCCTTTACCCGCGCAAACAGCTCATTGAACCGGAATGGCTTGCCCAGGTAATCGTCGGCACCGGCTTCCAACCCGGTAACGATGTCATCGCTCATGCTAAGTGCAGTAAGCATCAATACAGGAGTTGTCTCGTCCTTCTCCCTGAGCTGGCGGCATACTTCCAGTCCGTTTAATCCGGGAAGATTGATATCCAGGATGTCCAGGTCGAATTTTTCTTCTTGCGAGAACTTGAGACCAGCCAGCCCATCCGCAGCGAGCGTAATATCATACCCCTCCTCCGACAGTCCCCGTTTTAGGACCTCCGCTACTTTTATTTCGTCTTCAACAATTAAGATTCTCATGACCTAAAGTTAACCGGATTTTCGTCCGGCAAAATTCCACGCCCGATACATCCGTCTAATTCGATTCTAATTGGATTGTAAGTCACTCCTAATAACGTCTCCCGTAACGCGAGCGTTAGACATAGAAAAAAACATATTCATTTAATATGAAATCTGTTCTGTTTGCTACTGTACTCTCCTTATCGGCTCCGGTAGTTTTGGCGCAGGATAATGCTTCCGCCGAAACGACCTCGTATCCCGTTTGGACAATATCGAAGCCGGTTCAGAAGCTTCAATTCAAGAGTTCCGGCTTCAAAGACGCCAGACTGTATACCGGTAATGCGTGGATGCTCACAAAAGATGTCCATCGGTTGCAGGTTTTGCGAAATGAGCGATTACAATCTCACGCGATAGGAACAGGGATCACTCCTTCTTCCGTGATATCGAAAGGTGTGGCGAGGATACAATGCCAAAATAGATAAAAGACAACCAGGTTAGGGGCCAGGTGAACCGTTTCAGGCCAGGGGTAGTTTGATGAGACCTACTGTGCAGGAGGCGGTTCTTTTTGTTTTTAGTTGCACCTTCGTTGTATGGAACTATCGACCGCAATAACACTCATCAGGAAAGGTGTGCCGGACAACGGGAAACCGCAGCGGTGGGCTGATCTGGGAGCAGGGTCTGGACTATTCACCGAGGCTTTGGCCCACTGTCTGGCGCCTGAAAGTACCATTGTTGCCATCGATCGTAACCAGCAATTCAACGCACTGCACGAAGTGAATGATGTCCGGATAGAACGGAAAACCGCAGACTTCATCAAAGACGACATTCCGGGTGACCTCGACGGTATTCTGATGGCCAATGCATTGCATTTTGTAGAGGACAAAGGAATGTTTTTGCGGAAACTGAATCGGAGTCTAGAGAGCAAAGGGAGGCTGATTGTTGTGGAGTATGACCTTGACCAGGCGAATCCATGGGTTCCGTTTCCCGTCAGCTATTATAGGTTGTCGTCCGATTTTCGCGATCTATTCCAGGTCGTGGAACAGATTGGTCATGCTGACTCGCTTTATCAGCGATCGGGTATGTATTCTGCGGTGCTGACCTTCAAAAAAGATGAAAAAAGGGTTTAGCTTTTTTCCCCAACCGAGTGAAGGACTCCACATTTTAAAATAACCTAAAGCCGTTTTCCACATATTTTGAAACTACCCCGCCTGGTGGCACTAGTTTTTAACTTCATGGTTCAAGCTACGAACTCTATGCAGTAAACTTCTACCAACTGCCCCTCTTGGGCAAACTCTTAATTCTCAATTTAATTTAGTGAAAGATGAAACGCATAAGCATTGTTGTGTTGCTGTGCACTGTTGCCTTCTTGTCTAACGGACAGCACATGCAGGGGACTTTGGTAGCTTCGCTCTCGGGCGTGGACAGGATCGAGTTGGTGAAAACAAGTATGGAGATACCCTCGTGGGAAGAAAAAACTTTCTGGCCGATCTATGAAGCATATATGACGGAAGGAGAAAAAACTTCATCGTCCATCAACCGTTCCCTCATCGACCTTTCCAACGTGAACACTTCGGTGGGCCAGGCAGAGGCTTTGCAATATGTGCAGAACCTGTTTGCTTTCCGTGCTGAGAAACTGGCGGTGTTTAAAAAATATTATCATGAAATGGGCAGCGAGCTGAATGGCATTGTTGCCCTGCAATTCCTGCAGACCGAGACGCTTCTCCAGATGATGGAGGAATCTCAGGTGTACGACCAAAGTTCCCTTCGCAAGTTCAGATTTCATCCCAAAGCAGTGAAGCCTGCAAATTTCCAAAACGCAAAACGGAATATGATGACGAATTTTATCGGCATCCCTGACGACAAGAGCGAGACTTTCTGGGCGATCTACAGCCGCTATCAGGAAGATTGTGATGCGATGCTGGGCGAGAACTACGACCTGGTAGCTCAGTTTGCCGGTCCCGCCGACGAGTACACACCCGCGTTGGCGAAAAGGCTCGGGTTAAACATCATCAACGTTCTCCAGCGGGAGAACAAGCTAAAGGAAAAATATTTCAACGAGCTTGTGCGCGATACGGATCCCATCGTTGCGGCGCGTTTCGTTGCCTGGGAAGATTATTATTCATTGGTCTGCAAAATGCACGCGTGGGCAGATGCACCGTAAGGTAATTCCAGATTTCAAATTTCAGGATTTCAGATCATCTGAAATCCGATTGAAATTGGGAGTCTGGAACTTGAAATCTGAAATTTTGAAATATTTCTTATGAGCCAGGCTTTTGTTCGGGAAGGAGATGATCAGTGGTTGAACGAAGTTTCTCCAACACTCAATGCATTGATCATGTTTCTTACGCGGGAAAACAACGGCATCAGGGTGTACGAGGTCAAGTCTGTCACTGATCCCTCCGGCCGGGAAGTACACGTGATGAGCAACGGCCTGGCATATTCAAAGAACGACAAGGGCGAATGGCAGGTTGTTGACACGCCGGTCTAAAGATCCATCGTAAATATTTAAAAGCTATCTTTGTCTCAACAGACGAAGATGCGCCCCACACACCTGAAAGAACTTCACGACCAGGGTCTGATCACCGATAGTCAGTTTGGTCACCTTGAAAAGATTATCACGAAACGGATCTTTTCGGTCTTCTACGAACTAAGGATCATCCTGTACCTGGGAGTCATTCTGTTTACTACCGGGGCCGGGATTCTGATCTATAAAAACATCGGTGACCTTGGCCATCTCCTCAGTATTCTGGGACTTTTCATTTTGACAGGGGTCTGCTTCGGATATTCGTTCAGGTTTGCCCATGCCTACACGAACGGAAAGGTGAAGCCGCCAACGCCGTTGTTTGACTATATCGTTCTGCTCGGGTGCCTGCTGTTCATCGCCGCACTCACTTACCTGGAGGTTCAATATGGCGTGTTCGGGAATCGGATTCACCTGACAACGCTCGTTACCGCCGCTTTCTTTTTTTTAGCTGCCTATCGTTTCGACCATCTTGGGATATTGTCACTCGGCATTACAGCACTTGCCTCGTATTTCAGTATAAGTATCTCTCCGCAAGAGTGGTATAGCGGCTATGAATTTACCGGTGAACATCTTCCGCTCACCGCCGTGATCTTTGGTTCAGCAATGTCTGCCGGAGCACTCGTGCTGGACAAGCGTGGAGTAAAGAAGCACTTCACATTCACTTACATCAATTTTGCATCCCTGATCTACCTGACCGGTGCACTGGCAGGAATGTTCATGAACGAATATACCTACGTGCCGTTCCTGCTGGCTTTGTATGCCGGGTGTGGGTTCTGTGTGTACTACGCAAAAAAGGAACGTTCCTTCCTGTTCCTGCTATATGCTTTTATTTTCGGTTACATTGCGACCACTTACTGGCTATTCGACGTTGTTTTCGATGACGATCCTGCGTTGTGGTTTTTCTATTTCCTTGCTTCCTGCGGAGGCTTTATCTTCTTTATCATCAAATACAGAACTTACTTTAAGCGAGCAGCATGATGAGCGCATACAACACAGGGTGGCTGAAGAACCTGCAGATCGTCAAGGAGTGTAAGACGTGGATGAACGCGGATATCATCACGAAAGAACAGTTCGAGAGGATCACTTCGGCGCATCCTTCCGCCTTTTTTCATCCGAACATCATCATTCGTATACTTTTGTTCATTGCCGCATTGATTGCGCTTTCCGGTGTATCCGGCTTGCTCGCGCTGATGATCTCCGACGCAGATGAGGACGCATTCCCATTTCTCACTACGCTCTACGGCGGCGTATCATTTATCTTTCTCGACCGGGTCTTTATCCGGCGCATGAATCATTATAAATCCGGCGTTACCGAAGCTTTGATCTATCACTCCGCCGGGTTCGTCATTGCAGGAGTATGCTGGTATCTTGAGATGTCACCGGGGATAAGCCTGGCATTCAGCATGATCTTCTGCGGACTGGTGGCCTATCGCTATCATGACCTTATCCTGACAGCGGTTTCCATTATGTGTTTCTGTTCATTCGCTTTTTATGAGCTTTACGAAGCCGGAGATGTCGGTCAGCTTATCATTCCGATCGCCTTTATTATTGTTTTTTCCGGGGTGTACTTTTTCATCAAAAAGATCAAGACACTAAAAAATTCATTCTTGTGGGAAGATTGCCTGATCCTTGCCGAGTCGATCAGCCTTTTGATCGTTTATGCTGCGGGAAACTATTTTGTTGTGCGTGAGCTCAGCGTGAGCATGCTCGGTCTTTATATCGAAGATGGGCAGGATATCCCATGGGCCTTTTTGTTTTATGCGATGACAGTTATCATCCCTGTTGCCTATCTGTATGTGGCTATCCGGAAGCGCGACATCGTACTTTTGCGGGTAAGTTTGGCGGTGCTCGCTTTTTCAGTCTTCACTTTTAAATACTACTTCAGCCTTGGTCATCCGGAAATTACCCTCACGTTGGCAGGGGCCGTACTGATCGCAATAGCATTGTTGATCTCGGGATATCTCAGAGCTCCGCGCAACGGATTTACCAGGGATAAAGTTTTGTCCGAGAAATGGGCGGAGTCCAATCCTGAAGCCTTCGTAATTTCGCAGACGCTCGGCGGAAACAAAATCGTTCCCGATGAATCTTTTCACGCAGGAGGAGGAGATTTTGGCGGCGGTGGATCCAGCGGATCTTTTTAGCGCCGGTTAAAGGGTAGCCATGTCGATGACGAAACGGTAGCGAACGTCGCCTTTCAACATCCTCTCATACGCCGTGTTGATGTCTTTCATCGCGATCACTTCCACGTCTGACACGATGTTATACTCAGAGCAGTAGTCTAGCATTTCCTGAGTCTCAGGTAGACCTCCGATGGCCGATCCTGCGATGCTTCTTCGGTTTCCTATCAGGCTGAAAGCGGCGATCTGTGATGGTTCGGGCGGGGCGCCGACGCAGATGTGCACACCGTTTGTGTTCAGCATGCTCAGGTACATGTTATAGTCGTGCGGTGCCGAGACGGTGTCAATGATAAAATCAAAATATCCCCGCAGTGCTTTTGTGTTTTGTTTGTTGGTGGTCAGCACAAATTTATGCGCGCCCAGCTTCTTCGCATCCGCCTCTTTTGAAGGTGATGTGCTCAGCATGGTCACCTCCGCTCCGAATGCCGAAGCAAATTTTACCGCCATGTGACCGAGACCTCCAAGTCCGAGGACACCGATCTTATGCCCCTTCCCGACCCGCCAGTGTCTCAACGGAGAATAAGTTGTGATACCGGCACACAGGAGTGGCGCCACGCCTTCCAGCGGTAAATTCGTGGGAACGCGTAAAACAAAATCTTCATGAACAACGATCTGGTCGGAGTAGCCGCCGTACGTTGGTGTCCTGCCATCTTTTTCATAACCATTGTAGGTTTGAACCGCTCCATTCTTGCAGTATTGCTCCAAACCCTGCCGGCAATTTTCACAATCACGGCATGAATCCACAAGACAACCTACTGCAGCCAGGTCACCGATTTTGAATTTCTTAACACGCTCGCCAATCGCCGTGACCTTCCCGACAATCTCATGGCCGGGCACCATCGGAAAGATCGATTTACCCCACTCGCCCCTCGCCTGGTGGATATCGGAATGACAGACGCCACAGTACAATATTTTGAAGTGAACGTCATGAGGGCCCGGATTCCTTCGTTCAAATTTAAACGGCGCCAACGGTGTGCCGGCGTTTTGTGCTGCGTATCCTTTTGCTGGGATCATAGATTAAAACTTATAGACTTGTCGGGAAAAATTTCCGCTTAACAGCGTGACACATAGTTAAGCATTTTCACGAATCTGTCAACCAATTCACCACTCAATTGTAAAAACAGATCCTTCACCCGGCGACGATTGTACGCGTATGTTGCCATGATGTAGTTTCAGGACTTGCCGCGATAAGCTCAAGCCGATGCCGGACCCCTTTTGCTTTGTCGTGAAAAACGGAATAAAGATCTTTTCGAGGACATCGGGGGGAATGCCGGGACCATTGTCGGATACCGATACCTGAGTGTTGATATTCTTTTTGATATGAATACTGATCCTGCCAGTGTCCCGCTCAACTGCTTCGACTGCATTTTTTACGAGGTTGATCAATACCTGCTCCAAAAGCACAGGATCGCCTTTCGTTTCCATCGACTCGCGTGCTGCATTTACATTGACATCGATATTTTTCTGTGCAACGTCGGGCGAGAAGAGATCGACCACCTTATTTACCAGGCGGACGAGATCGAATGATTCCGATTTGAGCTCTGGAACGCGCGAGAACTCCTTATACGCGCCCACGAACTTCATCAGCGATTTGCTTCGCGACGAGATCGTAGCAATACTGTTATGCAGATCGTCTACACTGTCGTTATCCAGTTTCTTCAGGTCCTTCGGTTTCCCGTTTTCGGTGATCATGCTTTGGATGGCATCCGTCAATGAGGAGATCGGCGTTACGCTGTTCATGATCTCGTGTGTGAGGACCTGGGTCAGTTTTTGCCAGGCTTCGATTTCTTTTGCCTCCAGCTCGGAGCTGATGTTTTGCAAGATGAAAATACGGAGATTCATTTGTCGCTGAACCACTTCCTTGACCTGGATCGACACTTGTAGCAGTTGTTCCGATACATAAAGCTTCAGCAATTGGCGATCGCCCGCATTCATTGTCGTGAGCGCATCAAAGAGCTTTTTGTCGACTTTGAGCAGATCGGATGCCGATTGCAATGACGGTACGTCAAGCATTTTTTTAACATGTGTGTTGGCCAGGCGAATGCGATGATCCGGCTCCATGATCAATATACCGACGTTGATATTTTCGATGATGGTCTGCAGAAATTGAAAGTGTAATTCCTTCTCGATGCTTACCCTGGCAAATTCCTGCGACACCTCGCGGAGAATATCTCCGAATGCCGCGCCTTTATGCGAAAGTCCCTGAAATGTTGCCGTGTCCGAGTATGTGCTGTCTTTTAATGCCGAAAGCACATAGCTGAGATACTTCGTGGTTTTCTTTATGTATTGAATAAGGTCGACGCTGATCAGCGTGATAAGCATCATCATCACGAGGGGAGCGAACAACATCTTTTTTGTCAGAACGACGTAGGTGCACAGGATGGAAATGCCGGAGATCAGGACGATCCGGATAATAATATTGAACGCAAAGTTCTTTCTGATCCCGGCCAGCAGCATACTATTTGTCCAATCCGTACTTCGTTAATTTTCTGTATAGAGTGGTTCGACCCAACCCCAATTCCCTGGCAACCTTCGACATATTCCCATGGTACTTTTGGATCGCATGTTCTATTGCCTTCCGTTCCATTTCTTCGAGGTTCAGCGTTTCCTTCTTTATTCTTGTGTCCTTTCGCGAAAGCAGGAAGTCCGTCTTCTTCAGCTTGTTCCCATCACTCATGATAATGGCGCGTTCGATCGCATGTTGTAGCTCACGGACGTTGCCTGGCCAGTGATAGTCGAGTAGTTGCTTCGTTGCGTCTTGCTCTATGCCTTTCACCTCCTTCCTACATCGATTGGAATAGACCGATATGAAATGTTCGGCGAGTGGTAGTATATCTTCCTGGCGTTCGCGAAGCGGTGGTATGATCAATTCTACCGTATTGATCCTGTACAGGAGGTCTTCACGGAAATTCTGTGCTATAACAGCCTCGTGAATATCCACATTTGTCGCGCTGATGAGCCTGATGTTGAAAGGAACCGGAACATTCGATCCGAGGGGAGTCACCTCGCGGTTTTGCAAGGCCGACAACAAC
>CBHTUB010000043.1:0-20697 GCA_966095595.1 uncultured Chryseosolibacter sp. | reverse complement strand
CCGTCAACAAAAAGAAAAAGGGTACAGCTATGTTTTCGCGCTGTACCCTCAGTAGTCAGTGGTCAGTCAGTAGTCAATGGTCAGCGGTCATTGGTCATTGGGAAATCCATTGAGTTCATCTGTTGACCATTCATCCATCGACTATTATTTCACCGTCACGATGCCCCATCGCTCGCCCTTCACCTTCCTGGCACCCCAGATAATGCAGCAGGGGGCACCCAGGCGGTCTGCATAGAAGAATGACTGATTTCCGTTGATCTTGTCCGCAGCATTGGGCTTCATGACGAATGGTGTTTTACCCTTCACTTCTCCCAGGAGGTTTTTGTCTACTTTTCCATCGGAGGTGATGACCACAACCACCGGGATCGATTTCACCGGTTGATTCATTTCGCGGTCGTAGCTCTTTTCGCCGGCATTCTTCGCGTGGTCGTTATAGATAAGGTAGGTCTTACCCTTTACGTACATCGCATGGAAAGAACCGTAGCGGTCATCGTTTGCGATCTCCTGTTTCTTCGGAACGTGTGCATACCAAACGATGTTTCCCTTTGGATCGATGTTAACGCCCAGCACGGACTGATAATTATAGTAATAGGTTGTCGTACAGCCTCCATTCTGGGTACAGGTCGTTACCGCTCTGACAAAGGCATCTTCAGCGAGGATCATTACACCGCCGTCTTCTTTTTCAAGGAAGTACTTCACTCCGAAAGCAGTGGAGATCCCCTTTTTCCTGTTCGCCCTGCGTCTGCCTGCAATGTCCTCAACAAGGTCATTACCCAATTCCTTTACGCTGACGTTGGTGGGCTTTCCACCGCTCACGCCAAAGTAGAAAATGCCCTTGATACCGCCCTTCGCCCATCCGCGCGCGCCCAAATCGCCATAGAATCCGAAACACTTCAGGTTGTTCTTTTTGTCGAGCATGATATCGACATCATGGACAAACTTGTTGTCGAGGCTGACCTCGAACTCCTTCGCACTGTTCTTGTCTTTCGGATTGATGGTCACGATCTCATAGTGATGGGATGCCTCGTCGTCTTTCCGTTCTTTTTTGTCCACGTCGATCTTTGCAAGCATGTGGATCATTTTATCACGATCCAGCAGGATCATCTGCGGTGAGAAGTTCTTGTCCTTGAATGGCAGCGTGATCTCCAGGCTATGGGCCTTTTCGAGTTTCTGGCTAAAAACATCGAACTTGAATTTCTCGGCGCTATACTTTTCATATGCCGGATTGGTCACAAGCATAAAGTTGGTAGAGTCGGGTGAGTACACGAGCTGAAAGCTACCATCACGGCTTCTTTTCTCCTTGACGCGGCTTCCTATCTCCATCAACGGATCGAACGCAACGCCTTCAAAGTCTATTTTCTGCGCGTATAAACGCTGGATGTCGTCCTTTCTCGAGTAGTCCTCAAAGTAGAAGACGAAGTTGTTCTTGAAAAGTCTGAATGACTTGAAGGTCAGGTTGTCGTCACTCGACGTATTTTTCCTGCCCTCGTTCCATTTGATGGGCTTTTCCCATACCTGGCTCATATCCTTGACACGGTTCTTCGAGAGATACATGACCCGGTCTTCGCGTCTGAGCGTGTAAAAATGGTCCTTGATCTTTCCTACGAAGCCCAGGTCTACGCTTTGGCGTTTGGCATCCCGCTCGGGGCCCCAGGCAATGTCCATATTCTGACTAAACGAGAAAAAACTTACAAGCAGAAATGCATGCAGTACGAGTATTTTTCGACACATGAGGTTTAAATTTTCCCCATGATATATCTTTGGCGCTAAATGAACAATATGACCCCGTCGTTAAAATCATTCTTTACTCCTTTTTTGGTATGCCTGGGTATCTGCGCCTATGCCCAGCGTGATTCCGTACGCGTAAAAATATTCTCCACCAGCCCTCAGGCGGAACAACAACCTGCCGTCAGCAGGCACTACGAAGACAAGAACTACCTTCGATTCAATCCCTATCTGATAGCTCGCGGAACTTTTACCGTCGGATATGAGAGAAACTTACATGATAAACACGCTCTGGCTATAGACGCAGGACCTACTTACCGCGACTTTCTGTACGAAGGCCTGATATTGGGGCAGGATGACGAGGAGTCGGCGGGAAGTGATGCCAGCGTAAAGCTCGGACAATACGTGGATCTCTCATACAAGTTCTATCCCATGGACTATGGAGAATTCGATGAAGCCTTCTACATGTCTGCCGGATTTATTTACCGTGACTACAACGTTACGGCCCCTGTCGAATACTCCGCCAACGGGTCTGACCTGATCGTTCGTGATGCCGATGCCGGATACACCTTCACGGAAACCTATCTCAAGCTTGGCTACGTGAGCGAGAGCTGGGCACTCGACGGCGTTGTGTGGGACGTTTATTTCGGCGTAGGCTATCGTAACATCACGCGCCAGACTCATGAGATCATCGACCTGCCCACAGGCGGATCGATATTGGCAACCGGCGAAGAAAAGAAATCTGTCCCGTGCGTTTATCTGGGCATCAAATACGGATTTAGCTGGTAACATGAAGTCAAGGTGGTATGTGATCGCACTGGCGTGGACGCTACTCTGCACTACCCATACCGTTGCCCAGCAATACGACACACGACAACTCGCTATCCTCGACTCCATCTACAATTGGAGCTTTGAAGAGAGCAAGCATCTTCTGAGTACGTTTGATGGCGATGCGGAGCAAAAACAGTTGCTGGACATTTATCGTCTCCGCTGGGAGCACCTCCCTGTCACCTACTCGACTCAAAGTCAGGATTACCTGCAGGCCGTCAGCAGCCTTCATGCCACAACAGAAAGCGATGAAAGGTCGGTGATCACCTCCCTGCTATTGGCCGAATACCATTTCACCGAAGGCAAAAAGCTGAAAGCGATGGACTACCTGTCCTCCATGTACCCGAAGATCAATGGAAGCTTCAGGGATTCCGTCACGACACCCGAGATGAGATTTATGCAGGGAATCTACCTCTATTTCGCCGGACACTATTCCGAGACCAATGCCGCCGCTGCAATCGTTTTATCGACGCTGAGGCCGGGTGACAAGGAAAAAGGCAAAGCAATACTCGGCGACCTGGCATTCTCTCCTGCGATGGTGGGGACAGAAGCTGCCATTTATTATTTCCACATTCTGCAACATTTTGAAAAAGACTATCCGCGTGCGCTGGAGGTCGGAAAAAGAATGTCGGAGAAATATCCGCGCAATCTGAAATTCAGGGAATGCTACATCGAAGCACTACTCGCAGTTGGAGACTACCGGACAGCCGGCACGTTACTAAAGGAGCTACAGGAAGCTGAACATGATTTTTTCGAGACAACTTCCCTCCTATTCGAAGGAATGATCGAAGAACATCTGAACAAGACCATCTCTGCAAGACAATTCTATCAGCAAGCGATCGCTGCGAGCGAATCCTATCCGGCTTATCTTTCCTATTATCGCCGCGAGGCAGAGAAACGCATCGACAAACTACGCTAGACGTTCCAGCTTACAATTCCTTTGCGCACCTCAGCGCCTTGCGCCTCTGCGGTGAAAAATCGACCCGTGATCTTTACGGGTGATTAAATCTGGGACACAAAAATGGTTTGTCTGCTGTTGATCAGAAGTCCAGCAACTTGCCGATCTCCATTGCTACCTTCCCGGCATTCGGCAACATCATCCGTTCCAGGTCCACGTTCAACGGCACCGCAGGAAGGTTCGAAGCTCCGAAAGTCCACACAGGAGCGTCGAGGTGTTTGAAACATTCTTTTGAAATGCGCCCTGCGATCGACTCGGCAAATGAGTTCATGAGCGGTTCCTCCGTCAGGACAAACGCCCTGCTGTGTTTTTCAACGGATGTCCTAATGGTTTCCCAGTCGAGGGGATTGAGTGTTCTCAGGTCGATGATCTCTATCTGGTCAGGGAAGCTCTTCGAAGCCTCTTTGGCCCAATAGACACCCATTCCATAGGTGATGATCGTCGCCGATGTTCCGTTTTCTATATTCTCGTCTGATGCGGTCTGAACAATGCTGGCTTTGCCCAATGGGATCACATAGTTCTCGTCGGGCTCGACGGTTTTTGCCTCGCCCGTGCCGGCCACCTTCGACCAGTAAAGACCCTTGTGCTCCAGAAGTACTACGGGATTCGGATCGTAGAACGACGCCTTCAGCAAACCTTTCATATCGGCGGCGTTGGAAGGATACACTACCTTGATCCCTCTTATGGTCAGCAAGGTTGATTCCACGCTGCCTGAATGATAGGGACCACCACCGCCGTAAGCTCCGATCGGAACACGGATGAGGGATTGTATCGGGAACTTGCCTTTCGACAGGTAACAACTCTTCGAAAGCTCCTCAACGAGCTGGTTAAGGGCAGGCCAGATGTAATCGGCAAACTGGATCTCAACAATAGGCTTCGCACCTACCGCAGACATTCCCGCCGTCGATCCCACAATGTACGCCTCCTGAATGGGCGTATTGAAGACTCTCTCGTCGCCATATTTTTGCGCGAGCGTCGCCGCTTCACGGAATACCCCTCCCAATCTCCGGCCGACATCCTGTCCATAGAACAACGCTTCCGGATGTTTTCTCAGGATCTCATCAACCGCTTTCAGGGCAGCATCGACCATCACCACTTTTTCGGCGCCCTTCGGAGACCGTTCACCTTCCTCCTCTTTGATCGGCGTCTCGGCAAATTCATGTGACGCAAAATCGTCCTTGTCCGGATCGGGGGAATTCAATGCCTTTGTGTAATCCTGTGCAACCCTGGTAGATGCGCGTTGCTCGAGCGTTTGTAAAGTATCGTCGGTCTCGCCGATGTCGAGAAGATATTGTCTGAGCTTTATGATCGGATCGGATTTTTGATGTTCATCAAGGTCCTCGCCCCGATACCACTCCTTCCGAACGCCGGAGGTATGATGACCGAGCAGCGGACATTTGGCATGTACGAGTATCGGAGTTCTCTTCTTGCGAACGAAATCGATCGCCTTTTTCAGTCCAAGGTATGAATCGACAAAATCGGCACCATCGACAGCCATTCTTTCCATCCCCTTGAATCCTGCGGCATATTCGTAGGCATCCATCGCACGCATTTCCTTTCCGGTAGCAGAGATTCCCCAGTCGTTGTCCTGAACGAGATAAATGATGGGCAGCTTCCTGAGCACGGCCATCTGGAATGCTTCGGCTACCTCGCCTTCCGTTACGGAGCCATCGCCAAGTGAACATAATACGACCGGATTCTCCTGAGATTTCAAAAGTCCCTGCGATTGCAGATATGCGATACCATGCGCCATGCCGGTCGCGGGAATCGCCTGCATACCGGTAGCTGAGCTTTGGTGAGGAATGATCGGAAAACCTTCGCGGCGTAAAGATGGGTGACCATAGTACGTGCGTCCGCCCGAGAAGGGATCATCCTTTTTCGCCATCAGTTGAAGCATGAGCTCATAGGGCTGCATCCCCATGCCCAAAAGCATGGACTCGTCGCGGTAATAAAGAGACGCGTAGTCGAATGGCCTGAGCTGAAGGCCGGCGGCGAGCTGGATCGCCTCATGACCTCGTGACGTGCTATGAACGTATTTGCTGCAGATCTCGCGGTTTTCATCGTAGGTCTCTGCCATGCGCCGGGCAGTGCACATCAGCTCGTACGCCTTGAATAATGTTTCCTGCTGAATCTCCGGTTTGATCTTCTTTTTCGTCTTTGCGCTCTCTGCAACGGCCATTTGAGGTATGATTGGTCCCGGCCCAAAGATAATGCAATTTCAAAAAACTCAATCGTTTGAATATGGTCCTCCGGGCGAAATCAGCGGCATTTCGTGCTTGTTATTCCCGAACGCTATTACAACTTTGCATCGCAATAGAATTCACATGGTGAACAAAGAATCGATCAGTCAGTGGTTTCGCGAGCTCCAGTCCGATATCTGCAACAAGCTTGAAGCAGCGGACGAAAAGGGCAAATTCATTGTCGATAAATGGGAGCGCCAGGCCGGCGGCGGCGGGATCTCCCGCGTTATCGAAAATGGCAATATCATTGAAAAGGGGGGCGTCAATTTTTCGGCTGTCTGGGGGCCAACACCAGAACCGACCTTGAAGACCCTGAACATTTCCGCTGATCAAAAGTCGGAATTCTTCGCAACCGGAGTTTCGATCGTGATCCATCCATTCAGTCCCATGGTTCCGATCATCCACATGAACGTACGGTATTTTGAAATGTCGGATGGCACCTGGTGGTTCGGCGGCGGGATCGACCTCACGCCGCATTATGTGGTGGAAGAAGACGCGAAATATTTCCATCTCCAGCTGAAAGCGGTTTGTGATCAACACCACCCTTCCTACTATACACAGTTCAAAAAGTGGGCGGATGAATATTTCTTTATCAGGCACCGTAACGAAACACGCGGCATTGGAGGAATTTTCTTCGATCACCTGAAGGCTGATGGCGGGTTCACAAAAGAGTCGAGGTTTGAATTCGTGAAGAGCGTCGGCTCAGCCTTCGCGCCGATCTACACGTATTTCATGAAGAAGAACGCTGCCCTTCCCTATTCCGAGGTACACAAGCAGTGGCAATATTTAAGACGTGGTCGCTACGTAGAGTTCAACCTCGTGTGGGACCGCGGAACAAAGTTCGGCCTCGAGACAGACGGACGAACCGAATCGATATTGATGAGCCTTCCACCCCAGGCAAACTGGGTTTATAATTATCAGCCGGAAGAGAACTCAGAAGAAGCGAAGACATTGAGTTTATTAAAAAAAGGTATCGATTGGATTTAATGTTTTTCACTGCGATCCTCTGCGCCTTCGCGCCTCAGCGGTGAAAAAACCGAGGCTTATCCAATCACAACCAGTTGTTCTGTGCGTCAAAATCCCAGGACACAGAGATCCCAAAGAAGACACGAAGGTCACAAAGCTCTAAAACATTCCATTCTCATTCGGAGAATCCTTCGGCACCTGCTGCCCGAAATCCCACAGCTCCACGATCTTGTCCCCAACAAAACGGAAGATGTGCATCACGGCCATGTCCAGCCTCTCCTGCTGTACGTGTGAGTGCACCGCCACGAGGTCACCGTCTTCCAGCACCCGTTGAATCTCAAAAAGTTTATTCGGACTGATCTTCGCCGATTCTTCCATGGCGACCATGAGCGTATGTCCATCGCCCTTGAAATAAGCATTGTGATGCTTGAAGTCTTTTCCGACGTATAGCTCGAACGCTTTGCGTGAATCGCCTCTGGCTGCGCGCTGGAGGAAGTCGGTGGCTATTTGTTTTCTGGTTTGCATGATTAAAGATAATGAGAAAGGACGTGTATGCCAGTGGCCGTTTAGTGCCGTGGAGGTTAATGCGTCTCCCGACAGAATACAAAGTGTATGTAGCCTCATACACCACACAGGAGTCGATCCGCATCATCTTTATGTCAACTTTGATAACACGCTGCAATATATATTCAGCACAACCTCCCACGCTGATATTTATTTCTGATTTTACACGGGTGAGAGTACGAAGAGAATTTTCTCTTTCGTTAATTTATCGAAACTTTAGATTTGTCATTGACCCATATAAAAAACGAATCCAAAATACACTCCGAAATGAAAACAACTCTGGCATTCCTTGGTGAGAAGTATTCTTACAACTGCGTCAAATGGATCTTCAACATCCTTTTATTATTATTAACCATCAGTTGCGACAATTGGGAAGATGAATCACACTTTTCAGTTGATACTAAAGACATTTCAAATATTACCTCTACCACGGCGTTGACAGGAGGAACCTTTAACGGAGATGTAGGAAGCGCAATAATGTCCAGGGGTGTTGTTTGGAGCACCAACCCCTCACCTACGATTTCTGCGAATGCACAAACGGCTACATGGGGCGACCTGGACAGCTTCGACTGTAGATTGATCGGGCTTTCGTATAGCACGACATACTATGTGCGGGCATATGCAACCACAGCCGAGGGCACAACCTATGGCGATGAAGTCAGTTTTACTACAGCAGATAACGTCGTCTCTGCACTTCCATCTTTTTTAAAGCTGGACCCTTTTTACAAAAAGTATTTAAATGCTTCAGGTATCCCGATAGTAAGCTCTGAAAAAGTTCCTGATGAAGCTTTTTACAATGTTCAGAAAACGATCGACAAAATGGATTCATATAGACGCGACGTACTCGACATGATGATCAGCAAAGGCGCGCGGATGGTGATCATGGCCAGTACAGAAGTAACTACAGATCTGCCCGAGCACAAAGACCTAACCCCTAAAGTATTTTGGGATCAGATCAGAGGTGTGGGACCTACAATTGCAAAACCCCTGACGACATGCGGAGAAGAGAACGTTTTGTGTTACGGTGCCGGAAGTGATGCTTACTTCGATGAAGATAATGTTGTACACGAGTTTGCCCATACAATGCACGTGCTGGGAATAGCATTTGTCAATCGTAATATAGACTCTGCGCTGGAGCAGTCGTATGACGAGGCTATGAAAAACGGTCTCTGGAGCGAGACTTATGCGGCAACCAATCATTGGGAATATTTTGCAGAGGGAGTGCAATCCTGGTTCAACGTGAACGGTGAAGCGATCCCGGCTAATTTTATCCACAATGAGATAAATACGAGGGAAGAGCTAAGAACCTACGATCCAAGACTCTACTCCATTATAAAAAGTTATTTTCCGGACGACGACGAGATCTTCAGCTGTCACCAATAAAGTGTGACCCGATTGAACAGAACGGTAGAGAATTTCCCAGAGTTGGATCTCGGGAAACTTGTACGTTAGGATGTTTGCAATATGATCGCGTGTCAAAAATGCTGATCCAGACCGATAACAACACGCCCTCAAAATCGACATAGTTGTAATATTTTCCCATTACGGTTATTCCGGTAAATTTTTTGAAATAAAATCCCTTGTAGGCCCCGATCTCGTACATCCGCCAATCGGGATTGTAATTCATGTTCGCATAAAGTCCCAGTTTTTTTAAGACGCTGGACCAGCTGAAGATCTTTGTCACTCCTATCACACCTGAAAAATAATCACCGGATTCTAAACCCTGTTCGCCTCCCCGCTCATCTCATTGTACGATCCTCCGACATCCAGCGCGAAAAATCGCCGGTCTATTTCGTTCGCAATGATCTGTTGACAACGTTTACTCCGGCCATGGGAGCGCCCGTGTTGTCATGAACAACGTCTTTTACAATAAACTGTCCGCTCGCGTTTAGCGACATCAGAAATGCAACGATGGAAAGGAGGCGACTCATGCATGTCGGTGATAAGCTAAGATACCAGTTTGCTTCGGATTATTCCGCACGACGGGACTATACAGGAAATTCCTATATTTCGAAGCTCTGCCGCATTGAGCCGGCAAGTTGATCACACAAATAAAGCAATGAAGTTTCCGATAGGTTTACTCCTGATATTCGCGACATTCTGTTCATGCAAGCAAACGAAATCAAGCGCCATAGACGGACTTGTAATCGATCCTGCAATCAGGGACGAGGCTGAAAAGCATTTCAGGAGCGCAGGGAAATATGAAGAAATAAATAGTTCGAATGTGGGATTTCAGGTCTTTAAAAATAACCTGGAGTTTGAATTTTACGAGAATGATAGTCTGGTGCTTTCAACGCAGGGCAAGCCCGAAGAGCTACATTTTAAATCATTCTATGTATGGCAAGGCGATACACTGACCATTGACGGCGCCATCGGACTTTTCGGAGGAGGCGGTTTTGCGATAAAGGTCATCAATAATAAGGCTACAGTTTATCACATGTTAAGCTCAGACGATTTCCCGGCCTATGCCTACGGAGAAAAAACCGAGCTGATTGACCGGCTTGAAGTGCCATGCCACGATACCAGGGCAATCATTTCAGAGATGCCCACAAAGGGCTCGGGTAAAATAATCTATGGGTACGTTGAATTTAAAAGTGAAGATTACTACTCCTCTCAGTGGGATATAGACGGAAAAGAAGGGACGAGAAAAAAGTCACGCTCCAATATGAAAATGTATTTTAGGAGTGGAGAGCTAAAGCTTTAATCGGGACAATACGGCCGGCGACGAGCACAGGGCGTAGCCCGTGAGAAGAAGTTTGAGTTTTGATATGGAGAGGCCTTTAGAATAGTAATCTTGTGATCCAATACAGATCACTAAATTGACAGCTGGATCGTTGGCCCCGGTAATTAAAAAGACATGGATTTTAAAATAAAAAACTATCTACCGTTTTTCTTCGCGGTCCTCGGTGTTGGACTGATGATTGGTAGCGTATTCGGTATAGCCGAAAAAACACTTCTTTCCATCGGACTATTCCTGGTCGGACTAATTCTGGTCACAACACAATACCGGTTGGAAATCAATCTGGACAAGAAGTATTACCGGGAATATGTCTGGATCCTCGGTTTAAGATCGGGACAGAAAATCAAATTCAATCAAATACAGTATCTCTATCTGACCAGGTCAAAGAAAACTCAGGTGTATGGACAGACCTATAAAAATCATTACGTAACAGGCACGCACTTTAATGGCTATATAAAATTCAGCGATGAGGAAAAGATATTGATCGGAGATAGCTCATCGAAAGACTGGGTTTTAAAACGCCTGCAGAAAGTTGGTTCAAAGCTGGGCTTGGAAATCAAAGATTATAGTTGACGTATCGCGACAAAGTACTGTACCGGAAATTGTGTATAAAATAGACTCATTACCCAGGAAATTTACGAATGAAATACAAGTGGACGTTACGACTGGCAATACTGACTCTTCCGATCATGTTGGTCTCAATTGTAACAGCAGGCGGCGGACACGGAACGCCGCTTCCGACATTGTTGTGTTATCCAACCTTTTTTCTTTTTGACGTTTTTAAAAGCGGTGGCGGGCCGCTAGTTTGGATTGTCCTGCTTGGCCAGTTTCCATTGTATGGGCTGATAATTGATCTCGGAAAAAGTAAATCGCAACAGTTTCTGGCAACTGGGATTGTTATTTTAATTCATTCGGTATTAGTGTTAATTGCTGCGAACCAGAAAGAATTTTAGGAAAGATGGGCAATTAGCCAGGAGCGTACGGACTATCCAATATTTAACCTGGCCTTTGGGGCGCACCCTTCTAACGTGGACATGGTATTCTCTGAAACAGTGGAAAGACCATGCCGGGTAATCATGCCAGTTAGCTACAAGTGATATCGGAAAATCCCTATATTCGGACGTTAGCGCCAATAGCCAGCAATGAGAAAGGATTTAACCAGGGACGAAAGACGACTAGCCGACTTGATGAGTGAAATCTCAGAGAAATGTTATAGCGCTGTCTGGATGACAGACACAGAGTATATTTTGTGGGACGCTGTTATTTCCGGACCCCGTGACTTTGGACATGACAAAATAACGAAAGAGGAAATTGACGAATTGAGAAGTCTTTCGAATCAAACCAGAAGATGGATTATGTTCGATGATGAGCAAGAGGAAATAGCTATTCCGTTGGACAAGTGGGAAACGCGGTTTATCGAGGATATATCAAAAGACCCGGGAAAATTAAAATGGTGAAGTCGCGTGGGCCAATTGCATACAACTGTGCATATAGAACGGAAAAGAGGCCATCATTCACATTACTAAATTAAATGCTCTTCCAACAATCGAATTTAAAACTACCAAAGCATTCGAAACCTGGCTCGCAAAGAATCACGATAATTCAAACGGGCCTGGGCTCAGGAAATTCCATTAAACAACTCTGCAAGTGTGCGACAATGAATATCCTTCTCAGCGTCACTGGTCTCCCGAACTATGAGGTTCGAAGGGGCATGTAATTTAAAAATCGAACAGATCCCGTGACGAAACGCCAAGCATTTTCGCGCTCTCGAAACACGTGGCGATTGTTGTATTGAGCTTCCCTCCTTCTAACGTGACAATAGTATTCTCTGAAACACCAGCGCGGTCTGCCAGTTGTTCCTGAGTCAGGCCTTTTGATAGACATAGCTTCTTAAAATGAGCGCCGAAGGCTTTTAACTTTTTTCTTGCTCAGCTACTAAAGTTGGTTGTAGAACGAAACGAATTCAGTCTGATCTTTAAGCAACAACATGTAGTAACTAAACACTCTCAACATGAATTCACCGGAAACGTCACCTATCCTGTCTCCTACTCTTAGAGACGCCCTTGCAAAATTTCTGAAATATCATCCGGCAAGGCGAGTAAATAAGAATCTCAGAAATATGTTCATTGAATATCTCCAGAACGCTGACGGGAAAGATTTTCAAGACATACAATCCATTCTTTTCGACCTTGAAGGACTCTTTAATTTTCTGGATGTCGTAGAAATCGAGTGGAGGGAAGTTGTTGAGTGACAAATTGTATGGTTCAAAAAATTGCTTCGGTCCTGTTTAACGGGTACAATCGAGGGAGGAAAATTTATCCAGTTGATATCAAGAATTTCTTATCTTCGGCCATGAGCAGCAATTTTATAAAGGCATCGATATGAGCATTACACCGAGAGGTATGAGCATCCAAGAGGCATATAGGACTTATGCCGAGGGAAAATTTCTTGTAAACAGAAAATATCAGCGAAAATTAGTTTGGACCGTCGATGAGAAAGAGTTTCTGATTGACAGTATACTTAAAGATCTGCCCATTCCTCTTGTCCTGCTAGCACAGACAAAGGATAACAAATTGGAGCTAATAGATGGATTACAACGAATGAATGCTATAATCTCTTTTATCGAAAATCGATTTGCAATCCGAGGTTTGTTTTTTGACGTTTCGCAGTCATCACGAGCGAAACAGTCAGCAGATGAAGGATTGTTTGAGATGGTTACTGATAAAAAAGCCCTTTTGGATGCAAAAAGCTGCGCAAATTTTTTAGATTATCAATTAGCAATTACGGTTTATCCATCAGCTGATGAGAAGATAGTAACAGATATCTTCGGGCGAATTAACTCTGGAGGTAAGCAGTTAAGTCCTCAAGAAAAAAGGCAGGCGGGCATGCTTGACAAATTTTCGGATGTAATAAGAAAACTTTCTTCTGAAATAAGAGGAGATTCTTCTGAAGATGTTCTGAACCTATCGGAAATGCCCGAAATAAGCATTGATTCAAATCGCGAAAAAATTGGCTATGGATTAATTGCTGAGAACATTTTTTGGTGTAAACATGGAATCATTTGGAAAAAGCAATTACGCGACAGCGAAGACGAAGAAATAATGCTCGACATTGTGGCATCAATACTTAAGGATGAACCCATTGCAAAAAGTAGGGATTTATTTAACGCCATATACGATCCAGAAAGCTCTGATCACAAAGAGCTAAATACGGATCTAATTAAATATGGCTCCGATAGGTTGATTCATGAGATCAAAGTTACTTTTTCAATAATTGAGAACGTCTTCGACTCAGAAGGAAAAACGATTATCGACACCGTGAACCCCAAATCCCGGAATCCAGTCAAGGAGTCATTTTTTTCCATCTTTATGGCATTTTTTCATTTGGTTGTTAAAGAGGAAAAATCGCCTGCTGAGTTCGATAAAATAGTTAGCGCACTGAGTGGGCTTCAAAAGAAAATGATTTCCTCGGCCAATTACGCGGTAACAAAGGACCGCGAAAAAAATATTAATACTACCATTGGCTTAATTCAAAAGTTCTTCGCGAAAAAAGATCCACCGGTCCTGAAACATGGCGCCGGACTAGCGCTTGATTTTGAAAACTCCATAAGAAGGGCGAAAATTGAATCGAACAGGTATGAGTGTAAGCAAGGTTTTTACGATCTTTCTGATAAGCGAAAGATTAACACGTCTCTATACGATGAAATAATAGAGACAATATGTGGAATCGCAAATGTTGGTCCCGATGCAGACGGATTTGTCTTTATTGGCGTTGCCGACAAAGAGTCCGATGCTCAGAGAATAAAGGACTTAGACAAAGTCGATTATAAAATCATTAATCAAAGGTATGTCGTAGGAATTGACCGAGAATTACCTTTGATTAAGGGTTCTTACGATGATTATGTAAACAAGCTTCTTGGAAAAATCACGTCGTCCAATCTTTCTGAACCACTTAAAAGTCATGTTTTAAGTCAGTTTGATGTAATCGAATATAAGGGTTTGACAGTTTTAAGAATGAGAGTTCCTAAACAAGGGCAACTCTCTTTTGTCGGCAAAGACTCATTTATCAGAGAAAATTCTAAAACGATAAAACTTGAGGGTCCCAAACTAATTGCGGCGAACAAATTGTTTGAAAAATAAACTGTTGCTCGCAATTAAGTATGCCATTTGCCGGCTTATTTAATTTTAGCTCGCTCCTTGTAACATTAGTCAATCGACATATAGGTGAGTCGGATATACTACTTACCCACGACAAGGCGTAATTGATCCGAGATAAATTACAATATTCTCAATAGTGAGATTCATGAGCAGATTCAACTGAAAGCTTTCCTTCAGTTGTCAAATTCACATTGGTGCCTCACAGGGTTTAGGAATCAAGAGATTGATATAGTATCCCTCACCTCCATCAACGCAAACCCCAACAAGTTCTCCCCTCTCCACGTATGCGGATTCTCGATCATCTTAGCATCCTGAGTTAATCCAATTCCCCAAATAACATCCGTGGGACTCGCTTCTACCAACACCCGGTCACCGGTGCCGATCAGGAAGTCCCTGAGCTTTGCGTTTTGGGAGAACTTATAAATGTTGCCGGTTTTAACGATCGCGAATTTATTCTCGTTCCACTTTGCTTCGTCAAAGCCCCTGATCTGCCGGCCGAGCTCTTTGACCTCTCCGGGTTTGTCGGCCTTCAGGATCTTTTCGAAGATCTCGTTGTCGTCGAAGAGTTTTGCCTTGTGAGCCATCATCCAATGTTCCGATGTTTTATATTCGATGTTGTCAACCACAAACGGCGAAGGATACCATTGGCTGAATACAAACTTGCCAACTTCTTCGTTGCTTTTATTTGAGTGTCCCCAGAAGAAAATGTATTTGATGGGTTCACCCTTTTCAAACTTATCAATGAGCCATTTCAGGTTGTAAACCATTAGTTCCCCTATTACCTTTTTAATATTTGTATGAGGTAAAGATATTGGAAAACAAAGCGTGCACCAATGACGATTTGTTTCGAAATTGCCTTCGAAATTGAACCGCCGAGACGCGGAGGCGCGAGGATTTTCGCAGAGAATTGCCCTGCGGATCTTTGCGTCCACTGCGCCTCCGCGGTTAAAAAAATTAACGGTAAGCTCGTCCGGATGCTCTACCTCCTCTTCCTCTCCTCCTTCCCCTGCAAATCCACCACTTGCAACGCAAGCTGCTCGATCAAATTCACCTGATACCCCCCATCAATATCCGGAAACTTCGTCGAGAAATATCCGTGCGCCCTCCACACCTCCAGCACATCATCCGGCGAGATCGTGTAGGGCTCGTAGAGTCTGTTGTCGGAGACGAGTAAAAGTTTGCCTTCGTCGTCCAGGAAATTGAAGACGCGTTTGAAGACGATGCCGTCGTTTAGGACGAGCACGTGGGGTTTGCCGCTTTTTACGGAGGCAAGACTTTCAACGTATTCTCCAAAGATCAATGACCCCGGCTGAACGGGTAACATCGAGTCGCCCTGGATTTCAAAAGCACGGTAGGTTTGGTTTCTTGATAAAACAGGCAGGCTGATCTTCGGAAGATCCTTTATAAACTCTGTATCCTGGTATCCTGCGATATATCCCGCAGAGGCTTTCTGTGTTACCAGCTCCACGTTCTCGCGGTTGTCCTTATCTACACTGATGGCAAGAATTTCTTTTCCACGTGACAGCTGCAACGCCTTCCACTCTGATTTCGGCAGGCGGCTGAGGTCGTGGTTGACGAGCAGGTCGAGGTTGACCTTGAATATTTTCGAGAGGTCCAGCAAACACGACAGTGGTGGGGTTGCTCTCTCCTCTTCGTATGCGCCGATGGCAGCTTGTTTGAGTCCGAGCTTTTCGGCTAGCTGTTTTTGTGTGAGCTCCAGCTGCGTGCGCAGGAATTTCAGGTTCTTGCTGATTACCATATTGGGGGTGGTTATGTTACAATAATAGCCTTCGCACCGCACTTCACCAATGAAGGCGCCAACGGCGTTCAGGACTTAAAAAATAGGACCTGTCACCCACCTTTTTACAGTGAGCGACAGGGTTTTGTCGCTATGGCAAAAACGACTTCGTAAAACTAAAAAAATTAGTTCAAATAAAAAACACATGTCTAATAATTTTAGTTACTTAGTGTCGTGGAACGAAACATCATTCATCTGGACCTCGACGCTTTCTTCGTAGCGGTGGAATGCAAAAAGAACCCGAAACTGAAGGGCAAACCCCTTATTATAGGCGGGAGCAGCAGACGTGGCGTTGTGGCCGCGTGCAGCTATGAGACCAGGCGTTTTGGCGTTCACTCCGCCATGCCCATGTACCTCGCCCTCCAGCTTTGTCCCGATGCCATTGTGATCTCGGGCGATATGGAGTCGTACAGTCATTCTTCCCACGACGTGACCCAGATCATCGAAGAACAGGCCCCGTCATTCGAAAAATCTTCTATCGACGAGTTCTACATCGACGCGAGCGGAATGGACAAATATTATGGCGCATTCAAATGGGCGAAAGAGCTTCGCTCCAATATTATAAAGGAGACGGGACTGCCTATCTCTCTGGGCATGTCTGTGAACAAGCTTGTCTCAAAAGTTGCCACCGGTGAGTTCAAGCCCAACGCGGAGCAGTTTATCGAGCACGGAACCGAAAAAGATTTCCTCGCCCCGCTCGGCGTGGAAAAGATCCCTATGATCGGCAAGCAAACTGCTTCCTTTCTATATGACATGGGTGTGCGCACCGTGCAAACGCTACGCGAGATGCCCATGCAATTCCTGGTGAGCGCCTTCGGTAAAAATGGGATGTCGCTCTGGAACAAAGCCAACGGCATCGACAACTCTCCTGTCGTTCCCTACAGTGAACAAAAGTCTATTTCCACGGAAAGCACCTTCGATTCAGATACGATCGACGTGAAGAAGCTCAAGTCGATCCTCATCGCGATGGTAGAGAAAGTTGCCTTCAGCCTCCGCGAGCAGAAGAAATTGACATCCTGTGTCACAGTAAAGATCCGTTATGCCAACTTCGACACGGAGACAAAACAAATGCAGATTCCCTATACGTCTTCCGACCATCAGCTCCTGAAAGTTGTACATGAGCTGTTCGATAAGCTTTATAATAGAAGAATGCTGATCAGGCTCGTGGGCGTTCGTCTGAGCGGACTCGTACACGGAACGCATCAAATCGATCTCTTCGACGATACGGAAGAAGATATCAACCTTTATCAGGCGATAGACTTCATCAAGCACAAGCACGGTGTCGAAAAATTGATCCGTGCCAATACCATAGAAGTGAACAAGCGGGTGCGCATGGAAGTAAATCTTTTCAAGGGAACTTCAAGTTATATCAAACGAAAATAAACTGTGACACGAGTTGTCATTCACGGATGGTAACTCGTATGAAAATAATACAAAGCACTATGAAACCACGAGGCGTAATCAGACCACAGGCGATCCGGAAAACACAACCCGCAGTCACCGAGCTCTTTTTTATCATTGCTCCCCCGCGCCACATTGTGAGCGACGTATCGGTATTGAAAGACGACGTGCAGTACCTGGTCGGGAAAGAGCTGCAGGACCGCCACACGCGTGCGCACGTTTCACTTTTCCATTATACGGAGAATGAAGTGAAGATGAAGCACCTGCTGCGATTTGTGGAAGCCCGCGCCGCGGAGATCGAACCGTTCAACGTTTTTCTGAAAGACTTCGGTGTATTCTACAACGGCTCACAACGCTCCATCTATATGGACATCGTGAACAAGTACCATATTCAGGACCTGTTCGAACGCATTGTGAAGCAGGAGCCGACCTATATTCCGAACATTGCCATCGCGAAAAACCTGAGCACGGAGGATTTTCTGAAGTGCTGGCCGTATCTGAAAAGCCTGAATTACAGCAATCAACATTTTCTCTGTGACCGCATTACGGTCCTTGAGAAAACGGAAACCGGCTGGGAGCACTATAAAGATATCATGCTGGGCGCAGCTTGATTATCTTTGCCGTGCATGAGCAGTATTATTGATTTTATGACATATAACCCTCTCAAAATCCTGAACGAGCAGTTTGGATATGCTTCGTTCAGGCTTCATCAGGAAGCGATCATCAATTCCGTCCTGGCGAAGCGGGATACTTTCGCATTGATGCCGACGGGTGGTGGAAAATCGCTTTGCTACCAGATCCCGGCATTGTGCTTTAGCGGATTGACCATTGTGATCTCTCCGCTGATCGCATTGATGAAAGATCAGGTGGATGCGTTGAAATTGAACGGCATCAACGCTGCCTATCTCAACTCGACGCAGGAAACAGGCGAGCAAGAAGAGATCCTTGAACAGGCGAAGTCGAAAAAGTTGAAGCTGCTCTACCTCGCGCCGGAAAAGCTTCTCGGGAATTCTCTTTCTTTTTTGAATATACTGAGAAACATGGATATCAGCCTGGTGGCCATAGACGAAGCGCATTGCATCTCCCACTGGGGACATGACTTCAGGCCTGAATACCTGATGCTCTCCAAACTTCGCGCCCAACTTCCACACGTTCCCTTTATCGCACTGACCGCCACCGCCGACAACCTGACACGCAGCGACATCGTCGAAAAGATCCAACTGCGGGATGCTGCGGTCTTCGTATCGAGCTTCAACAGATCCAACATCCGTTACACCGTCGAACCGAAGCAGGGGCATTTCCAAAAATTGCTTCACTTCCTTGAATCGCACCGCGAGGATTCCGGGATCATCTATTGCCTCTCGAGAAAGTCCACTGAGCAACTCGCACAAGACCTCTCGGAGTGTGGCTTCGACGCACTCCCCTATCATGCAGGCATGGACCGCACCCTACGCGCACGTCACCAGGAAAAATTTCAGCGTGATGACGTGAAGATCATCGTCGCCACCATCGCCTTCGGGATGGGTATCGACAAATCGAACGTGCGCTACGTCGTGCACATGGATCTCCCAAAAAATATCGAAAGCTACTACCAGGAAACCGGTCGCGCGGGTCGTGACGGCTTGCCCAGCGAGGCGCTGCTCTTTTATTCCGCCGGCGACCTCATCAAGCTGAAAAAATTTGCACAGATCGAAGGCAACGAAGAACAAACGGCTATCGCACTGAAAAAGCTCGGAGAGATGGGCAGGTTCGGCGAGCTGGTCACGTGCCGGAGAAAATACTTATTGAATTATTTTGACGAAAATACAGACGAGTACTGTGGGAATTGTGATGTCTGTCTTTCCAGCGTCGAAATGTATGATGCCACGACGCATGTACAGAAAGTGTTATCGGCTATTGTACGTCTGAATGAATCGTATGGCGCAAATTTCGTCATCGATTTTCTCCGTGGCTCAGATAGTGCAAAGATCACCGAAGCACACCGCAGCCTGAAGACCTACGGCGTCGGCGCCGATATGGATAAGGAGCAATGGAAAAAGATCATCCGCGAGCTTGTCGAGCGCCGCTATCTCGAACAATCCGGCGGACAGTACCCGGTGCTTAAAACGACCCAATGCTGTTCCGCTGTGCTTTCAGGGAAGGAAAAAGTGATGCTGACAAAGTCGAAAGTGGTCGATATGTCCGGTGCCACCAAAGTCGCAGAAGAAGAAATGCAATACGAGCATGCATTGTTCAACCGCCTGAAAGACCTGAGAAGAGAGCTTGCCTCCTTCGAAGAAGTTCCGGCCTACGTGATCCTGTCCGATGCATCGCTGAAAGAACTCGCCGGCTATATGCCGTTCTCTGCTTCGGACGTTGCCAACATCACAGGCTTTGGAAAAATTAAAATTGAAAAATACGGTGACGCATTCACCAAGGTGGTAAGGGAATACTGCGCGGAGCATGGACTCCAAAGCCGTATATCCGAAAAATCCACCAAACGAGAACGTCGCGAAGCTCCCGAGCGCGACTCAGACACCAAACAACAGACATTGACACTGTTCATGAATGGAAAGACGACCCAGGAAATTGCTTCCGTGCGTTCCATGACGCTGTCAACCATCGAAGGTCACCTCGCATTTTATGTGGAACGAAAAAAGCTGGACATCACACAAGTCGTGAGCGTCGACAAAATTCCTGTGATCGAAAAAGCAGTGAAAGATCTCGGCAGCGAGCGCCTTTCACCCATCAAACAAGCGTTGGGTGACCTTTATAGTTACGGAGAGATCAGATGCGTGATGGCGCATCTCAAAACGAGAGAATAGTAATAGAGAGAATAGTAATAGTGGAGTGAAGAGATATGGAGCAGCTCACGGAGATTGATTTAAGATTTAAGATTTTTGAAGTGAAATGCATTCTTAAACGCTCGGTCATAACTCAAAGTACCTTTTGTACGGGCGCGTGAGCATAACTTAAACGCTGGCGCGTCCCGGCACGTGCGCGAGGCAGCATGTTTAAGTTTCGCCTTTTCCCTGCCTGACGGCAGACAGGTTTTGTTACTTTTCTTCTGGCGACGCAAAAGAAAAGTAGGACGACGTGGGCAGGTAATATGGTGAACCCGAATGAGCGCACTTCATAGAACCTTACGACTCTATAGGAAAAAATAACTTGAACTTCGCCCCCATACCCGGCTCTCCATGTGCAATTATATAGCCTTCATGATTAGCCATGATACGCTGGCAAATGGCCAGGCCTATACCCTTCCCCTCATACTCCGACTCCTTGCTATGCAACTGCTGAAATATGCGGAACATCTTCGTCATGAACTGGTTTTCAAAGCC
>CBHTUB010000042.1:0-20741 GCA_966095595.1 uncultured Chryseosolibacter sp. | reverse complement strand
GGACGTCTTCTCAAGGAGAAGATCCGGACTGCACCCGAAAAAAGGGTCACCATCTCATTTTACAAATACCACCACATTTTATCGCCGGCGGAGTTTCGCGACCAGCTGTACAAAGGCCTGGAACAGCTGAACGTGCTGGGAAGGATTTATGTGGCCAATGAAGGTATCAACGCCCAGATCAGCGTCCCTGAATCCAATTTCGAACAATTCAGAACTTTTTTATACAGCATCGATTTTCTCAACAACGTCAGGCTCAACGTGGCAGTCCAGGACGACGGAAAATCCTTCTTCAAGCTGAAGATACTTGTCAGAAAAAAGATCGTAGCGGATGGATTGGACGATGCTTCGTTCGATGTCACCAATTCCGGCGTTCACGTGAAGGCAGAGGAGTTCAACAAGCTCGCCAATGATCCCAATACCCTCATCGTGGACATGCGCAATCATTATGAAAGTGAAGTGGGACATTTCAAAAATGCGATCTGTCCCGATGTCGATACATTCCGCGAAGAGCTTCAGGTTGTCGAAGATCTCATGAAAGATCAGAAAGACAAAAATCTATTGATGTATTGTACCGGCGGTATCCGTTGCGAAAAGGCAAGTGCATGGATGAAACATCTCGGATTTAAAAATGTATTTCAGCTCGAAGGGGGCATCATCAAGTATGCGAAGGATGTGAAAGAGCAAGGTCTTGAAAATAAATTCATAGGCAAGAATTTCGTATTCGACGAGCGCCTCGGTGAACGCATCAGTGACGATATCATCGCGTTATGCCACCAGTGCGGCAAGCCCTGCGACGATCACACGAACTGTAAGAACGACGGTTGTCATCTGCTTTTCATCCAGTGTAAGGACTGCGCTGCGAAATACAACGGATGTTGCTCTGAAGACTGCAGGAATATTCTCGAACTGCCGGCAGAAACGCAGAAAGAGATCAGAAAAGGAATCAATAAGGGGAGGCAGGTTTTCAAGAAGGGCAGATCCGAAAAACTGAACCTGAAAGTGAAATAAATCGAATTTCACATTTTACGGTTCCGGTTTTGACCACGTGAAATTTGAAATCTGAGATTTTGAAATCTGACATACCAATGGTGATCCGAATAGGCATAATCAACATTTCAGACCGTGCGAGTCAGGGAATCTATAAAGATTTGCCGGGCATAGCAATTGCAGATACGTTGAACGAATATCTCAGGAGTCCCTGGGAAAAGGAATATGCCATTATTCCAGACGAACAGCCCGTGATAGAGCAGACGATGATTGAGATGGCTGATCGCAGAAACTGCTGCTTGATCATTACATCAGGTGGCACAGGGCCCGCAAAACGCGATGTTACTCCGGAAGCCACCGAGGCGGTGTGCGACAAGATGATGCCAGGCTTCGGAGAGCTGATGAGGGCCAAAAGTCTTACATACGTACCAACGGCTATCCTTTCGCGGCAGACCGCAGGGATAAGAAATAAAACGTTAATCGTAAATTTACCTGGTAAGCCTAAAGCGATCAGGCAATGTCTGGATGCTGTGTTTCCCGCCATCCCCTATTGCATTGACCTGCTCGAAGGACCGTTTATCGAGTGCAACGAAGACGTGATAAAGCCGTTTCGTCCACAAAATGTATAATTGTACAGCGTATGGCACGGATTAAATACTACTACGACACCGAAACCTGTAAGTACGAGCGCGTCCGCACGAAGAAAAGTGATGTCATTCTCAACACCCTGGGGATTCTTTCACTGACCGTGGTAATGGCCGTGGGCCTGCTGATCATGTATAGTAATTACTTCGAATCGCCCAAAGAGCTGATCCTTAAAAATGAAGTAAAGGAACTCGAATTCTATTACGATAAGCTGAACCAGGATGTTGAGCTCCTCAGCAAGATCCTCAACAACATCGAGCATCGCGACGACAACATTTACCGCGTCGTACTCGGCGCCGAGCCGATAGAAAAATCCGTCCGCGATGCAGGTGTGGGAGGCGCAGACCGTTATGCCGACATCCGTGAAAAAGGTATCTCGCGCGAAAATCTCGTTGTCGGCCTTCACGAAAAAGTAGACAAGCTTCGCAGAAAACTTTACATAGAATCGAAATCGCAGGATGAGGTCGTTCGACTCGCGGAGAAAAAGGAAAAACTCTACGCCGCCATTCCGGCTATCCAACCGATCTCCAACAAACAACTGATCGCGCTCGCCTCCGGATTCGGATGGAGAGTTCACCCGGTATACAAAGTAAAAAAGATGCATACGGGGATCGACTTTGCTGCCAGTATCGGAACACCGATCTATGCTACGGCAGATGGAAAAGTCGCGGTCGTGGATGTGAAATTCAGTGGCTATGGAAAAGTAGTGGAAGTCGATCATGGCTTCGGCTACCGTACACGCTATGCGCACATGCACGATTTTGCGGTCCGTGTAGGTCAAAACGTGAAACGTGGCGACCTCATCGGATATGTCGGCAATACCGGACTCTCCACGGCACCTCACCTCCACTACGAAGTGCTCATCAATGGAAATCAGGTTGACCCAGTACACTACTTCTTCAACGATCTCACCGCTGCCGAATACGAAAAGATCCTGGAGCTTGCTTCAACGGAAAATCAATCTCTGGGAATGTAATGAACCAAAATCCAGTTATTCGTTATCAGGATTTAAGCTTTATCGGATAACCATTAACGATCTTATATCTGGTCAAACATAAAAGAGCCCTGGACAGCCGGGGCTTTTTTGTTCACAACCCTGGAACCCGGGGCGCCGTTTTTAGCGATAACTTGTTTTCCTTATCTTCGTAACCCGACCTCCATCTATAATGAGCCACTGTCGTAATATAGTTTACACATTGTTCTTTCTGGCAGCATGTCACGCTGCCTACAGCCAGGGATGCAGTGACGCAGGATTTTGTACAATGGGCGCCATGAAACCCGATCAGCCCTTCAATAAAAAAATTGAGCTCAAGCTCAGATCCATGGAAGTCAGCTTCTACCGCGGGACAACTACCCTGACACCGGTCGTGTACGTTGCGACCGCAGATATGACGTTTAGCCTGAACTACAAGACATCTTTCCAGATCAAGCTTCCCTATCAGGCCGTCACGGGAAGACTGGCCAACACGTCGAGTCTCGGAGATATCTCGCTATGCCTCACCAGGAACCTTTACAGCAGTCAAAAAACTGACATCAACCTGTCGGTCGGAACAAAAATTCCTTCCAACCACTCTGACAAAACAGAAAACGGAAGACCATTACCAATGTACTATCAAACAAGTCTGGGCACCTACGACTTCATTACAGGAATATCGCTCATAACGAGACAGTGGCTGTTCGCGACGGGTATACAGATCCCATTGAATCAAAATGAGAACAAATTTCTCTGGGGCGCATGGACCGATTCCGGTGAAGATCCGGAGTACATCAAAAAATACAGCAAGGCAAAAGAGCTGAAGCGCGGAACTGACGTGATGGTGAGGGTCGAGCGCAACTTCAGGCTTTCAAGATTCAACTTCAGCCTCGGCCTGTTGCCGATTTACAGGGTCACCAACGACGAGATCACCAACCCCCAGGGCAAACGCGAAAAACCTGACGGAGCCAAAGGACTGGCAATGTCGGGAATCGTTACCGCCGGATATAGTTTTAACGTTCACTCCGGGATCAAGTTACTCGGCGGACACAAGATCGTCCAGCGCGACAACAATCCCGACGGTCTTACACGCGAACTGGTTACAACCGTCAGCTACTATCACCGATTCTGATTCCAATGAAGGTATTCTCCATTTGCCTATTGCTTACGGTTACCACGGTCTGCGCGAGTCAAAGCCTCCAGCAAATTGACTCCTTGCTTATCGATGCGCGTTATCAGGCAGCGATCGATGCAGCAAACGAAGCCCTCGGCAAGTCGCCATCAGAACCATCACTGATCCTCAATAGAAAAGCGGAAGGCCTCATACAATCCGGAAATTTCCAGGAAGCGGAAAAAACGTTGACAACGGCAAAAGAGCGTTGCACCTCGCCCATTCACACTGCCGTTACCGACACGAACTATGGATTGCTTTACCTCAATATCGGGCGGAATGACCTCGCGCTGCAAAGCCTCGAAAACGCACTGACAATATTTGATCAGCAACAGATCACCAACAGCCTCGATCGCGCACGGGCCCTGAGCTACATGGGACAACTCTACAACGTCCTGGGAAAAACTTCGCAGGCCCAGGAACAGTTAATGATGGCGTTGTCGATCAGGCAAAAACTGTTGCCCGAAAAACATGAGCTCATAGCAGCTTCCTACAACGACCTGGGACTCTCCTACGTCCGCGTGGACAACGATAAGGCACTTGACTACTACGACAAGGCTCTGGCGCTCTATCAGTCGCTTCACGGGAACGAACATCCCAAGATCGCTATCGCCAACATCAACTCCGGATTCGTGTACCGGGAACTGGAACTGTACGGAGATGCCGTGAACAACTTTGAAAATGCATTGAAGATCTGGGAGAAGCTCTTTACCGCACCGCATCCATCGAAGGCATTCGCGCTATTGAACCTCGGACAGACGTACCTGCGGATGAACGACAAGAAGGCTGCGCGTGGATACTTCGACAGGGCATTACAAATGTATCGTGACGTCTATGGACAGAAACATCCTGACATCGCCAATGTCCTGAATCAGATCGGTAACCTGGAGATCGGATCTGATCACTACACCCCGGCCCTCAACTTCTATCAACAGGCATTGATCGCCAACGTGAAAGGCTTCGATGATACGGAGGTTGCTGTCAATCCTGCAGCGGATGATTTTTACAACGGCAAAGTGTTGCTGTACACCCTCCATTTCAAAGCCCAGGCATTGGAAAAGAAATACTTTGGCCATTCCCTGAAGCTCGCCGAGCTGCAAACCGCGCTTTCAACGCTGGAGCTTTCGGATAAGTTGATCGACAAGCTTCGCCAGCAAACATCGAACGAAAGTGACAAGCTCACCCTCGGCGCGATCGCCAATGAGGTGTATGCTGACGGTGTACGCATAGCCTTCGAAATAGCGCAGAACGCTCTTTCAAAACGATTGTACCTTGAGAAGGCGTTTTATTTTTCCGAGAAGAGTAAGTCTGCCGTCCTTTTGGAGGCCATTTCCGACTCGCAGGCAAAATCCTATGCCGGCATCCCCTCAGAGTTGCTGGATCGCGAGAAAGCGCTTAAATCCGAAATGACACTGGTTGCACAGAAGCTCTCCCAGAAACCCACCGCAGAAGAAGAGAAAGTGTTGCGCGAATCATCTTTCAGTCTCAACAAGGAATACCAGGCCTTCGTCAGGAAGCTCGAATCGGAGTTCCCGCAATATTTCAACCTCAAATACAACTCGACCACACCCGCAGTCAAAGACCTGCAAACCCTGCTGGATGCAGAGACCGCAGTAACAAGCTACTTCATCGATGAAAAGAATCGAATGCTGTATCTATTTGTCGTCACCCGAAACAAGTTCACCATCAGCGACAAACCGCTGCCGGAAAATTTCGACAAGTATATCACCGGATTCAGGAACGCAATCTATTTCAACGATGTCAGGACATTTCTGAAAGCAGGCAATGTCTTATCAGAGATCCTTGTCCCAAAACTTCCTGCCCGTATCAACCACGTTGTTTTTATTCCTACCGGAAGATTAAGTATCATTCCATTCGAAGCATTGCTCACGGGCGAAGGAAAATCAAACGACTACGCTGAGTTGCCATACCTCATTCGAAAGGCGAGCATACGGTACGAGTTTTCTGCAGCGCTGTTATTGCAAAAAGGAAAAACACCCGTCACAGGATCTTCATCGGCAATCATGCTTTGCGCTCCGGTGAAATTTGAACCTGATACCCAGCTTCCCGAGCTTCCGGCAACTGAATCGGAGGTAAAAGTGATCTGCGATATGTTTGCAGCCAAAAATCTGGTGGCGTCGGTGAAGATCGGCGACAGCGCCAACGAAACGGCCATCAAAGACAAGACCACCGGCGAATACGGCTTTTTGCACTTTGCCACGCATGGGGTGGTGGATGAGATCAATCCGGAGCTTTCAAGGATCTTTCTGCAGCGTGATCAGGCGACTGACGGTAACTTATTTTCTGGGGAGATCTATAACCTCCAGTTGAACGCCAACCTCGTGACGCTTTCAGCTTGCCAGACGGGTTTGGGTAAAATATCAAAAGGTGAAGGTGTAATCGGTTTGTCGCGCGCATTGGTATATGCCGGTGCGAGGAATGTCATCGTTTCGTTCTGGAGTGTCGCCGACCAATCAACGGCAGAGCTGATGAAGGACTTCTATCAAAATCTGTTGGCAGAACCGAACGTAGGAAAATGGAAATTCAGTGAAAGTTTGAGAACAGCGAAGCTGAAAATGATCGGATCAGAAGCCTATAATGCTCCATACTATTGGGCTCCATTCATACTTATCGGATACTAAATGCACAAAAATGCCAGTAATGGGAAAAATCCAGAGTTGAAAGAAAATTTGATTGATTTTGAGGGAAAAGGCTTGAATTTTTTCCCTCCTATACCTGCCCCACACAGTAATCCGGGGTTAGCCAGACGACTGGTTTGAGGCAGGTGACACAGGGAAACGCTATGGCAAAAAGCAATCACTGTGTTTGGAGAGGACTTTAAAGTAAAGGCATCCCATCCAATTTTCCTAAGAAATTTTATAAACTTTGTTCGCCCTGAAAAATTGGCTTTTTTGTGCCAAAATAGCATGCTGGAAGACGGTTATAAAGAACGCGGTTTAAGAAATAAACTAGTTAAACTCCTTGAAAATAAGGGAGTTACAGATAAGCGAGTGTTAGCGGCAATTGCGAAGGTGCCCCGCCACTTTTTTTTCGAAAATGCCCTGCTGGAGCACGCTTATCAGGATAAAGCTTTCCCCATCGGAGAGGGCCAAACCATTAGCCAACCCTACACTGTGGCGTTCCAAACTGAGAAGCTGGAGGTCAATCCCGGCGACAAAATTTTGGAGATTGGCACCGGCTCTGGTTATCAGGCCTGTGTCCTTCTTGAGATGGGTGCCAAAGTGTATACAATCGAGTACAATCGGGTACTTTTTGAGCGTACAAAAGAGTTTCTTCCCAAAATGGGATATCGCCCATACTTTTTTCATGGTGATGGATCGAAAGGATTACCCGCAAAGGCCCCTTTTGACAAGATCATTGTAACCGCCGGAGCCCCTATTGTTCCCGATGCTCTGCTGGAACAGCTGGCAGAGGGCGGAATACTGGTCATACCGGTCGGCGACCGCGAAAAGCAGGTCATGTTGCGAATCCGCAAAAAGAACGGCAAGTATATAAAGGAAGAGTTCAACAACTTCGCCTTTGTCCCGCTTCTGGGTGAACAAGGCTGGCGAAGCTAAGTCCGGTAAGCCAAACTCACAGCTCGCAGCTCAAAACTCACAGCTCTTTTATAGCGTAACAAGCAGCTCCTTAAAGCTCTCGAAGTCCGAAGATACTCCGATCGACTGCTTCTTCCCTTTTTGAAATTCTTCCAGCGTTGCAGGCAACTTCATTTCTCCCGCGACGGCCTGTTCAACTACATCCTTGAATTTTCCGGGGTGCGCCGTTTCAAGGAATATTCCCGTGAACGGTTGTGCAGTTTTTTCCTGGTAAGCTTTCAGCCCCCGATATCCAATGGCACCATGCGGATCCATCAGGTAACCATTCGCCCGCAATACATCATACATGGCTGCAGACGTTTCTTCATCAGTGAATGAATATCCTTGTATGTCTTTGGAAACAGCCTCGTAGTTGCCGCCATAAAGATCCATCAGACGAACAAAGTTGCTCGGATTACCGACATCCATGGCGTTGCTGATAGTAGCCACCGAAGGCCTTGGAGCAAACAATTTTGTCTTCAGGTATACAGGCACAACGTCGTTGGCATTCGTGCACGCCAGAAAACGATGAACAGGCAATCCCATACCTTTTGCGAGCAAGCCACCCGTGAGATTACCGAAGTTCCCGCTCGGGACAGAAAACACAACGGGAAGATTCCTGGACTTCACTTGTCCATAGGCGTGGAAATAATAGAACGACTGGGGAATAAGCCTGGCGATGTTGATCGAATTCGCCGATGTAAGGAACAACTGCTTCTGTAAGTCCTTGTCGAGAAAAGCCTTCTTCACCAGCGCCTGACAATCGTCAAACGTACCCTTGACTTCGAGCGCGGTAATATTCTGACCCAACGTTGTAAACTGTTTTTCCTGGATATCGCTCACCTTGCCTGAAGGATACAACACTACTACGCGTGTACCATCGACCCCAAGGAACCCGTTGGCCACCGCACTGCCCGTGTCACCGGACGTCGCCACGAGAATGGTTATACGCTTGTCCTGCTGACTCGCAAAATAGCGCAGCAGTTGTGACATGAACCGCGCTCCAAAATCTTTAAACGCCAGCGTAGGCCCGTGAAAAAGCTCGAGAGCGAAGATGTCATCCTCCACCTCCACCACAGGCGCATCGAATTGGATGGTGTGGTTGACAATCCGCTCCAATTCAGCAGCAGGTATCTCATCCCCTATCAATGCGCGTGCAACCTCCAGCGCTATTTCCCGAAAGGATAACCGATCGAGGTCCCTGATAAATTCATCGCGAAGGGTAGGAATTGTTTCCGGCATATAGAGACCATTGTCGGGAGCAAGACCCTGGATGACCGCCTCACGCAGGTTCACACGGAGATTTTTATTATTGGTACTATAGAATTTCATTGTTTGTTAATTATAAACCTTCGCGCCTTCGGTGTTGATTTTGGACAAATAGACTTCACTGTCCAGATCGAATTTTCCAAACTGCTCCTGGATGACTTTCCCCACACGTTTGGCAAGCTCCTTCTCCGTCGACAGCGCAAATATAGTAGGCCCTGACCCTGAGATACCACAGCCCAGTGCTCCTTCAGCCACCGCGAGTTCCTTGATCTTGTCGAAGCCAGGGATTAGAAGCGAGCGCACCGGTTCGGCAATCACGTCTTGCAACGACCGGCCTATGAGCCCATAATCCGGCTTCATCAGCCCGACAACCAATCCTGCGATATTACCCCATTGCGTGATCGCATCGTGCAACGGAATATTGCGCCGTAGCACCTGGCGTGAGTCTTCAGTCTTCAGTTCGAGTTGGGGATGCACCAGCGTGCAATACAATTCCGGCGGCGTGGGGATACCCACTACATCGAGGGGATGATAACCCCGTACAAGCACAAACCCCCCCAGCAGCGACGGCGCAACGTTGTCGGCATGCGCAGATCCGCAGGCAACACGCTCCGCCTCCATGGCAAAGGGAAGTAATTCCTTTCTCAGGAGCGGTTCGCCCAAAAGATGGTTGATGCCTACGAGCGCAGCCACCGCACTTGCAGCACTCGATCCCATTCCGCTGCCTAACGGCAAATTTTTATGAAGGACGATCTCCACACCCACTTTTTCATCTATGGATTTCAGGAATGATTGTACAGCCACCCCCGCCGTATTTTTTTCAGCCTCCAGGGGAAGGCGGCCTCCATCGCCCACAATTTGCTTGATGGTCACTTCGCCGCCCCTGGTCAGCGTGAGCACCACCTCGTCGCCGGGCGATTCAACGGCAAATCCAAACACGTCGAATCCGCATGATACGTTGGCTACTGTAGCCGGAGCGAAAGCCTTGATCGATTTCATTTTATTTTGCATAGTGGCCAATCCGGATTATGTCAGCAAACACGCCCGCCGCAGTCACCGTTGCTCCCGCACCAGGACCACGAATCACCATTGGACGTTCATGATAGCGTTCTGTGGTAAGCAGAATAATATTATCACTCCCGCTAAGGGAATAAAATGGATGCTGCTCGCCTACCGAGCCAAGCTCGACTTTCACCTTTCCACTATTCAGCACAGCCTTATACCGCAGCTTTTCACCTTTCGACGCTGCATCCTTTAATAATTGCTCATATTTGGTGTCGTGCTTTTCCAGCCTGCGAAAGAACTCGTCTACGGTGATGTCGCCAAGACAGTCGTCCGGCACGAGATTCTGAACGCATATATCGTCAAGCTCGAGCTCGAGACCTGCTTCTCGCGAAAGGATCAGGATCTTCCTGGCCACATCCTTTCCACTCAGGTCATCGCGCGGGTCCGGCTCGGTATACCCCCTGGACTTCGCTTCCCTGACAACATCACTGAATTTCTTTCCGGATGCATAAGTGCTGAAGATATAATTCAACGTGCCGCTCAACACACCTTCGATACTGATCACCTTATCACCGCTCAACAACAGATCATTCAAAGTGTTGATCACCGGCAAACCGGCGCCTACGTTAGTTTCATAGAGGAATTTTGCACCGCGTTTGAATGCAGTTGATTTCAGCTTGTAATATTTTTCCTGTCCGCCAGAATTGGCCTTTTTGTTCGGAGTCACGATCGAGATGTTTGCGGAAAGTATTTCCTCATACGACTCCGTAACTTCCTCGCTCGAAGTGCAGTCCACGAAAATGCTGTTCGGCATATTAAGCGCGATCATCTTCGAAACAAAAGCCTCCATGGTCATCGGTTCGCCCTCGTCTTTCATTTTATCAAGGCAGGATCTTAACGGGAGACCTTCTTCGGAGAACAACATCCGCTTGCTGTTCGCGACAGCCGCAACGCTCACCTCCAGAAGGTTTTCCTTCGCCAGCTTGGCAAATTGTTCCTCGATCATCTGAAGCAATGTCTTGCCGATCAAACCGGTCCCTACAAGGAAGAGGTTGAGCACCTTGCGGTCTGACAGGAAGAAAGCTTCGTGCAAAGCATTCAACGCCTTTGAAACATCCGATTGACGGACAACGGCCGAAATATTTCTCTCCGACGAGCCCTGTGCGATCGCGACGACGTTTACACCATTTTTTCCAAGTGCGGAGAACATTCTCCCGCTTGTTCCCGGACTATGCTTCATTCCATCACCGACCACCGCTACGATCGAGAGGTCGCTTTCTATCTGTAGCTCATCGATCTCTTCGTTTCTGATCTCGTTTTGGAATTCTCGCTCGATGGCAACCTTTGCCGTTTTGGCATGGACGCTTTCAATGGCAATACAGATGGAGTGTTCCGACGATGCCTGACTGATCAGGATGACATTCACTTTCTCGCGCGCCAACGTGCCGAATAATCTCATCGAAGCTCCGACAACACCGAGAAGACCACTGCCCTGTATGTTGAGAAGGCTGATGCCGTTCATCGACGAGATACCCTTGATAAGTTTACCATTGGTTGCATCCGCGTGGATCTTTGTGCCACCGAACGTCGGATTGAAAGTATTTTTGATCCAGATCGGAATCCTGTTCACCATGGCGGGCTGCATGGTCGCCGGGAAGATCACCTTGGCGCCAAAGTGAGACAGCTCCATGGCCTCTTCATAGCTCATCTCCGGAACTGTAAATGCTTTCTTTACCATCCGCGGATCGGCGGTCATCATGCCGTCGACGTCGGTCCATATTTCGAGATCCGTTGCCTTCAGCGCACCCGCGAATATCGCCGCGGTATAATCGGACCCGCTCCGGCCGAGTGTAGTGGTCTCACCCGATTCGGAGGTACCGATAAATCCGGTAATCACCTGTACGTCCTGGTGATGACGGAAATGTTCGGAGATGAGCTTATGGGTAATGTCAAAATCCACTTTCGCATAGCCGAAATGGTCATCAGTCCTGATCACCAGACGGGCGTCGAGGTACTCTGCTCCAATTTTTTGATCCTTCATGGCTTCGGCAATGATGTAGGCAGAAAGGCGCTCGCCAAAACTCATGATGTAATCCAGCGTACGCGCAGTCCTCTCCTTGACGAGAAAGACACCATGAAGAACATCTTCAAGCTCATTGATCTTGATCTTCACCTGCGCCAGGATCGCACTTTGCTTTTGTACGCCAATGAGCTCTCGCACGGCGTCGAGGTGGCGTTTCTCGATCTGCTCGAGCTTTTGCTTGTATTCGGAATTCCCCTGCAGTGCAAGCGTGCTTATCTGGATCAATTGATCGGTGACACCACCGAAAGCAGAGAACACAACTGCAACTTCCTTGTTGAGATAGGGTTTAAGGATTTCTATTACTGACTTTATTCGCTGAGGAGTCGCTACCGAGGATCCTCCAAACTTCAAGACCTTCATTTTATAACTTTATATCGGGCGTTAAAAAAATATTTTGCTTCGTTCAGACTTTCGCCACCTGTCTCCTTCCTGGAAGGACACAAAATGACATGATGGGTTATGCAGAGACACGGGTTACCCCGTAATGATGGTAGTTGTGATGGTAATGGTTGAGCAAGTGAAAGCAGCTGTACCCTGAGAGGTCAGAGTCGCGGAGTGTAGTATGTTGTGCTTTGCTTCCATTTTCAAATCGAATCGAAATAATGAAATGATAGAGTGGTTTGCAAAGTATTTTTTATGATTTTTGTGCGAACTAACATTTATTAGCGCATTGCAATCGTTAGCAACGCATCCTTCGAAAAAACAACCGCGAATCTCAAATGGGAAAAAAGAAGAAATATCCACGTGAATCGTTTGTCAGCATGACCGAACTCGTTCTGCCCAACGACACCAACACGCTCAATAACCTGATGGGGGGACGACTGATGCACTGGATGGATATCGTGTCGGCGATCGCTGCACAAAAACATTCCAACAGAATTGTAGTAACCGCCTCGGTAGACAATATCTCCTTCAAACATCCGATCGCACTGGGAAATGTCGTGACGTTAAAAGCCAAAGTGACGCGCGCTTTCAATTCATCCATGGAGGTCCGTATTGACGTAGATGCCGAGGACATCCCGTCAGGAAGAAAGATGGAAAGCAACAGCGCTTATTTTACATTTGTAGCCGTGGATCAATCCGGCAGGCCAATCGATGTTCCGGAAGTCGAACCGGAGACTGAGGATGAGAAGTCGTTGTATGAAGGAGCATTGAGACGAAGACAACTTCGCCTGATCCTCGCAGGAAGAATGAATCCACACGACGCAAAAGAGTTAAAATCGATCTTCGACATTAAAGAAACCGCAAGTTGACCACCACCGCTCTCGAATACCTTTATGAGGAGGACCTCTACAACATCCCCGGATCGATGATGGTCATCGTAGCACGCCCGTGGGATAAAATTTCCGACGATGAAAAAGCACTGCTTGCGAAGATACTTGGCTCGGTAAGGGTTGGCATGGGATCCGTCACCATCCAGAGTATGCCAACGGTTACGCTGGCTTCCCTGAAGGCGTTCAGCCCCCAGAGAGTACTGGTCTTCGGGGCTACCATAGAGGGGGACGTCAAACCGTATGAACGGGTCGTCGTGAACGGCATTAGTGTGATAAAAGCCGATGATTTCAACCAGTTGGACGATTTAAAGAAAAAAAACCTCTGGATCGCCTTAAAGCAGATGTTCGGGCTCTAGAAAGACGGCGGTAAATCAAAAATTCCTGTTTGGCCGTTTTCCGACTTATTTTATCTTTGCGCAAATTTTTAAGGCCATCCGCCTTTGGCGGATGGTTTTTTTAACGCTGTAAATACATACTCTGTAAACTATCAACCATGAACAGTATTTTATATTTGATTCCAGCCCTCGGTGTCGTCGGCCTCATCGCGATGGCCATTAAATCCGCCTGGGTTACCAAACAAGATGCGGGTGATGCCAAGATGCAGGAGTTGGCAGGTTTCATTGCGAAAGGTGCCATGGCGTTCCTGAAAGCAGAATGGAAGATCCTGGGCTATTTCGCTGTTATAGCCGCTATTCTTCTTGGCTGGTCTGGAACGCTGGTTGAAGATTCACATCCCATTATCGCAGTCTCCTTCCTGATCGGTGCAATCCTTTCGGCCGTTGCCGGTTATATCGGGATGAAGATCGCCACCAAAGCGAATGTTCGCACGACGCAAGCCGCCCGCACAAGCCTGGCGCAAGCACTCAAGGTGTCCTTTACCGGCGGTTCCGTGATGGGTATCGGTGTGGCAGGTCTTGCGGTTCTTGGACTCGGTGGACTGTTCATCGTATTCTTCAAGATCTTTGTCCCGGAAGGTGCAGCCATCACTGGCCCTGAAATGAAGAGAGCAATCGAGGTATTGGCTGGCTTCTCCCTTGGGGCAGAATCGATCGCCCTTTTTGCACGTGTGGGAGGTGGTATCTATACAAAAGCCGCTGACGTAGGCGCTGACTTAGTAGGTAAGGTGGAAGCTGGAATTCCTGAAGACGATGTTCGCAACCCCGCGACGATTGCCGATAACGTAGGTGATAACGTAGGTGACGTGGCAGGTATGGGCGCCGACCTGTTCGGTTCCTATGTTGCTACTATCCTCGCTACAATGGTACTTGGACAGGAAATCGAAGCCAACGATAACTTCGGTGGCCTTTCTCCTATCCTGCTTCCCATGCTGATCGCCGGTCTCGGATTGATCTTCTCGATCGTAGGAACCTGGTTTGTAAAGATCAAAAATGAAACTGACAGCGTTCAGACAGCCCTGAACATCGGTAACTGGTCGTCGATCGTTCTTACTGCGATCGCTTCATATTTTGCCGTAACACAACTACTGCCGGAGACCCTTGTTCACCGCGGTGTTACATTCACTTCCCTCGACGTTTATATCGCGATCATCATCGGTCTCGTTGTAGGTACGCTGATGAGTATGATCACGGAATACTACACGGCTATGGGTAAACGCCCTGTGCTGTCGATCATCAAGCAGTCTGGAACCGGTCACGCCACCAACATCATTGGCGGTTTGTCGGTGGGTATGGAATCTACGGTTCTGCCGATCATTGTACTCGCAGGTGGTATTATCGGATCCTATGCGTTTGCCGGTCTTTACGGTGTTGCAATTGCTGCTGCCGGTATGATGGCAACAACAGCCATGCAGCTCGCCATCGACGCCTTCGGACCTATTGCAGATAACGCAGGTGGTATTGCCGAAATGAGCCAGCTCCCTGAACAGGTTCGTCACCGCACTGACAACCTTGATGCAGTTGGTAATACGACTGCAGCAACCGGAAAAGGTTTTGCAATCGCATCAGCCGCACTCACATCACTTGCCCTTTTCGCAGCGTTCGTCGGCATCTCCGGCATCACAGCCATCGACATCTACAAAGCTCCGGTTCTTGCAGGTCTCTTTGTTGGTGGTATGATCCCATTCATCTTCTCTTCTCTTGCGATTGCCGCAGTAGGCCGCGCAGCGATGGATATGGTGAACGAGGTAAGAAGACAATTCCGCGAAATTCCAGGTATCATGGAATATAAGGCCAAGCCGGAGTACGAAAAATGTGTAGCAATCTCGACCCAGGCTTCAATTCGTGAAATGATTGCCCCAGGCGCCATTGCCCTTACGGTCCCAGTCATCGTTGGATTTACCTTCGGACCCGAAGTATTGGGTGGCTTGCTGGCAGGTGTAACGGTATCCGGTGTGTTGATGGGTATGTTCCAGTCAAACGCAGGTGGTGCGTGGGATAACGCCAAGAAATCATTTGAGAAGGGCGTCGAGATCAATGGCCAGACATATTACAAGAAGTCTGAGCCGCACAAGGCCTCAGTAACAGGTGATACGGTAGGTGATCCTTTTAAAGATACATCTGGTCCTTCCATGAACATCCTGATCAAGCTGACTTCTATCGTAGCGTTGATCATAGCTCCGCACATCTCGGAAAAGTCTCACGACAATTCAGCCGAGCAGGAGTTGACAAAACCGAAGACCGAAAAGGTATCGATTCACGCAACTGCCGAATAAATAAACAAACTTCAACGGAAAAGCCCTGATTCGGGGCTTTTTTCGTTTTAAGCTTATGGATATCGTCATCAAATCGTTCAACAGACCTTATTACCTGGAAAGATGTATCCGGTCCATTGAGCAAAACGTATCCGGCAGCTATACCATCCTGGTCCTCGATGATGGCACTCCGGAGCATTATCTGGAACGTATCAAGGTGCTGTTCCCGAAGATCAAAATACTCAGGTCCGATCTGCACACCCGAAAATCCCAAGCTATTGCAGATCATCTCACAGGACGACAGACATACGCCCTGAAAAACATTCCATCGGATTTTTGGGTCAATGCGATCACCGGTGTCTCCGAAATCTTTTTACTCATGGAAGAAGATGCGTGGTTTACCGGACCGATCTCCGCTGATGAAATTGTTGAAACCATGTCCGCCCGAAACATCGTTACGCTGAAGCTCTTCTGGTGCGGAAATGAGGATATCGTCAAGGGACAAAAAATAAGAATCGGCACTGATGTCGAAGAAGTCTTCCCCGAGCTTCCGATCCACAGCACCAGTATCTTCTCTGTGTTGATGTCTGAAAAATTCAGGCTTCGAACCTTGTTAAGACGCTCTGGTATTCTCACCAGGAAATTTATTCTCCCCTATTATGGACTGTACACCGTCTCATCGGCCTTTTTCCGGAAAGATTATTGGCTTTCGCTATGGAGCAATTCGGGAGGCTACGTCAATGAAGAGCGGCAACTTGTCAATGCCGTACGCTGGAAAGCGCAACACCGGGAGACGCGTTATGCGAAAACGATAGAAGAGAAAGTCAGGACAACCTATATCGTTTCTTCCATCAGTCACCTGCATACCGCCAGGTTCGACTTTATCACCTTCAACCACTTCATGAACGAAGCCTGGCTCCGGGGGGACTTGAATGCTATCCACAACTTACCCGGTGATTTCGGTGCGCGCTATCTCGAAAATTTCTTGCCGGCAAACCACTCCGCGAATGTAAGTACAACCGACTGGCACAGGTGGATCCGTGAGTTTCAAAAACAGTTTCGTGACCAGGGCTGCCGAATCGGAGAAAGCAATTCGATTTAAGCCTGGGCCTTATTGTCCGGATAAATGTCTTGATGGCAAATTCGAAGGTCGGAGCCTGCGTAAATGACACTTTTTGAGTGCTGTTCAAAATATCCCGGGCACAAATAGTTAAAATTCCATAATTAGAAATCAATCATCCTTACTATAATGAAGAAGATCCATGTTCTACTTTTGCTGGACATTAATTTTTCTGTAACTGCACAGCACAGCCGAAATCAGCGCGAATTCAAAAAAGTCGTCAGGTCCCCGAGATACCGTCATGACGACCGGTCTAACCAGGAATACAATTATGATAACAGGAACATTGCGCAGCAAAGCCAGGTGATGATGCCAACGCCGGGGAACGAGATGGTGGTCGAGTGCGCGGCCCTGATGAACGTGAGGGCCGACTCATACCTCGCGATCTTCAACCTTACCCAGGTTGCAACCACTGCAAAAGAGGCGGATGATATCCTGGCAAAAAGATCAGGTCCCTTTATCGAAAGTTTGAAAACTCTTGGCATCAACTCTTCGGATGTATACGAGGACATGATATACCTCATTCCGACTTATCACTTTGAAGTGGAGAAAAAGCTCTTTTCGAAGACCTACAATGAAGTACCGAAAGGTTTCGAGATGCAAAAGAATCTCCACGTCCGTTTCCGCGACGCCAGACTGATCCGGGAGATGGTGACACTCGCCGCAGCGAATGAAATTTATGACCTGGTGACAGTCGAGTATTTTGTAAACAACTCTCAGGCCGTCTATGACACACTCAGAACGCGCTCCATCAACTACCTTGCATCCAATGTGAAAAAATTTGAAAAGCTCGGCCTGAAGGTCGATGGAGAATTCAAGATCGTCTCGGAGAACTCCGGAGTTGTGTATCCCGAAAGCCAGTACACCGAATACGAGGCCTTTGTCAGCCAATCGCTCGATGCCGCCCGCGACAAAACCGTTACCACGATCAGAAAGGCCCAGACGGTAGCGTATAACAAACTGGATTACGATGCATTTGACATTGTGATCAACCCTCAATTCCTGGAGCCGGTCATCCAGTTCACTTATAAGCTGTCCGTAAAATACACTTTGAACAACGATAAAATTCAGCCCAAAAATCATTACCTGCTGATCGATAGCAATGGAAATGTGAAGGATCTTCCCATTAAATAGGAGGAGTCTGGGAGCAGGGCGCAACCGATCCAATTGCCGTTGATTGGCGATTTTTTAGTAGTTTGCCTCTAATATGCGGGCATTAATTACCCTATTCCTATCCCTTTTTACTGCCCTGCCGGTATTAAGTCAGTCACCGGTTGGAAAATGGAAGACCATAGACGATAATTCAGGCGAAGAGCGGTCGATCGTTGAGATCTTTGAAAAGAACGGGAAGGTCTTCGGGAAGATCATCAAATTATTCAGGAAACCAGGTGAAGATCCAGATCCTGTCTGCGATGACTGTGATAAAGATGATCCCCGTTATAAAAAGAAAATAATCGGAATGGAGATCATTCGCGATATGGAACTTTCAGGACAAGAGTATGGTGAAGGAGATATCCTCGACCCGGAGAGCGGAAAAGTTTACCGGTGTAAACTCTGGGTGGAGGGAAATGAACTGCAGGTACGTGGTTATTGGGGGCCTTTCTTCAGAACGCAAACGTGGAAAAAAGCAACTTAACCCCTAAGGTCATCCACTCGTCGATAAAACGAGGGAAAAAGTAGCAAAAGTGGTTACAAGGTAAGAACCGATGGTATACAAGTCTAAGTCAGGTATGGATGAACAAGAGATCTTCGAACGCATCCGAAAAGGCGACGAAAAGGCTCTTGAGCTTCTGTACAAGAAATATTACCGGATGATGACCAAACTGGTTATCACCAATAGCGGAACGGAGGACGAGGCACGGGATATTTATCAGGATGCTTTGATTGTTTTCTGGCAGAAAGCTACGTCGGGTAATCTGGTGTTGACTTCGAAGATCAGCACCTATATCTATAGCATTTGCCAGAATTTGTGGAGAAAGGAGTTGGACCGGAAAAAACGCCTTTCAAATGAAGAAAAGGATGCTGCGGTAATGCCAGACACCGATACACCCGAAAAAGAGAAGATCATTGCAAGGTGTATAGAACAGCTGGGAGAAACGTGCAAGAAGGTACTGACCTATTATTATTTCGAAGAAATGTCGATGCAGGATATCGCGGAAAAGCTTGGGTTTGCCAACACCGATACTGCAAAGACCAAAAAGTATAAGTGTAAGAAAAAGTTAGATGAATTAGTCAAGGCTCAATATTCGGAGCAGGACTTTTTAGATTAGCAACATGGCAACAGAAAGAGATTTTGAATTGTTGGACGATTATCTGTCCAACAGGCTGAGCCCGGAGGAAAAGGCTTTATTCGAGCAGAAACTGAGTGCAGATTCGGAGTTGGCGAATGAGATGACGGTGCAACAGGAACTGATCAAAGGCATACAGAAGGCGCGGATAGCCGAGTTAAAAGCCATGCTCAATAATGTACCAGTTACACCATTGCCAAATCCGGGTACATCCCTTCTGGTTAAATTAGCCGTAGGAACCGCCGTAGTTGGAGTAGTTGCCACCGGGATCTGGTATTTTAATAAAGACAAAGCCACTCCGGCTGTTTCAACCATCGAGACACCGGCAGAAACCAAAGACGATGGGGCTGCCGGCCAGGAAACGGAGACCACGCCGATAGTAACACCTGAAGAACAAGGCAAGGAGGCTGCCGAAACCTCGCAAAAAACCGAAAACGGAACGGCAACGCAGCAAAAGTCCGTGACGAAACCTGAAGAAAAGCCTGCAAAGCCTGACATCAACGTTTACGATCCTACTCCAGAAGATTCTGAGGGCACAGAAGATCACGTTAACCAGGCTGAATCCGAACCAAGCGAGCTGGGCAAGGCCGAGCCGTCGATGGCGGTAACCGTTGACAGAACAAGCAAGGCATACAGCTTCCACTATCAATACAAGGAAGGAAAGCTATTCCTGTACGGACCATTTGAGGCCAATCTCTATGAGATCATGGAGTTCTTCAATAACAACAAGAGAACCGTCTTCCTCCATTATAAGACCGACTACTACCTATTGAAAGAAGTCGACGATAAGATCAGACCGCTAACGGCAATAACAGACCCGGCGCTGATCAACAAGCTCGAGGAATCCAGAAAACAGAATTAATGAAAACCCCGCCGAAAGCGGGGTTTTTCGTTTGCGAGGCTGTCCAAACATCGCTTTTGCCTTAGCTATTTTATCCTAAATTTGCAGCTGAATGGAAAAAGCGACTCGCAAGAAAAAACTCGGTGGTTACCCTGCAGTAGGTGTTGTCATCAGCGTAACGCTGGCGCTTTTCGTCATCGGGCTGTTCGGCATGCTTATCCAATACTCCCGGCAGCTCGAGGTCCAGGTTCGGCAGAATATCAAAATGCAGGTGTACCTGCGCTCCAATCTGAGCAAGACGCAAAGACTCCAGATCGAGAACAAGCTGCTGACCCTCCCCTACATTGCAAAGACCGGCGACAACAGGCTGACATATGTCTCCAAAGATGAGGCGGCAAAAAAATTCATCGCAGAGACCGGTGAAGATTTCACCAAGTTCATTGGCGAAAATCCATTGAGAGACGCTTACCTGATTTCAATCGATCCCGCCTATCACACCCGCGCTCAGATGGAAAAGATCAGGACCGAGATCCAAAAGATGAATGGCGTGTTCCAGGTCTTTTATGTGGAAGGAGTGATCGACGCAGTCAACGACAACGTAACCAAGATCGGTTTGTTCCTTGCGGGATTGATAGTGATCCTGCTGGTAACTGTTGCGTTGCTCATCAACAACACATTGAGGATCGCGTTGTTCTCGCAAAGATTCCTGATCAGAAGCATGCAGTTGGTGGGCGCCACACGATGGTTCATCAAACGACCTTTTTTACTCAGGGCCGCAGGCTATGGCCTTCTCGCGGGCATTATCGCCGGAGGATTGCTATGGATGCTCGCGGACTACG
>CBHTUB010000041.1:0-20762 GCA_966095595.1 uncultured Chryseosolibacter sp. | reverse complement strand
TTTCATAGAGGTAAATTAGTCATTTCCGCAATAAACATCTGCAATGTAGGAAGTAAGAGAAATCCCATTGCGTGGCTAACGTTTGCATAAATTAATAACTGCAACGTGATCGCTAGAGCACATTTTTCTTTCGAATAGTTGTAACTTTGAACCGCTGGCTTCGTTAACAGAGCTGAAGACTTTTTAGACCATATTTATTGTTGCATATTTATTGTAAGGAACATTGAATATGAATTTTTTGAGCCTTGAAATTTTTTAGAATTTTATAAGGCAATTCAGCCTGAATCTAAAACATAAGCACTTCAATTTCATTTAAAACGCTATTACATATCTGACCATGGGTTGGACGACATTATATATTACGGGAAAACAGGACTTTAGGGAAGAGGTGAGGGAAAAGCTCGAAGACAGTGATCTTGATCTTATGCCCGGCTACACCGGAACACACTCGACCACCGGTGAAGTACATGAATTGTATTGGATCGACGACCAGGTGAATCTGAGAAGCGTGAAGGAAGAGATCGGCAGCAAGCTCATCTGGAAATACCGGCTGAACTTCTATTCCTCATTCGAAGCGTTCATCGAGTCACAGAACAAAAAGAAGAATGCACGCACACTGCTTACCGATGAGGACTTTGCATTGATCGAGGAGATCAAGGCTGCCAACCGCTAGTTCCTGTTGCGTCGCGCAAAGATTCCTCCGCTCCGGCGCCCGGCTTTGAATTTTTTAACTTTCGTTTTCTTCTTCGAGCCGAATATCTTTTCAAAGATGTTCAGTCCGGACTTCGAAGGCTTGCAATCCATTTTTGCCAGCAGATGATCCGGAAGCTCTGCAAAGCGGGCATACATGATGCTCCGAAGCTCGGGATCCTTGTTGGCATTTTGAAATAGCTTCGCCACAATCGGCAGTGCAGTGGCTGCGCCTTGCCCCAGTGCGGTGGTCCGGAAGTGCATGCGCGGGTCGTCTGCGCCCACCCACGAGCCCACCACGAGCCGCGGAGAAATAGCAATGAACCACCCATCCCTGTTGGACTGCGTTGTGCCTGTCTTGCCTGCAAGGTCGTTTGACAAGCCATATTTCGATCGCAGCGAAGAACCCGTGCCTTCACTGACAACGCTTTCAAGCATATGTGTCATCATTTGCGCGGTCTCCTGCGATAATGCGCGCTTCGACTCGACTGGCTGATATTTCTTCAGGACGCGTCCTGTGCGGTCTGTGATCATGGTGATCGTTCGGGGCTCATGGTAAACTCCACCGTTTGCAAACACGCAATACGCACTCACCATTTCCTGCACCGAGATGGAAGGTGTTCCCAACGCGATTGACGGCACCGCAGGAAGCTCACTTTCGATTCCCATACGTCGCGCAAGGCCGATCGTGTTGTTGATGCCGGTTTGCTCGATAAGCTTGACAGACACCGTATTGACCGATTCTGTTAGACCACCCTGCATGGAGTATTTTCTATCGTATGTTCCTTCGTCTGTATTTTCAGGAGTCCAGTCGTCCATGTTGGTGTACACGGTCTTGCGTGCCGAGATGTACGTGCACGGACCAATGCCATTTTCAAGCGCCGCCGCATAGACAATAGGCTTGAAGGTCGAACCGATCTGCCGCTTCGTTGTTTTCCTCACATGGTCGTATTTGAAGTATTGATGATTGATCCCTCCTACCCACGCCAGGACTTCTCCACTCTGAGGATTCATGGCCATCACGCCCGTTTGCAAGAACTGAATATGGTGTTTAATGGAATCATAGACACTCATCTTTACTATCTTCTCGCCATCCCAGGTGAAAATACGGGTATCTTTAACGGTCTTCAGCTTCTGTACGGCTTCGGCATCGCTGGCTCCCTGACCGATCAACTTTTTGTATGCAGGAAGCTTTTTCAATGCCGTCATCGTAATTTTTTCGAGTTCTCGCCTGACGATCTGCCCCTTGAACTTCTCCTGAAGGTTCTTCATTTGCGATACAACCGCCGCTTCAGCATATCTTTGGATCCGCGAGTCGATAGTGGTATAGATCTTCAACCCGTCAGTATAGAGATTGTAAGGTTCGCCATCCCCATCATGGTTTTCCTCACACCATTTTAATAGTTCCTGCTGGATGTAGGCGCGGAAATAAGGCGCAACGCCTGCCTTATCATTTGTATTGTTGTAACGAAGTGACAGAGGTGTCAACTGGAGCTTTCGTTTCTCGGAGTCTGAGATAAACCCATATCTCGCCATCTGGCCGATCACCACGTTCCTGCGATCCCTGGCCCGTTCGGGGAATAATCTCGGGTTGTAGTAGTGCGTCGCCTTTAACATTCCGATCAGGACCGCAGCCTGGTCCGTTGTCAGGTCTTTGACTTTCGAAGAGAAGAATCTGTCCGCGGCGGTCTTCACGCCATAGGTATTGTCCGCAAAAGGGATGGTATTGAGATACAAGACAAGCAATTCATCCTTGGTGTAGTTCTTCTCCAGCCTTGTGGCAATGATAAACTCACGAACCTTATTTACCGGCATCGAAAGAAAACCGTAGGACTGGCGGGGGAAAAGGTTTTTTGCGAGCTGTTGTGTGATCGTGCTTCCACCTCCTGCCGACTCCTTCTGCAATAAAATGCTTTTGATCAGCACCCTCGCAAAGCTGCGATAGTCTATACCGTTGTGATCGTAAAACCTGACATCCTCGGTAGCCACAAGTGCGTCTTTCAGGGACTTCGGTATCTCGTCGGATTTCACATCGGAGCGCTCCTGGATGAAGTATCTGCCCAGCAGAACACTATCCGCGCTGTACACTTCACTTGCCAGCGGATTTTGAATATCCTTCAAGTCCTTTGTGGAAGGTAGTGGCCCGAATACACCAGCCCAGACCAACATGACAAATAGAAAACTCACGCCGATGGCCACAGTGAGGAACCAGACAAAAATTTTCAGTATGGATCTGATCGGTGTTTTTCCATTGACTCGTTGTCTGACACCGTTGAAGAGTTCTTTGATTCGACGCATAGGCTATCCCCGCTTGCTAACGTAAAATTCTATTCCGTCGCATACGCGAACAAGTTGCACATAGCCGCGATTCCCCTTTCCGCGTTTATCGTCTACGAATCACGTTATAGGCTGATGAATGAAAATAAAAAGGCCCCAACCAGGTCAGGGCCTTTCTGTCAATGTTACATAATTTTACGGAGTAGCCTGATATCCCCAGTACGTATCGACATTGCCATAATAGGAATGATCGTTCGTATCAGGCCAATGGCTCTTGTCGAAGCCCGGGGAGTTTTTCAAGTACTCTTCGTCGCGATCGAGTATGAAAACATGTCTGCCTGGCGCAACGCGCAACTCACCGAATGGAATGGCGAATAGCTTGCCGCCTAGTCCCAGGAATGATCCATACTCGAGAACTACATACTCGACACGGCCGGTATGCAGGTTGACCATCAGGTTTTGAATGGTTCCCAACCCTTCTCCGTCGGAATTCTCAACCTTGTCACCAATGATCGAGGTAGCAGTAAGTCGCTCAAGCGGCCGGTTGGCATCCGGGCCCTCATGATTGACGTTGGTTCTGTTATCTACCTCATAATTCTTATCGTACATACTCATAAACCCTCCTGTTTAATTTGTGACGACCTGGCCGGTTTCACGACCGGGCAAAGGTCAATGGCAAAAAAATCAGACCCGCGTCCCCCAACAAAGCGGCAGGAAATCCATATGTTTCCAAAATAAAACAGCCGCCAATTCGTCTAAGTCATCAACTCTTACCCTGCATGAAAAAATCGAAAGTCACCATAGGTCACGTTTTCAGAACAATTGTCTGGCCCAGAAGGAAGATCATTCTTGTCGGTCTCATCCTGATCGTCATCAGCCGCCTCGCCGGACTTGTGCTGCCATACGCCAGCAAGTTCCTGATCGATGATGTGATCACGAAAAACGACATTCTGATGCTCAAATACGTGCTGGCGGGCATTGTAGCGTCGATTGTCATTCAGGCGATCACGTCCTTTATGCTGACGAAGATCCTGAGCGTCGAAGCGCAGCACCTCATCTCTGTCCTTCGCGCACAGGTGCAAAAACAAATTCTCCGGCTGCCGGTGAGATTCTTTGATAACACGAAGTCAGGCGAGCTGGTGTCCAGGATCATGACCGACGTCGAAGGTGTACGCAATCTCGTTGGAACCGGCCTGGTCCAGCTGATTGGCGGATTGCTAACCTCCGTGATCTCGCTTGTATTGATGATCAAGATCTCTCCCATGCTGACACTGTATGTCCTTGTGCCCGTCGCGATCTTCGGTTTGATCTCCCTGAAGGCGTTCTCGTACATCCGCCCTATCTTCCGCGAGCGCGGTGTTCTGAACGCCCAGGTTACGGGTCGCCTGACCGAGACCTTAAATGGCATCCGTGTCATCAAAGGTTTCAACGCCGAAGAGCAGGAGATCAAAACCTTTGAAAATGGTGTCGAGAAGCTTTTCCTTAACGTCAAGAAAAGTCTCACCTCTACAAGTCTGGTAACAAGCTCTGCCACATTCCTTCTTGGCCTTGCCTCCGCCGGAATTCTGGGAATTGGTGGTATGATGATCATGGAAAATGAAATTAAAGCCGGAGAATTTGTGTCATTCACCCTGTTCCTCGGATTCATGATCGCACCGATCGTACAGATGAGCAACATCGGAAGCCAGCTGACCGAAGCCTTCGCCGGGCTCGACCGAACCGAAGAGATCATGAACCTGGACCCTGAAGACGATGGGACAGTGAGAAACATCAAAGTTGGAAAGCTCAAGGGCGACATAGTTTTTACAAACGTCGGCTTCGCTTATGAAGAGGGAAAACAAGTTCTCAATCATATCAGCTTTTCCGCGCCTGCGGGCAGCGTTACCGCGCTGGTCGGCACCTCGGGGTCAGGTAAAACGACAATTGCCAATCTCGCAGCATCCTACCTCACACCCAATAGCGGCATCGTGGCCGCCGATGGATACGATCTGTCGAAGGTAAGCCTCGGCAGCTATCGCAGCCAGCTTGGTGTGGTCCTGCAGGATGACTTTTTATTCGAGGGCACTATACGCGAGAATATTCTTTTTCCAAGACCCAACGCGACGCCCGAGCAACTGAACGAAGCGGTCCATGCTGCACACGTCCATGAGTTCACCGACAGGTTTGAAAACGGGCTGGATACCGTCATCGGCGAGCGCGGTGTGAAGCTGTCAGGCGGGCAACGCCAGCGGATCGCCATCGCGAGGGCAATTCTTGCAGATCCGAAGATCCTGATCCTCGATGAGGCAACCTCCAACCTCGATACCGAGAGCGAATCTTACATTCAGGAAAGTCTTAAACGCCTCATGAAAGGCAGAACGACATTTGTGATTGCTCACAGGCTGAGCACGATCAGACAAGCCGACCAGATCCTTGTCATCGAGCAGGGTCAGATCGTGGAACGGGGCAAGCACGACGAGCTCATCAACCTCAAGGGAAGATATTTTGAATTGTATACGTATCAGGCAAGGATTTAATTTCAACCGGAGCATTGAGGCCGCGCGATGAGTAATGAACTACAAACATCACCAGACTGATCTACTACGAAGGATATCGACATGTAAATCATGCACGTGATCGTGAGTACTATACCAAAGGAAAACACGTCCATGGAGAAGATCTCGTCAATAAAACAAACAAAGACAGGAGCGACCTCAGCCACCGATTCCCGTAAAAACAAAGAGCTCCCGTTTCCGGAGCTCTTTTTTCTATAGACATTCATTACTCAAAAACTATCCCCATAGTTCGGACTCACATCCGGGTCCGGAAACTTGGTGCCCTGCTCAGCAGTCTGGCCTGATGGCACCGCTGGCTTTTTACGAGACACGCTTCCCTTCCTGGGCTTTTCCTGAGAGGCGACGGAAAAATCAGAGTCGGAAGTCAAGCTTCCAGGGCTTGTCACTGATGATGACGGACTTCCAATTCCCGTAGTATTGGTCAACCTGACGCTACTCTGCAAGGTTGTGAACTCGCCGGATTCCATCATCGTTTTGAAGCGTTGCATATCTTCGGATATCATTTTTTCAACGGCCGGGCTAAACAACTTGCCAGCCAGCGTGCCGATATCTCCTGCCGGGAGCCGATAAGTCATTCTGATCCTGAGCTCGGTGCTGCCGTCCGCACGATCGCTGAAGCGTACTTCTCCCGCTGTATCGATCGTCGATCCTGGCTTTGAGGACCAGATCAGGAGCTGATTCGGAATATCATCGGTGATCATGGCCTTCCAGCTGATCGATCCAACATGTCCCGGCACATGCGCACGCCATACAGAGTTGATACTGTCTTCTTCTTCAACTTTCTGAAGGTGCTTCATGAACAAAGGGAGATTCTCGAGATTGCGCCAGAATGCGTACACTTCATGCTTCGGTTTATTCACCACCAGCGTATGCTGAATTTCCATGGGCGAAGTTTTCTTGATAGTCGTATTGGAATTTCTTCCGATCGCCTTGTTGACCATACAATAGCCGGTTGCTCCGCGGTAGATCAAATTTGCTCCGGTCAATGCCAGGGCTATCCCTGCAGGCTTGCTGATCTGACGCAACCCGTAAACTGCCGCTGCGGTACCGAGCAACACCGACACTACGCGTTCAACTGGTCCAACATTGATGTTGGATGATCCCGTTGCGGGCGGAATTACTGTCGATGTTCCCTGTTCTGTTTGTTCCAAGATATCTGACTGCATATGATGATAAGGTTATAAGGTTTTTAAAAATGTACCTAACCTGAGGGAAAATAATCGTGCGACGCACCGCACAGATTTTTGGCGTACGCCGAATGCAGAAATGCGGCTCAATCCTCCCTTTAGAATAAGAAAGAATCCAACCGCGCTCCGCGTCCGTGAAGATATTGGGTAGTCGGATACCCAGCCTCAGCGTCGTTTCGTGACCAGCCAGACGACCAGAAGAATGACGCCCACAACAAGTGCCATCCCCATATAAAAGCCTGCGCTGAAAATATCTCCGATAGCTTCGCAGCTTGTCATCACAAGCATCAGGATCACGAAGCTGAAAAGACTCACTTTATTCATAAGTATATTATTTATTTAATGGTTTACTGCGTTTCATCGGTTGACGATCTTCAACTTTAATGTCGCGGATCGGCTGCTGGGAGGCATGCAACTGAATGGGCTTCTGATTTTTCCTGATCTTCATATTCAGGATCTCCACGATCAATGCAAAGGCCATTGCAAAGTAGATGTATCCTTTCGGAACGTGAACGTGAAGGCCCTCGACAACAAGGACAAGTCCGATCATCATCAGAAAAGAAACCGCCAAAAGCTTCATCGCTGGATGCCGGTTGATGAACTCACTGATCTTCCTCGCGAACAACAACATCACTGCGAGTGAAATGATGATCGCAATGATAATGATGACCACGTTTTCCACAAGTCCCACGGCAGTGAGAATGGAGTCAAAGGAAAATACTACATCCAGCAAAATGATCTGAATAATGGCGGCGCGCAACGTGATAACACGGGCGGCCTCGCCGTCTTCTTCCTCACCTTCCAGCTTTGCGTGGATCTCGGAAGTACCTTTTCCAAGCAGGAACAAACCTCCGGCGATCAGGATCAGATCGCGGAAGCTCAGCTCAAAGCTACGGATGGTTAAAAACGGATCTTTCAATCCTATGATCCAGCTTACAGTCAACAGCAGGGCAATTCTTACGATAAGGGCCAACCCTATCCCCAATGTCCGCGCTCTCTGCTGCTGATCGCCCGGCAAACGCCCTGCCGTTATCGAGATGAAGACGATATTATCTATCCCCAGCACTATCTCAAGGAACGTCAGTGTGACTAAGCTTATGATGCCCTCCGTTGTAAACAACCCCTCCATAATCCACAGCTTTGAGCCAGTCAGTCTAAAGATTATACCAACCAGGCCGACGCTGTCAGCTGTGATCTCTGAGCCGTGAGTGTTCCTGCCGTCAATTGTATGTGATGGCTTATCGCCTGTCAATTACTTTTTAACTCCTGTAGACGTTTTTACCCAGGTGGCATAGAATTTAACAGCTATTAACAGTGATGAACAGCGCTGAACGTACGCCTTTCTATTTAAGATTTGGTCTGACATTGATCAGCATCGCGATACTTGCATCGATACTTCATTTTGGAAGGGACATCATTCTCCCGTTCCTTTTTTCGATCCTTCTCGCCACGCTGCTGCTCCCGATCACACGCAAGCTGCAGCGCTGGCGATTCGGCAAGATCCTTTCGATCAGTGTTTCCGTAATTCTGTCACTTATCGTGATCGGCTCACTGATCTATTTCCTATCGAACCAGATCGGAGGCTTCATCGATGATTTTCCGCTCCTTCAAAAGCGCGCGAAGCAACTCGTATGGGAAGGACAGCAATGGGTATACGAACATCTCAATATCAATTACAAGGCACAGAAGGAATATATCGACGAGACCGCTGAACAAATGAAGACCAGCTCTCCGAATTTTGTCGGCCAGACCTTTCTTACACTGACTGGTATCATCTCGTATCTCGTCTTTCTCCCCATCTATACGTTCCTGATCCTTTACCACAAGGAAATGATCAAGAAGTTCATCATCGACATCTGCAGCGACGACCAGGAGAATCGTGTGACCGATATCCTGCAGGAATCTCAGGTCATCTCGCAACAATACATTACAGGGCTCATTATAGACTTTACCCTCGTATTTACGATGAACACGACAGGCTTCCTTCTCATCGACATCAAGTATCCCGTGTTCCTCGGTTTCCTGGCCGCCTTGCTGAATGTTGTCCCCTACATTGGAATGCTCATTGCCAATATTATATGTGCCATCATCACGCTGACATCGTCTTCCGAGCCACTCGACGCAGTTTGGGGTGCAGCGGTACTCGTTGGCGTGCAGCTCATCGACAACAATATTCTGATGCCGCTGATTGTGGGAAATCGTGTAAAGCTCAATGCGATCGCGATCATTCTTGGTGTATTGACGGCAGGGGCACTCGCCGGCGTCGCAGCCATGTTCCTGGCAATTCCTGCCCTCGCAGTCCTGAAGCTGATCTTTGAACGCGTACCCCATCTAAAACCCTGGGCTATTATACTCGGAGATGAGGTCACCATTCAGGAAGAAAAAAAGAATCCACTCAAACGTGTCTTTTTCAACGCCCGCGCAAAGGCAAAGCAAAAAAGAGAAAAATTACGCGAAGCAAGGAAATAACTTAAGATGCGAACCAATGCCAATGACATTTTATGTCCTGGTGTTGGTTATTTGCATTTGGCTATTGGCACTTGGCTTTTGGCTTCCGGCGCCAACACCCAACAGCTAAATGCCAACAGCAAAGCTCAATTTAAAACGCCAACGCCTGTGCTACAACCCTGAGTCTGGGAATTGAAACCCACGAATCAAAACACTACTTCCTCGCACTCGCATTCGTCCTGGAAGAACCAGCATCGTCTTCCTGCTTTTTCCCCTGCTTTCGGAAATAACGCCTGAATAGGAAATTGTGCTTCAAGGCTTCCATGTTCTGATCGAGCTTATGAGTTGCATTCTCGGTATTCTCCATTGTCTTCCTGAGCTGTAAAGCAAATGTCGAGTCCTGAAGCAACACCCCGAGAGCGTTGTCCTTGCTATTCATACGATTGGCCACTTTTTCCAGGTTACTGGCAACGACGTCGGCATGCGCGCTGACACCCTCCACGTTACTCAAAGCCGTCCTGAACGAGTAGGCATACGCGGTATCGTTAATAAGTGTGGGAAGCAATCCATCTCCCGTTCTCAGCTCTGAAATAAGTCTGTGCAGCTCGTTGGACAGCTGAGCGGTGTTGTCACTGGTGGCCCTGAGGTTCGCCAGGGTCATGCGCAGTTCCTGGGCAACTTCGCCGTCATTCAGAAGCTCTCCGACTATTCCCTGGCCGTCGTTAACTTTTTTCGCGATGAGCTTAAGATCGCTTGTCAGTGAACGTGTGTTTTCTCCGACATCTTTGGCGATATCAAAAAGGTCCTGCGTGTCAGTGGGAGACATCGTGTTCAACGTGTCACCATCGCCGATAGCAACGGTTGACTTGCCCGGCCTGATCACTACGATCTTGTTTCCTACCAAACCATCCGATCCCACCGAGGCTATCGCGTCGCGGGTGACGAACTCATGTTGGTTGTGCTTCAATGAAAGCCTCACAATAACACGACCCTCTGACGCGATCTTTACATCGGTCACGGTCCCAATCTTGACCCCGGAAAGCCAGACGTTGTCGCCCTCCTTTAACCCTTCAACATTCTTGAATACGGCCGACAACTCGAAGGTCTTGCTGAATATATTATTCTCACTTCCGATGAAGAAGACAGAAATAAGAAAGAGGGCTACCCCTGCCAATACAAACGCCCCTAGTTTAACCTGCTGTGCTATTTCTTTGGTTTCCATACACTGTTAATACTTAAAAAACGGTTCCAGATCAGGATCACCGGCGCTCTTCAGCTCATCGAATGTCCCCTCTATTTTACATTTGCCGTCTACCAATCCAATGATCCTGTCGGAGGTTTGTCTGGCACTGCTGATATCGTGTGTGATGATGATCGACGATGTATGATACTTTTCCCGCACTGAGAGAATGAGCTCATTGATCTCGGTAGAAGTGATCGGATCCAAACCGGCTGTAGGTTCGTCATACAACATGATCTTCGGGTTGAGGATGAGTGTGCGCGCAATGCCGATACGTTTCTTCATCCCGCCCGACAATTCGGCCGGCATCTGATTCACGGCATGCTCGAGTCCGACGTCCTCCAATGCAGTCATCACCATGTCGTGCAATTGTTTCGGATTGAGTATCCCCAGGTTCCTTTTCAGGGGGAATTCAAGATTCTCGCGGACGGTCATGGAGTCATAAAGCGCACTGCCCTGAAAAGAGAAACCAACCTGAAGCCTCAACTCGTTCAACTCCTTAGGCCCCAGCGAGAACACATCTTTCCCCAATACATTGATACTGCCGCTATCCGGTGTGATGAGACCCACCATACATTTGATGAGTACCGATTTTCCGGTGCCTGACCGTCCAAGAATAACAAGATTTTCGCTCTGATACAGATCCAGATTGACGCCATTCAGCACGTGCCGGTCGCCGAACGATTTTTTTAAATCCCTGATGCTGACAACAACGTTCTCTTTCGAGCGCTGCACCCTTTGAGACGTATGTGACGGTGCAAGCATCATCTCCTGAAAAGGTTAATAAACTGAAGCGACAGCAGATCAATGACAAAGATCATGATCATGGAAACAACGACCGAGGTATTTGCTGCTTTACCAACTCCGGTTGTTCCCTTCTCAGAATGATATCCTGCATAGCAACCTACCAGCCCGATCGCAAATCCGAAGAATGCAGATTTGATCAGAGAAGAAAAAATGTCCAGATAGCTGATATTCGCTGCCACTTCGTTGAAAAATAGGAGAAAGCTCGAGCTATTGAAAAAGTTGACGGTAAGGAAAGATCCCAACAACGCTACAACATCCGCATACACCACCAGAATTGGCAACATCAGTGTTGCCGCCGTGACCCTCGTCACGACCAGATATGAAAACGGCCTCGTACCTGAAACCTCCATGGCATCGATCTGCTCGCTCACCTGCATGCTGCCCAACTCTGCGCCTATGTTCGAGCCCAGCTTACCGGCGCATATCAACCCCGTGATGAGGGGGCCGAGCGATCTCACAACGGCCTGGGATACGAGCGAGGGCAGCCACGACTCTGCTCCAAAAGAAGCGAGTGAAGGCCTTGACTGTTTGGTAAACACGATCCCCGCAAGGAAGGCGGTGAATGTTATGAGAAAAAGCGATTTATTCCCCATCATGAAACATTGACGGAAGATCTCCCTCCACTCATACGGCGGAACGAAAAAATGCTTGAAAACCTTCCTGACAAATGACCACAGGTCAGCAAGATTGACTAGGAACTTCCGGACTCTCATCTATTGTAACACACTCCGGACTTATCATTTATATTCATGTGCCATGCTTCGCGAAGCAGCAACGCATCGGACCATGCAGACCACGCGCGACTGTGCTGGGGAAAATCGTACACAAGAGCTCACGATCAAACGAGCATTTTGAAGGTGGTGACAAAAAATCAGGCATAACCTTTTTGATCGACGTAGGGATATATGCACTGTTCTCATGACCGATCAACCCAAAAAGAAGAGGAGCATTCTCTTCAGGATTTTCAAGATAGTTGGCTGGATCTTTCTATCGATCATATTCCTCCTCATAGCCGTCGCGCTCCTGATTCAGTTACCCCCGATCCAAAACAAGCTCACACAAAAGGCTATCGGTTTCCTGGAGGAAAAGATCGGAACAGACGTTTCGCTCGACCATATCAGCATATCATTTCCGAAGACGATCGTACTGGAAGGCTTGTATTTCGAAGACCAGAAAAAGGATACCCTGCTGTATGCAGGCCGTTTTGCTGTTGACACCGACCTTTGGGGCCTCCTGAACCATGAGCTCGAACTGAACAACATCTCATTGGAAAACTCAAGGGCCTATATCAGCCGTCCGGAAAACGACAGCTCGTATAATTTCAGCTACATACTCAAGGCGTTCGCAGGCGACTCCACTGCCACACCCGACACACTTGAACAACAGGGATGGAGTATATCAGTTGAGGAGATCAATCTCGAAAACATCAGAGCGAAGTATCACGACTATCTAACCGGAAATCTCTCCGACCTCTACCTCGGCAAGCTGGAGGTTTCCATCAGCGAATTCAACCTTGACAGCATGAAAGTGGTTGTAGACGAGATCACACTCGCCGACACGCGCGCTAATATCCTGCAAACAAAACAGCCGGAAGTAACGGAAGAAGTGGCTGAAGAAAAGCAACCGATCACCTACGATATCGGCGTCGGTGAGGTGACCCTGGAAAACATTGATATCAACTTCAACCAGCAAGCACTCGGCACGTCCCTTAAACTCGCCCTGGATCAGTCAAAGCTGGTAACGGATAAGATCGACCTGAAGGAGCAACGCATCGATCTCAGAAGCTTTTCGCTGCATAACTCCTTTGTCTCGTTTCAAAAAAGACACGCCACAGCTCAAAATATCAAAAGCCAGATAGATCCGGAACCAATAACAGAGAAGAAGGCCGAGCAAAGCAGGACGTGGACAATATCACTCGGAAGCCTTGACCTTTCGGGAAATGGACTCCAATATTATGACTATACGAAACCCCAGACCCGGGGCGCGGTAGATTTCGATCACCTGTGGCTTTCAGGTTTGCTGCTAAAAGCTGAAGACATGCTGATCGCCGGCATGAACATCAGATGCGACCTGAAAGACATGGCCTTCACGGACCGAAGCGGATTCAGCGTCAAAACGTTCAAGGCAGGGATCGATGTCAACGAGAGATCGATCAATGTAGACGATTTGCTCCTCATTACGGGCGCCAGTCGTTTTCAGGTCACCGCCCATGCGACCTTCCCTTCATTACAAACTATCGCGCAGAACCTCCACGAGACAAATGTTTCTGCGGATATCAATAAAACCTCGATCGGTTGGCGCGATGTTCTGTACTTCAACCCTACCCTTAAAGACAGTTTGCCTCTTGCCCTGAATGCACATGCCAGAATAAACATCGATGCGGCGGTGAAAGGGAAAGTCTCCGACCTCAATATTCATCACTTTAACCTCGCAGCACTCGACAGGACAGTTCTAAAAATGAACGGCAAAGTGCGAGGTCTACCCAATGCCAAAGACCTGCTCCTGGATCTCGACATCGACAAGCTTTACACCACGCGGTCGGACCTGAAGAAGATCCTTCCCGATACGATCATTCCCCCAACGTTATCATTGCCGGAATGGATCAACATTACTGCAAACTACAACGGATCACTTGTAAAATCCGCTTTCACCACAGCGTTAACGAGCAGTATCGGCGACGTCGATGCAGAGGGTCATATCAACCTGGACTCGACTGACGCCGGACGTGGTTATACAGCCAAATTGAATGTCAGAGACCTCGACCTGGGAAGCCTGTTACAAAAGCAGGATACCATTGGAAAGCTGACACTACAGGCCTCCATAGATGCACGTGGATTACGACCCCGTGAAATGAACGGTACGTTTCATGCCTGGATGAAGTCATTCGAGTATAAAAAATATCCGTATAGAGATCTCGAGATCGATGGAAAGATGACCAATGGCGTCTACGCCGGTACGGCAACGTTGAAGGACAAAAATCTCGAATTTGCCATGGCCGGAGATCTCAATTACAGCGAAGACATTCCGCGATACAATATCACATTCGACCTTCGTAATGCCGATCTGAAGGCGCTTCACCTTGCTGAACGGCCACTAAAGGCACGCGGCATCCTGACCACAAACATCGCCACTCCCGATTTTAAAGTGCTAAACGGAAATATCGGCTTGCGCAAAGTGGCGATCTTCAATGGCGAAAAACTTTATGCGGTAGATTCCCTCCTCTTCGCGTCCATAGACGAGACGGGGCATTCGAAGCTCACCATCGACTCCGACCTGCTGTCGGGAAAATTTGAGGGATCATTCAACATCACCAAATTGCCTGCGGCCCTACAGGAATACTTTGCCACATACTACAAGCTTCACGATTCAACGCTGGTTGCCAAAGAGCGTGCACCCAGACAATATTTCAATTTCGATCTGAAGTTGAAGAAAACAGAACTCCTCACCGAGCTTCTGGTTCCTCAATTGACAGAATTTGTTCCCGGTGATATCAAAGGTCAGTTCGACAGCGAGTCAAAATTACTCGATATGAAGATCGACATTCATACGGTGCAATACGCCAATATCGGTGTGAAGGAATTTACCCTGAGCACAAACTCAGATAGCGAAAAGCTTAATTACAACATCCTGGCGGATGAAATACTGGTCGACTCTCTCAAAATTGATGGCTTCGAATTCAATGGAACCGTAGCGAACGACTCGATCAACACCAACATCATCGTGCTCGATTCGGCCGACCGGCAAAAATACCTCATAGGCGCCCTCTTCACAACGCTTCACGATGAGTACCAGATCCACCTTCTCCCTGACCAGATGAGGCTTAACTATGTAGACTGGACTGTTTCAGATGATAACTATGTCCGATTCGGAGGCGCGAGGATCACTGCAAACAACGTCTTGCTCTCCAATGGAAATGAAAAGATCATCGTCGACTCGAAGGATGACGCGCAGAAAACGCTTTTCGTGGGATTCCGGGAGCTGAATCTCGAATATTTGCTCTCTATGGTAAACCGCGAAAAACCGGTAGCCGGACTGTTGCACGGTGATATCTTCATCGTTCCGGATACCGCCAACATGACGTTCACTGCCGACATTGGGATCCGGGGGTTCAGCATTTCCGAAATTCCCTGGGGAGATATCCATCTTGCGGTAGACCGAAAGACAAAGGACCGATTCGACATTGGATTCGGGATCCAAAGCCGCGAAAACAACGTCGTCGCCAATGGCTACTATATCACCGGCCTTAAGCCCCTGATCGATCTGACTGCCACGATCACACGGTTAAACCTTACCACGCTTGGACCCATAACCATGGGACAATTGAAAGATCTCAAGGGGCTCATGACCGGTCAGGTCAAAGTGCAGGGAAGCCCCCAATCACCAAAAATCAACGGCTACTTCCGATTCGATGACGTGGCCTTTTTCTCTACCTATGTACAAAGCGATTTTACGCTGGATAATGAACAGATCGACCTCACTAAACGTGGGATCGTCTTTGATAACTTCGATATTCTCGATCACGACAGGAACAAAGCAACGGTCAATGGAGCCATTGAAACCAGCGATTACAGATCCTTCGCGTTCGACCTTAACCTCAACACCGACAAGTTTCGCCTCCTGAACACAACCGAGAACGACAATGAGCTGTTCTACGGTCGTATCGACGTGGACGCAACGGTCAAGGTCCAGGGTACCATGATCCAGCCGGTGATCGACATGCAGATCGGTCTGAGCGACGATAGCTACCTTACGTATGTCGTGCCACAGGCCGAGGCCGGCGTGATGGAACAACAAGGCATTGTAAAGTTTGTCGACAAGACCTTTCAAAACGATAAGTTCTACAGAAGCGTATCAAAAGAAGATACAATAAAATCCAGGTTTACGGGGCTCGATCTGACAGCAAGGATTGAGCTCACAGACAAGGAAAAATTTACCGTTGTCATTGACCCGACAACCGGGGACCAGCTCACGGTGAAAGGGAATACTACGCTCACGCTTGAAATGGATCCGACCGGCGATCTCGATCTCTCCGGGCGATACGAGATCTCCGAAGGAACCTACAATCTATCGTTCTATAAGTTCCTCAAGAGAGAATTCAAGATCGATGCGGGTAGCACGATGACATGGTCTGGCGATCCGCTGAACGCGGCCATGGACCTCAGTGCGATCTATGAAGTAGAAACTGCGCCTATAGATCTGTTGTCCGCCCAGCTGACAGGTTCCGATCCGCAGGAGTTGAATCGCTACAAGCAACGGTTGCCATTCCAGGTGTACCTGAATATCAAAGGCGAGCTCTTGAAACCCGACATCAGCTTCAAGCTCGACATGCCGATTGAAGAGCGTAACTACGCAGGTGGGAATGTTTACTCGAGAATTCAGGATATCAACACCAGGGAATCCGATCTCAACAAACAGGTTTTCGCATTGCTCATCCTCAAGCGATTCATCTCCGACAATCCATTTGAAAACCAGGGAGCGTCAGGTTTCGAAGGCACTGCACGGACCAGCGTAAGCAAAGTGCTTACCGAGCAGCTCAACAGGCTATCGCAAAACATCCGAGGGGTCGAGCTCAGCTTCGATGTCAAGTCGTACGAAGATTACTCGTCGGGACAGGCCCAGGGGCAAACACAGCTTCAGCTCGGATTGTCGAAGAACCTTTTCAATGACCGGCTGGTCGTGAAGGTAGCCGGAAACGTAGGCATAGAGGGGCAAAGCAATACCGAGGTTACCGACTACATCGGTGATCTGGCATTGGAATACAAGCTCACGGAAGATGGAAGATTCAGGATAACCGGTTTCAGAAACAGCAACTACGATATGATCGACGGCGAGCTTACCGAAACGGGAACCGGTCTTATCTACATCAAGGATTACAATTTATTAGGCGAACTGTTCAAGGCAAATGCGAAGGGCAAGAAATAGCGGGAAGGGAAAGTGCAAAGGATACGGTTGGAGCGTCACACCGTTCTGGCTATATGCACTTGTTTTTTTGTGTAGCTGCACGGGAATGAAGTACGTACCCGACAACAAAGTACTCTACACAAAATCCGAAGTAAAGCTGATTCCCGAGGGACGTGTAAAGGCAAAAAGCAAGATCAAGGAGCTTCTTTATACGAATATCAATCCCAAGCCGAACACCAGCATTCTGGGGATGCGCCCGGGATTGTGGTTCTATTATGTCGCTGGTAACCCGAAGAAAAAAGGGTTGCGAATGTTCATCAAAAATAAAATGGGCCAGGCGCCTGTCTACATGTCCGACATTGACCCCGACAAAACCACCGATCTGCTAAAGGGTCATCTGGTCAACAACGGTTATTTTCACTCACGTGTCGAGTCGAAGACGGAGATCAAGGGCAAAAAGGGAAAGGTGCGTTTTACAGCCTACGTGCAGCGCCCATACCGTTTTCGGAACATTACTACTCCCACCATCGACACCCTGTTCACCAATATTGATTCGCTGAAGAAAGACTCCTTTGTAAAAAAAGGTCAGCGCTATAATCTCGAGCGACTCCAGGCGGAACACGAGCGTCTGGAAGAGGCCCTCGAAAATCTTGGGTTCTATTATTTTGATGATCGTCACTTGATCTATGAAGCCGACAGCACGGTTGGCAAAAGACAAGTCGACCTGAAGCTGATGCTCGAACCGGGGGTTCCGGAAAAGGCACGACGGGTCTACCATATCCGGAAAGTCAACATTTTCCCGGATTTCACATTGTCGATCGATACGACGATACTGCGCAATGCCGACACCACCAGGATCGACGGATTCAATTACATCAGCAGGGAAAATCTGTTTCGGCCAAAGGCCATTACCGATGTGATCGCCGTGAAGCCGGGAAGAATATACCGTCGCATAGACCGTGAGTATACACTCAGCCACCTGATGACATTGGGCGCTTTCAAGTTCGTGAACATCAAGTACGCGGAAGTGTCGGGCGACTCCAACTTGCTTGATGCCAATATCTACATGACTCCTTTTCTCAAAAAATCGATCAGGGCCGAATTTCAGACCACCTCGAAATCGAACAACTTCGTGGGCCCGGGTTTAAGTGTCACCTTCACAAACAGGAATGCATTGCGCGGATCAGAAAGGCTCGAGCTCACACTGAACTCCGGTTATGAGGTCCAGATCAGCCGAAAACAAACCAGTCCATTAAATGCGCTTGAGATCGGTGGCGAGGCGCGGCTCGTCATGCCACGATTTATCACACCTTTCAAGAAGAACTACCCGGCAAAAAAATACCTGCCCACCACAGAGGTCGCGCTCGGCAGCAGGATACAACAACGACTCGGATTCTTCACACTGAACTCATTGAATCTCTCCTACGGATACACTTGGAAGGAAAACACGCTGAAAAACCATGAGTTCTATCCGGTGGACATCAACTTCGTTCAACTCGGAAATACCTCAGAGGATTTCAACAGGCTGCTCGAGCAGAATCGATTCCTAAAACGTTCGTTCGAAAATCAATTCATCCCTGGCGCGCGCTATAGCTATACGATCAACACACAGGTGAGCGAAAGACATAATGAAAAATTCCGGGAGCGGAAATTCGAGCCATCGCAGTTCTTCTTCAACGGCCGCGTGGATATTGCCGGTAATCTTCTTCAACTTTTAAAAGGCAATAGTTTCGAACGCGAAAAAGCAGGGGCTGAAGAGGCAAGGATATTCGGCTCGCCCTATTCACAGTTCGTGAAGGGCGAGATCGATTTCCGTCATTACTTACAACTAGGCGAAAACAGCAAGCTGGTGACGAGAATAAATCCGGGGGTGGGATATGCGTATGGCAATTCGCTGATGATGCCTTATATCAAACAGTTCACGGTCGGCGGTTCGACCAGCATCAGGGCATTCCCGGCGCGCTCTCTTGGCCCTGGAACATACAACGTGCAGGAAGACGCCGACTCCGAGAACAATAAATTGTTTGTCGACCAGCGTGGCGACCTGAAGCTGGAGGCCAACGCCGAGTATCGTTATGACATATCGAAGACAATCAAAACGGCAGTATTTATCGATGCGGGGAATATCTGGCTGCTAAACGAAGACAGTACGAGAATCGGAGGAAAATTCGAGAAAAAAGACTTTATAAAAGAGCTGGCGGTCGGAACCGGTGCCGGTGTAAGGCTTGACTTTAACTTCTTCATTGTGAGATTCGACCTGGCATTTCCGCTTCGGAAACCGTGGCTGGACGGCAACCGTTGGGTGTTTGACGAGATCGATTTGGGAAGCCGCAGATGGAGACGTGAGAATTTGATATTGAATATCGCTATCGGATACCCGTTCTGATTCCACAACGAAACGGAATTGGGTAATCTTTTCCTCCGAAAGGTCTATGGCTGATCTTGAAGGTGGTAGGTACAGGATTGAACATTTTAAATCAAAGTGCTTGAACATGAAGACTAGTTTGATATTTATTTTAGGAATTGGCATGGGCTATGTGCTCGGCCTGTTAGTGGCGCCGGAGTCGGGAAAAGTCACCCGAATGAAGATAAGAGCAGAGGCTGACAAGCTTATCGATAAAGCCCTTGCTAAAAAACACTTGAAAGATCTGGAGTCTGATGGAATTGTGACAACCACATCGACCTCCATCAAAAAGAAAAACTTAACCTTATCCTAAGGCTTATGGCGATGGATCTATTTTATAAAGCGGCAGGTGCGGTGATCGCTCCGTTCCGTTTCGCCAAACGCGAGGTGAATAATCTCAAGGAGAATCTGAAGGAAGACGCCCAGGAGGCGATTGCAAAGGTCATCAAGCTTGCTGCAGTTGCATTTTGCTCGGTGTTGTTCCTCATCTTCCTGAGCGTGACTATTGCGATAGCGATCAGTCGTTCCATGAACAACGACATTGCCGGTTTCGCCATCGTTGCAGGATTTTACCTCCTCGTGGGTATCGGCATGTACATCTGGAACGCAAGCGAGAAACACAAGATGGAGCATACCAAAAATCAGATTCGCGATCTGACCTAGTGGTATCCCGGTTGTCTCCGCTACATATTCGTGGATCTTTCAGGTCTTTCTTCGCCTGAAGTTTCTGCGCTTCTGGAAATTTGCCTTGCTCTTCACGCGAGGCTGATAAGATGGTCCTTCACCCAGGCCCGAAGGCAGCGGTAACTTATTGACCTCACGTCCTATCAATTTTTCAATCCGGTGAAACTTCTGCTGATCTTTTTCATTCACGAAAGTAATCGCCGTGCCGGTTGTCTCCGCGCGCGCTGTTCGTCCAATGCGGTGAATGTAGTCCTCCGCATCATGTGGTGTATCATAGTTGACGACAAGCCCGATCCCCTCCACGTCTATTCCCCGTGAAAGAATGTCGGTTCCGATCAATATCTGAAGCTGACGATTTTTAAACTGATTGAGAATACTTTCACGTTCCGATTGCTCAAGATCCGAATGGAAGGATTTGGCGTTGAGTCCGACTTTCGAAAGCTCGTAGCCAAGCTTCTTCACGTTCTCCTTCGAGTTCGAGAAAATGATGATGCTCTTGTGATCCCCGGCACTCAGGACCTCTCTCAGCAATTTTGCCTTCTGGTGATCGTATACCATGTAGGCCTGCT
>CBHTUB010000040.1:0-20949 GCA_966095595.1 uncultured Chryseosolibacter sp. | reverse complement strand
GAGAAATTATGCCAGTCATCTTCTATCTCGGGACCGTCAGCGACGCTAAAACCCAACCGTTCGAAAATCTCTATGATGCGAAGCTTGGTCAGGGTCAGCGGGTGAAGGTTGCCGATCTTGTTCGGAACAGGCGGAAGCGTAAGGTCGATATCGGATGAAGCCGAAGTATTATCCTGGAAGTTTTCTGAAAGCTCAGAGAATTTCGACTCAGCTTTTTGCTTCAGATTGTTCAGTACTTTTCCGAAAGTTTTTTTCTGCTCGGCTGGAATCGCTTTCAGCTCCTCGAACATTTCTGCAACAACGCCCTTCTTGCTGATGAATTTCATACGGAAGGCCTCTATCTCATTTTTCGTCTTGGCAGAAAATGAGTTGATTTCTTCCAGCAGCGATTGAATTTTTTCTTCCATACCCATGACTTTCCTTTAGAGCCTTTTCAAAATCAGCCTATCCAAAAATATGCTCAGCGCGATAGAAAGACCTATTACTGCACTGAGAACAATTGTCTCACGAAATTCGATCAACGCGACGGCCAGCACCACAAAAATGAGCTGGGTTATACCAAGTATGGTTGTCGTTTGACTATGGCTTTTACCCAATCGCATGATGGCGTGGTGAATGTGGCTTTTATCCGGCGTAAATGGCGACTGACCCTTCCATAAACGCAAAATGATAATTCGCGACGTGTCGACCAGCGGGATCATGATGAAACAGGCCGCTGTTGCTATAGATGCATTGAACTTGTAGGGCTCGGTGGCCGGCAAGTTATAGTTCGTATCTATGAAGTGTATAGCCAGGATGGCCAGCATCATCCCGATCACCAGGGCTCCGGTATCCCCCATAAACACCTCGGATGGTTCCCAGTTGAAGATCAGGAACGCGAAGATCGCCCCCAGCATGGTAAACGCAAAGATGGCGAAGATGTGGTCGCCCACGAGGAAAAACCAGGTGCCGAATGCCAGCAATGCGATACTGGCGATCGTTCCGGCAAGACCGTCGAGGCCATCGATCAGGTTAAACGAATTTGTTATTGCGATTATCGTGAAAACCGTAAGGGCGTAGCTCACAACCAGTGGCAACTCGTGGATACCGAACAATCCATAGAACGACTTGAGACGAAGGTCAAAAAGCGCGATGAGCAGGAATACGGCCATCAACTGGCCCATCAGCTTCACGAGTGCACGGAGGGGAACAAGGTCATCCCGCACGCCGATGAAGAAAATAACGAATAAGGCTACCAGGATGAACTTGATCTCTCCCCAATAGGAGAAGTCGATCCAGATCAATGACGAGATGAAGAAGCCTCCGAATATGGCTATACCACCCATGGAGGGGGTAACCTTCTTATGGATCTTGCGGCGACCCGGAATGTCCACCAGATTCTTTCTGAGAGAATACTTAATGATGACCGGTACGATCAGAAAGGAAATAACGAATGCTGTTATCGCTGCTGCTAATTGTATCGCCATAGGTGCACCAAGGGCCAAAATTAATGATTCGAACGTAATTTGGCCTATTTTCCATAGAAAGCTTTAATTTTTTCGCAGACGTAAGCGATCTGATGCTCGTCGAGTTCAGGATAGAGCGGTAATGAAAGCACCTGCGTTTCGAGTGCCAGCGATGTGGAGAAATCAGCCCGGTCTATTTCCATGTGAGAATAGGCCGGAACGTTGATCAGGGCCTGTGGATAATGAATGAGTGTCTGGATGCCATTTTGCTCAAGATAATGTTGCAGTTCCGCACGTCGATCACACTTCACGACAAAAAGATGGTAGCTGTGGACGCTATCCTGGAATTCGGCAGGCAGGATGATCTCGCTTACATCCCGCAATCCAGCGCGATACAGATTGGCGTTTTTTATTCGAAGCTGGGTCCATTTTTCAAGATATGGTAGCTTCACAAGCAGAATCGCAGCCTGGATCGTGTCCATGCGGCTGTTACTGCCCTCAAACGCATGGTCGTGTTTCTTTAAGGCCCCATGGTTGCCGAACCTGCGTACCCTTTCGGCCAGTATCTGATCATTAGTAACCACACACCCTGCGTCTCCGTAAGCACCGAGATTTTTGGTAGGATAAAAACTAAAGGCTGCAGCGTCACCAAATGTGCCGGCAAATTTGTTTCTGAATTTGGTGAGGTGCGCCTGAGCGCAGTCCTCAATCAGGAAGAGCTTATATTTGTGACACAACGCAACTATCCTCTCCATCCCGGCAGCCTGGCCGTACAGATGAACAACAATAATTGCCCTGGTTTGAGCCGTTATCTTCTTCTCGAGCCGATCCGGATCCAGGGTATACCTCGCTGGATCTATGTCGACAAAGACCGGCTTTGCTCCCGCGAGGCTGATGGTCTCGGAGCTTGATATCCAGCTAAAGGCTGGGGTTATCACCTCATCGCCGTTTTTCAGATCGAGGGCTTTCAGGATAAGAAACAAGGCATCGGTCCCGTTGCCTGTACTGATGCAATGCTGCATCCCCAAAAGAGAGGCGAATTGCTTCTCGAAATGAAATACTTCTTCACCCCAAAGGAAGTGGGAATCCTCCAGCGTTTTCCTGATCGCCTGGTCCACCTCATGACGAATGGATTCGTATTGCAGCCTGATGTTTGAAAAGGGAATTTTCCACATAAGGTTCAACGCAATGTTTGTAATGACACGGATAAAACGAGGCTACACCCTTTGATTAGTTACCTTCCTGTCCTTATCGAAGAACCACCCCCACTTATTGAAGTATTTTATTGCAGAGTGAATATGCAAAAGCAATAGCTTGTTGAAACCATATGATTCCCTTGCATGGCCGTGATAAATGTGCACATTTGGAAAGTAAATGGTTTTATACTCCCTGGCTATCCGCCTTGACAGGTCGATGTCCTCCATGTAGATGAAATATCGCTCATCGAACAGTCCGACCTTTTTCAAAGCATCACTACGCAAAAACATAAAGCATCCGGAAAGTGATGGCGCTTAAAAGATCTCATCGTAGTTTTTATCTCTCATCTCATAGTAGAAGAGCGACTCTTTGGCTAGCCGTGTAGATGGAAGAAATCGTCTGACGATCAGTTCAAGGGGGGCAGGAAGTCGTTTGCAGAGATATTGCATTTCATTGTCGAAACTGTAGACCTTTGGCAGGATAAGTCCGACATCAGGGTGCTTTGACGCGTACTCAAAAATCGCTTCGAGCGTGCCATGGGGAAAGAAGATATCCGGATTGAAAACAAGGTGGTAGGGAGCGTCGTCGATGCTTTTTCGAATCGACATATTATGACCGGTTCCGAATCCTACATTGGCATTGTTAAAAATGTACTCGACTCCGGGATATCCCCCCAGTTCATCTTTAAGACGATCTGTCGGAGAGTTATCGATCAGGTATAATTTCAATCGCAAGGTCGCGCTGACGAAACTCTCGATAGATTTTTTGACAATTGCTGGATCATTCCGATACAAAACAATTGAACCAACAATATCATATTTCATTGTTCGATGGAGTTAGCTTCATTACAGCCTGCCAATGAATTAGTTGCAAACATAAAACAAGCATTCAAAAAACTAAAAAATAGAACACCTTTTTGAATGGAAACTCCGTTTTTTGGCCTGTGAATTTTGACACACACCATCTTCCCGTCCAAATCCATGTTACCACTCAGCTGATGCGCTCTCCTTCCAAACGTGAAAACACCGCTGTATTATATCGTCCAGACAAAAAGTAAGCATTGAAAAAAGAAAAAAATACAATGCCCTTATGCGTCTCGAGAAGGGATTCTCCAAGGCATGTGATGAGAAACAAACCAAGAAAAGCGATGTAAAGTCCATCGGGTTGCCGCCACGCCATTTTAACGGAATAACCGATCTGTAACAGGAATAGGGTCAATAGGAACAGCCCGCCGGCAAGGACGCACTCCAAATATTGATTGTGGGAGTTCAGGTTATCGCCATAGGGGCCAAAAAAGGTATATCGTTCTACATAGCATGCCTCCCGCGGAGAGTACTGTCCCGCAGTACCGTAACCAAAAAAAAGCCGTTCTGCAGCAAGGTCCAATGAGCAATCCCAGATGGCCACGCGAATGTTCAGGGCATTCCATCCATCGACCGTGGACGCCGGGACAAGGGCTGTCATATCGGTGAAGAATCTTCTCTTTAAAACCGGATTTGCCAGTATTACTATTGAACTCACAGCTACTACGCCCAATAAAACAACGAGTACCATACGCCGACGCTCACGCACAAACCAAAAGCCGATAAAAAAGGAGGTTATTAAGAACGCTGCCATCCCAATCCTGCTGCCGATAAGGAATTGATAAAGGATCAGAAAGCATATGGCAGCAAACTTTGCCGGTCGCGCCAAACTGCTCATGAAGAAAATCATCAATGCAAACGACACGTAGAGCGACATGTATATCGGGTTGATGATAAACGGCCTCATAAGCGCCTTGTTTGTCAGCACATTCCAACGCGAAACAACACGGTTAAAATTATCACCTATGATCACGTGATTGTCAGAATCTATAAAAATGAAGTTATATAGCCCGAACACAAAGCTGACGATGGCCATGGCCAGCACGCTATAGGCAAAGTACAGGGCCAGCCGAGGATCGATCATCTCCTTTTCGGCAGTGGCAAAGATCAATGGTAAAACTATTAATGGGAGATGTTTCTCCAGTACTTTAATCGGCTGTGGTGAGTAAAGCCAACATACAACAATTCCACAAAAAATGAGAATGGAGATAAAGAAGACCTTGCGATTATCATTGAGGCAACGGAAAGCGTCGAACGGTCTCGTGAGAACCAATTCCGCTGCCAAAACGCTCATCAGTATATTTGACGCCCTGACCGAAAATGGAAAAGTGATAACAAAGGCCGCAAGAAGAAAAACATGTCGTTGAGCCCAGATCTGTTTCAGCATGAAGGGACGTTAAGCACCTTTAAAGTTAAGAAAGTATCGCATTGCCGGACTCCGGATGCATTGAAATAAGATATCCAAACAAGTGATTCCAATCCTTCGCGTATGGGGGGGCCGGAACATGATGGGTAGCATGTGTAAAAGTAATGGTCTGATCCACACAGCTCCGAAGCAACTCCGCCAGTTTTACCGGCGCATCCGGGTCAAAGAAAACTACCGCATGGTAATCGCCCACAGTCTCGTGAGCATAGGGCAGATCGGCGGCGATGATAGGCTTACCCGATGCCTTGAATTCCGATATTGGCAAACCCCATGTCTCCAGTTTTGAAGGAAAGATGAGGTAATCAACGCTGGAATAATATTCAAAGACTTTCTCGCGCGTCTGCCTTCCGATAAATCTGAGCTGCGGTATATCGCCGTATCTCGCATACAGCCATTTGCTGTATTTGTTTTCAGTACCGTCGAGTGTTACAATGACTTCGATATTCGCGGCAGCATTTTCACCGATCACCTCAACGTTCTTAAAAACACGCGAGAGTGTTGGGTAAAAGAATCGTTTCACTTTCCCCGGTGCCTTACCGGGCTCGATTTTGTACGGAACGTTGATCTGTGGAGGCGCAACAATTATCCGGTCGCTCCCTAGGCGAAACATGGCGGCAAACTCCCTCCTCAGCCAGTCCTGCTGAACAACCACCCACTTGTTGGAATGAATATTGATCCGGTAAAGATGTTTGTAAAACCAGGTGAATAAAACGAATGAAAAGTCGATCCGGAGGTCTTTCAGCGTCGACTTATAAAAAGGTGACGGGTTGTGACAATACACTGCCTGCGGAACATTATCCAGGCGGGGACTGATGTCGTGAAGGGACAGCCAAAAGCCAGCATTGAGTTCATGGGCCAGCTTCCGGAAGTAAAAGTACTCGTGGTACAACCGTCGTAGATAACTGCCGCGGACCGCCGGAAATTCAATCAACTCGACGTTTCTCAGGTTGAGATCTGTATAATATTTTTTCTCACTGATCAGGGCAACTATGCGAAACTTCGACGAGAGTGGAGAAGCTTCAAGAAATCGTAAACAATCCTTTATCAGTGAAAGTGGCCCGCCTTCAAAGAAATTGACACCTGATATTACAATGCTCTGCGCCTGTTTCACACCTTATCCCACACCCGGGTCTCCTTATTGAATCTTTTGATCACACGCGCAGGAGAGCCCACAGCCATGGCGCCCGCAGGAATATCTTTCGTGACCACACTCATCGCGCCAACCACAGCGCCACGCCCAATGGTTACACCGGGAAGAACAGTCACATATTCGCCGAGCCACACGTTATCTTCTATTACGACGGGTTTCGACACAACAGGTCTTTGCAGGCGTGTCGGGGGAACTTCGGGATCCGACTGATTTTCGCCGGAGTAGGAGCCGTGACCATGATCGGTGATAAAGACCTTGCTCGCGATCAGAACGTTATTACCGATGATGACTTTTTCCACTGCGGCAATGTGAACATAGTCGTTCAATTCGACGTTATCGCCGAACCTCAACACTTTCCCCTTTGCTTCCGCCAGATGCGGAAAGGCATCGATCCGGACATTCACGCCTGTTGTGAGTCCGCGACCAAAATCTATGAACTGAAAACCCCTGATGTAGTACGGGTGGCGAATGATCCTGCTTCTGCTGAAAAATAACTTCGTGAGTAAGACATCGCGAAATAACCGCAGACTTCCGAGAATGCCGTATGATCTAAGAAGGTTCATTGTTGAGGTATTTGAAGTATGCTCTCCTCGCAAAAACGAACGCAAAGACGAAGAAATACATTTCAGGAGAAAAGTAATGGCCTTCGCGAAGGAGTTTACAGAAGAAGTAAAGCAAGATCGCCTTCGAGATCAAGTGAAAGTAAACCTTATCCGGTTCGTCTGGCGCAGGCAAATAGTTCGAAACGATAAAATACGCCAGCAACGCCAGGCCGACCAAACCAAAATCCGACATCACACGCAGGAACAATGAGGCTGCATCCTTGGCGTTGATATGCAGGAACGGCAAATAGTCGTGAACACCGCTGAGATCATAAACAAATTTCTGGTGCGAGAGCTCATGAGATCCAAGACCAGAACCCAATAATGGATTACGCTTCAGGCTTTGGGTTGCAACATGGAAATGCGATGCCAGAAAAAACGTACTAAGATTGACCTGGGAAACGTTGTTTTTGAAAAACGCCTTATAGGTATCATCCGTCCGCTGTCTGAGCGGCTCGTACTTCATGTAGCCAATCACAAGTAAAATTAACGCGATAAGGGAGCCGCCTGCCAGTCTTACGGGATCGATTCGTTTCATCCAAAGCAAAGCTGATAATGCAATGCCGAGAATGCCCAGACTCGACCCGCTCAACAGTATTGATAGGAGGATAACGATCCAGACGTATCGAGGGAAGGCCTTATTGGCAAGGGCATAGTAGAACCCCGGCAGAACGATGGTTGCGTAGTGCGCGGGTTCAAGCATAATGCTCCTCAACGGCTCTATCGAACCCTGGACAAGATTAAATATGAAGATCGCGATCCCGATGAGGGCAACATAAAAACAACATAATGTATAGTCGCGGAAAATCTTTAGAAGCCTGTCTTCAAACAGGACGAAGAAGTTGAAATAGTAGAATGAAATAATTAGAATTCCAAAGAGCTGTCCAAGAAACAGCGGCAGAAGATTGGTTTTAAGAACAATTGAAACCGCGCCGCTGAATAGGAGGAATGCATAGAAAAAAATCAATTTTCTATTCAGAAAACTACGATAGAGAACAAGAATGATGAGGTTTACGAAAACGATGAAATAGAAGAGCTTGATATCAATAATGTACCGTGTAACGAATGCCTCCGTAAAAATTGCGAGTATTGACGAATAGTATAAATAGTGCCTCATTTGTTGAGCGCTCTCCTGATCATAAATTTTGCCCTTGCGTACCAATTGTCAGCCAATGCCATGGCATAGGAACGTTTGCCGGTTTCAATTTTGGCACGCATGGCTTCTTTGAAGACCCTTGCATTGGAATTGCTGACACCACCAACCTTCATGACTGCCGTCGGAGAGTCGATGAATCCCGTTCTGAGCTTATCACCTGCCCTCAGCAAAAATTCATAATCGCCCGTGATACGATAGGTTTCATCATACATCCCCAAACGTTTGTACAGCGAAGCATTGTGCATCGATCCTACGTGCCCAACACACATGTAACGCTGAAATTTTGGCCATTGCCAGGATTCACCAATTACACGAGAGATCTTCCCGGCATCTTCGAGCTGAACCCTGGATGAAACATAGTCAAGCCCATCGTTTGCCCGAATGTAGTCGGCGTAACGCGCCAGTGCATCCGGCAAAAGTCGGTCTCCGGCGCCCACAAACGCTATCCATTTGCCCTTCGCCAGTCGCACACCCTTATTCCAGGCGTTGTAGATACCAGAATCGGGTTCTGAAATCCATTTTGTAATTATGTCATTATGCTTTTTCAGGATTTCCTGAGTGCCATCCTTACTGCCGCCATCGACGACAATGAATTCAAAATCCCTGAATGATTGCCGGCTTATGCTTAAGATCGTTTGTTCAATCTCGTCCTTGCCATTGTAAACGGATGTGATTATAGAGAAGAAAGGGATATTGGCGTCAGGTGTCATATCTCAATTACCCGTTGTCAGTTAAACAAATATTATAGACCTGTATCACTTTCTGAAAATTTTTCTCCGTAAAATTTTGCATTGCCAGGTCAAATGTAAGCTCGCGGTCGATGCTGAATGTACCGTCAGCCACTTTCGATACTACATCAGATAGTTCCTCGGGCGTCTTGCCCGGTACAATGACGGCTGTAGCGGCATTAATGTGAGGATTACCAAAACCGGGATTAAAATAAACCACGACCTTTCTCAGCAACCAGGCCTCAAAAACAACCCTCGGAAAATGCGGGCTGCCAGCCCAGAAAATCACCGCATCGGCGGCACGCAGATAATCTGCGATATTTTGCTTTTTCCCGAATAGCAGGACCTTTTCGTTGATCTTATCCTCTTTCAGCAAATTCAGGATATCTTCCGTATAACCAGAGCCCTCAACAACTGTCAGTTCATTCGCGTCGTCCCTCGGATCGGTCGTGCCCACAATTGCTAACCTCACATGCGGCGGAAAGTGTCGCGCGGCGCGCAACAATACATCTCCACCTTTCAATTTATTCAAACCTCCAAGGCTGACCAATGTAAACGTTTTTGAGCCATTCTTTGCATTTCCCCATGAGACAATTTCCAAGGGCTTCAAAAAAGTTTCTACATGAACATAATTGTAAATGACGGTACTGATTTGCGGAGAAGTTCTCAAAATTTCGTACTCAAACTCGCTGATGTAAATAATGTGGGACGACATCTTGTCTGCAATCCATCGCAGCAGCGCTTTTCGAAACCCAAAGTATCCACTCACTATATTTTCCCGAACATGCACCACCCGGGGTATTCCCATCATCCTGAATAAAATTGTGTGCAATATCAGATTCGAGCTATTGAGATGAATAATGTCAGGCTCTATTTCTCTGGTTAGAGAATAAAGTTTGACGAAGCTTACCATGAAACGAAAGAACAACCTGACAAGCCGCAACATGTCCATCACGTTTAATCTGTAGTGATAGGATGTATTATGATCAAAGCTCGCCACGTTTGTAACATACGCAGTAGCGCCCATGGATCTGTACCTTTCGGCAATCGATTCGTTTATGCAGAATACAGAACATTTAAATCCCGTTGCTATTGCATCCTGGATCAAAGTTCTCAAGCTGACGTTTGACCCTCCGAGGATTCCGGAATGCTCTATATACAACACATGGATCTGGTTCCGCTTCATTAGGGCAGATGGTTCATGACAGACTCCACGAATGCCTGTGGCATAAAAAGTTTATTTGCAGCAACGACTTGAGTTTGTTTTCTTTCATACTCTTCGGACGTAAGCCTAACAGCCGACTCAACAGCGCGGCGCACTCCATCAATCGTCAGTTCTCCGATCAGGACTCCAATTTTCTCGACGTCGGGAATACCTGCGTTTTCAGGAATTACCGGCACAACACTATAGGCCATCAGATTAATAACTGAACTCGACTGCCCCTCGGCACACGACGGTAGAATAACAAAATCAGCATCATTAACAGCGTCTCTAAAAGCCGCCGAATCCAGCGGAAGGAATCCGAGCGCTTTAATATTCGGCGTATGGAACAGCTCCCTTTCATACAGTGCTACGAATTCAGATTCCAGCTCGAACGCCGACAAGATCAACAACTCGTATGGGAGGGATGAAAAAACATCGAGCAAAAGGTCCAGGCCACGATGAACCTGGCCGACACTGGAAATAAAAAGAAAACAATTCTTTCGGCCACGGCCACCTCGCCGAAAATAAGGATGAAGGGTAACGTTATTAATGAGCTTGATCTTGGGCTGAAAGCGTTTTGCGTAGGTGTTCCTGACAAATGAATTTCCAAGTAACAACACTTCGTCGGCTAACTCGTAGTTGGGCGACAGGTCAGGGACAATGTTATCATTATAAACAGCAAGGCTAGATCCTTTACGCCTGTTGACATCAGCAATCCGCAAATTTTGCTGTTGATTTCCAAAATGAGGATCGGAACCGGTCGCAAGCAAAATTTTTTTGAAGTTGCCTTTCAGCCTTGATGCAATCGGCGTAAAGGTGATATTGTGCCCGATAAACACATCGTACGACTCATCATAGTTGACCGAGCGTTCATCGAGGTAGTTGTAACAGTAGACGTCATAACCCTTCCGAAGCAATGCTTTTGCAATAAGAAAGGAAGTTATCGCATTATTGTGAGATGTTTTGTAATAAAATGGAATGAAATATGGAGGAACGAGCACATAGCTGACGAGCGCCTTTTTCTTATTTCCCGGCCTTGTCAATACCACACGGCCCTTGACTGCCAGGAGTTTGTTGATCACTTTTACGCCATTAACCTTGAGCTTGCTAAGCATACTTCTTCAACATTTTCTTGATAAACAGTATCGACCTGCCTTTCAAACTCACAGGGATGATGCCATGATAATATTCACGAACTTCGGGACTCATTTCCATTTTAAACTTTACAATACCCGCAGTTGAAGGATTATCGCTATTTCCAATACCCCCGAGATTGTATACAGCTTTTCTTGCGTCGATCGCCAACTGAATGTCGAACCAGTGAAGGTAACGATTCGCGAACCCAAGCGCCGTCTTTTTGATCTGCCCCGTGTCAATGGCCGGAAAACTCGCCAACAGAATATCCTCATTCCTGCTGACAAAGTAGATATGAAATTGCACGGGTATATTTTCCACAATCACCTGCGTGACGCGCATGTGCTTTTCGCGAGCGTAAAGCGAGAGTAGGGAGAACGGACTGGTTACAATTCCCTTTGCCTTCGAGAAACTCTCGTACGCCTGATAAATGGTTCGCAAAGTCGATTCGTCCAGCTCAACGACAGAACATACGTGCCCATCCTTCTCCGCCCGTCTTACTTCGTATTTGAACCCCTTATCGAAGCGATCGAAGATCCTATCCCGCGTGTCATTGATCATAACGACGCCGTTCCTAAATCCGTATAGACCATCGAGCCGGGTGAGTGATTCCTTGAACTCCAGCACATCGACGCCGCGAGCATCGACCTCACGCAGCTCGGCAGCCTCATTATACCATATGTGCCGGTACTTTACGCCTTTGCTTGTATAGTTGAAGACATCCATCCCGCCTGAATTTTTTTAATGAAAGAGAAAACAAGCTGACGCTTGATCACAAAACGAAGCCAATTACCGGAAAGCTGAAGCTCGCCATCAATCGATGCACGGAATAAATGATTGCCATCTGGTGGAAGCAGACCTTTTGTGTCGAAAAAATATTCTATACTTGACGCATCAGCGATGTAACGATCGAACCTGCCATACCTTAATGGAGCCATATAGGGATAGGCAAACACGAGTGGCTTTGAAAAAAGATGCATCATCGACTGGGGAATAAAAAACTCCGCCCTGTGATCTTCGGGGTTAAGCCCATCGTGAGTTCTTATATGTGTTTTTGTATGAAAGCCAATGTGAACGCCATCGCGCTGCAATTGAAGAATTTCCGCTTCATTCATGAACAATCGCTCTCCGGCGGGCGCCTCAATTCCGGGAATCCTGAAATTCTCATTTTCCAGAGAGGCAGTAATTACGAATACAGCGTAAGGAAGCTTGTGCTTTTGCATGAACGGATGCAACTCATCAAAGATCACTTTAAACCCATCGTCGAATGTAAGCAGTATCACCTTGTCCTGGCTATCGGCCAGATATTCCTGCAGGCCTACGAACCGGTAGCCAAGTTCTTTCAATTCCGAAATCAGTTCAGCAAATTCTGTCAGCGAGGGATACTGATAATAATTCCCCACCGCATGCTTATTGTTGCTCACCACATGTCCATACAATATGAATTTCCGAGGCAAAAAGCGTCGCACCAGTACATACGGCATGATCCTGCTTAACCAATATATGACCCTGTCTTTTACCACTGCGGCGTTTAGATTTTTTTCAGGATGAAGAATCTGTGCCATGGCATCTCATATACGCAGTAGTTAGCATCGATGCGGAATCCTGCCTTTTCGATATCACCGGTAATTCTGCTCAACGGAAATCCCTTACAGGAAATATTCCAATAATGCTCGCCGTTGAATTTCCAGTCGATCGGCTTCAAGCGCGGAATTCTTATGATGAACTTCTTTTCTCCCAAACCCGGCAGTTGCATGGACAGGCGGTAAACCCTCTCGAGATCGGGAAGTGACAGAATGAGATCTTTCCTGATCACTCTTCTGATCTCGGTGAGCGCCGGGACAAAATTTTCGTAGGGAAGATGCTCGAGCACCTGACAACACATTGCGAGATCGAAGGCATTGTCTTCTACAGGTATGGAAAGTACCGAGCCCAGGATGTCAGGCTTTAGGTCCGGATCGATGTCGATGGTCGTAACACGAAAGCCGGAGCCTTTCAGCGCAAAATTCACGAAGCCATTGCCGGTGCCGATCTCGAGAATAGTTTGTGGCTTTAGCTTGATGGCCCAATCAATCTGATGCCAATAACTATTGAAACGTCCCTGCTCATTATAGCTAAGGTCATTATAGTGGCTATGATCAACCTGTACATTCATGATTTATGACGATATGTGTGCAACAACGAATACGCGCGCGAGAGGATCTTTATGGAGGTCAATTTATTCAGCGCTATTGCGAGAACGCCGTAAATCGATAACAATCCGGCGACAACCAGAAAAAACGAAAGTATGGAATCTGCTTCGTACGTGAACCTGAGCGCAAATACTACCGCAGTCATCACTATGCCCAGCAACAGCGGATAAAGAAGGTCGTTCATCAGCTCTCCGCCCGTAAACTTCAATATTTCCTTTATATGACCGATGAAGTAGACAAATACGACAACCAGACTGATCAGTCCGGCCAAGGCAACTCCTACCAGTCCGAAATACCAACCTAACGGAGCGACAAGCAATGCAAATCCGATGAAACGGATCAGCTGCATATGACTGCTATAACGGGGTACTCCGGCTGCGCAGAACAAGCTGTCGATCAATGACACATAGATCCGCAACAACCCCGACAATATCAATACCCTAACAATGGGCACGATTCCTATCCACTTTTGCCCGAGAAATATCAGCGTAAACTCTTCGATCAGTCCAAAAATCAAAACGACCACAGGTACTACGATCAGCGTAAGCACATTCACAAATGTGAGAAATATGTCTTTAAGCTTGATGTTATCGTCGTTCACTTTTGAAAAAGTTGGAAATGCCAGTCGCCCGATGACATTTGACATCTGACTCATGGGTAAATTACCAATTCGCAAAGACATCTGATAAATGCCGAGCGAATGAAGCTTGAAGAATGATGACACAATAATAGTATCGGACTGCAAGCCAATGAAGTTAAAGATCCGGGAGCTGAATATCCACCGTCCGTACCTGTAAAGTTCGACCGCCTTTTCGCGATTGAATTTCAACGAAGGCTTGTAATCAGCGATCACGAACGACGCCATCACTTTTGCAGTCGCGCCGGCAACCACTCCGTAGAAAAGTCCGAGAACACTTCCCGTATAGTAAACCAGTGCTATAGTCACAGCAACGTCTACGATCGTACCGATAAACTGATAGTAAAAGAATTTGCGAAAATTGATATCACGTTCAAAGAACACAACACCAATGTTTGTAGCGCACTGCAGAAAATACACCGCTCCGATGAACTGGATCATACGGACGGTAAGGTCGATATTCACTGTGTGAATAATATTGGCGATTGGACCCGCAAGGAGAAATGAAGCGATCAGCACAAAAAAACCCTTGGCGATCTCAACTGTCCAAACGGTGTTAAGGTATTCAGGATTGTCATCTTTTCTTTGAATGACAGCCTCCTTCATTCCGGTGGTCGAAATGATCTCGAGAAATGCGATGATCAGGAAAGCAACACCAAAGATCCCAAAGTCAGCCGGCGAAAGTAGCTGCGCAGCAAAAAAAGTTTTGACGAATTGAAGCACCTGATTGGAGATCTCGAAGGCGGCGATCCAGAAACTTCCGCTGATGACATTTTTTGTAAGGTTCTTGCTTTCCGCCATGATGCCGCCAATCACTTAGCAGTTAGCTGACCATAGTGTTCTTTCAGAACTTCTGCCAATCCCCGCTCAAGGCTAATCGTCGGAGACCAGCCCATCCTTTCCAGCTTGCTGATGTCCATCAGTTTTCTGGGTGTACCGTCAGGTTTCGACGAATCAAATATGATCTTGCCTTTAAATCCGGTTAGCTTCGCGATCAATCGTGCAAGATCGCCGATCGATATTTCCTTCCCGGATCCAATGTTTACAAATTCCAGCCCTGAATAATTTTCCATCAGGTGAAGACAAGCGGTCGCCAGGTCATCCACATGCAGGAACTCGCGAAGTGGCTTACCGGAGCCCCACACTTCTACAGTCGCCGCATTAGTCTCTGCAGCATTGTGAAACTTACTCAACAACGCAGGAATAACGTGTGAATTTTTCAGATCGTAATTATCGTTCGGCCCATAAAGGTTCGTGGGCATGGCGCTGATGAAATCGCACCCGTATTGTGTACGGTAATTCTCACAGAGCTTGATGCCTGCAATTTTGGCGATTGCATACGGCTCATTCGTGGCCTCGAGAAATCCGGACAACAGGTACTCCTCCTTCAGGGGCTGCGGCGCAAGCTTCGGATAAATACACGATGATCCGAGGAACAAAAGCTTCTTTACTTTATGCACAAAGCTCTGATGGATCACATTCGATTCGATCATCAGATTATCGTACAGGAAATCGGCGCGATAGGTATTATTGGCAAGGATACCACCGACTTTCGCAGCCGCAAGAAAAACATATTCCGGTTTTTCTTTCTCGAAGAATGTCTCCACGGCAGCCTGATTGCGGAGATCCAGCTCGGATGAAGACCGCACAACCAGATTCCTGAATCCTTCTGCCTGAAGCTTTCTCACGATCGCCGAACCCACCATTCCCCGGTGCCCTGCCACATATATCTTAGAACCTTTCTCCATTACTCGTGATATTGAAATATTTTATGGCCACCCTCGCGCAGATAATTGTCGCGTTTAAACAGCTCCAGATCACTATGCACCATATCATCAACCAGTGAATCAAGATCGTAGTGCAGCTCCCACTTCAACTCGCGCTTTGCCTTGGTCGGATCGCCTATCAGCAATTCCACTTCCGTTGGTCGAAAATATTTCGGATCGATCCGAATGATCACATCATCGACCTTCACTTATGCTTCCGGATTGGTGACCGCCGAAACATACCCGATCTCGTCGATACCTTTTCCCCTGAATGCTACGGTAATGCCAAGTCGCTGAAAAGCTTTCACTATAAATTCCCGCACAGTGGTAGTAATGCCGGTCGCAATCACAAAATCTTCAGCCTTGTGGTGCTGCATCATGAGCCACATCGCCTGAACATAGTCCTTGGCATGACCCCAATCGCGCTTTGCATCGAGGTTCCCCATGAATAACGTGCTTTGCAAGCCGAGTGCGATGCGACATGCGGCGCGCGTGATCTTACGGGTTACAAAGGTCTCACCGCGGATCGGCGACTCGTGATTAAAAAGTATACCGTTGGCAGCAAAGAGATCATACGCCTCACGATAGTTTACCGTGATCCAATACGCATACAGTTTTGCCACCGCATACGGAGATCGTGGATAGAACGGAGTAACCTCGCTTTGGGGCACCTGCTGCACCAAACCATATAGCTCAGACGTACTGGCCTGATAGAATTTTGTCTTTTTTGTCAATCCCAGGATGCGGATCGCCTCCAGAATCCGAAGGGTTCCAATCCCATCCACGTTTGCGGTGTATTCAGGCATATCGAAGCTCACGCGCACGTGCGACATGGCTCCAAGGTTATAGATCTCATCAGGCTGGATCTCCTGCACCAGGCGGATAACGTTGCCTGAATCGGACAAATCCCCATAATGGAGCTTGAGCTTCACATTTCTTTCGTGGGGATCCTGGTACAGATGGTCGATGCGGTCGGTATTGAACAGGGAAGTCCTGCGTTTGATACCATGGACTGCATACCCCTTCGATAGCAGCAATTCCGCCAGATATGCTCCATCCTGACCGGTAATACCTGTGATAAGGGCTGTTTTCATTTTTTGAAAAAGAGAACCGCAAAAATAGCAAAAAGCGCGCTACTTGCGAATCGAATGAACCAGCTGAAGCGACGGAAGCGCATCTTGTATTCCGAAACCCCCGCCCTTCAAAATATGATTGTAGCTAACCGTGTGAAGGTCAGTAAATCCTTCGGAGAATTCCAGCTCTTTATTTTCTATGGTAAGTGAACGATAGGTTCGTTTTCCTGCTTTTCTGGCCTCCTCAGGCACGTGCTGCTCGTTGATGCTTAGAAACCAGTTGACGCGGGCCCGTTCCAATTCCAGATGACCCTCTGCATGATCCTCTTCATGTGTTTTGACCTGGCTCGATTTAACACTGCCAAAGATCCAGATCAGCATATCAAAAAAGTGAATCCCGATGTTGGTGGCAATGCCCCCCGACTTCGACTGATCTCCCTTCCAGCTGATGTGATACCAGTTTCCGCGGCTCGTAATGTACCTCAGGTCGATGTTGTATATTTTATCTTTCGGCCCGTTCTCGATCTGTTTTTTCAGCTCGATTATAGCGGGATGCAAACGCAGCTGTAAGATCGTGTAGACCCTTTTCCCGGTTTCCTTTTCGATCTCCATCAGCGCCTCGGCGTTCCATGGATTCAGCACCAGGGGTTTTTCGCAAATGGCATCGGCACCGTGGCGCAATGCGAAACGGATATGGGAATCATGGAGATAGTTCGGCGAACAAATGCTTACGTAGTCGATCTTTTTATCCTGCCTTCTCAGCTTGTCGATGTGCCTGTCGAACCGCTCGAATTCCGTGAAAAAATCTGCACCGGGGAAGTACGAATCCAGGATGCCAACGTTGTCGTGTTTATCCAACGCCGCAACGAGGTTGTTACCGGTTTCCTTGATTGCCTTCATGTGGCGGGGAGCGATATATCCTGCCGCTCCTATCAATGCAAAATTCTTCATGCGGCAAAAGTACTGATTAATCAATCTTCTTTGTAATGGACGAGCATATTGTTTAAGGCCTCGGTCCAGTGACGGATGTCGATCGAGAATGTCTGCCTGATCTTCGTTTTGTCGAGCAGTGAGAATTTGGGTCGTTCCGCAGCGGTTTTATAGTCCTTGCTTTTAATCGGTTTCACGATACAGGGTATACCTTTCATCTTAACAATGGCAGTCGCGAAGTCGTACCATGACGCCACCCCTTCATTCGTGAAGTGATAGATGCCCGGCTGATCTTTTTTTCCGCTGCTCACCTGGTCGATGATGTTCAGGATCGTTTGCGCCAGGTCCCCGGCTAAAGTTGGCGTACCGATCTGATCGGCGACGATATTCAACTGGCCTTTATCCCGGGCGAGCTTGATGATGCTTTTTACAAAGTTTTTTCCGAACACGGAATACACCCATGCGGTCCTGATGATATAGGCGTTGTCAAGTATGGAAAGAACGTGATGCTCTCCATCCAGCTTGGATTTTCCATAGACAGAGAGTGGGGCCGGTGCATGCGTCTCGTCAATCGGCTCGTGGGCTGTTCCATCAAAAACATAATCTGTAGAAATGTGGATCAACCTGATGTCCTTTTTTCTGGCGATGGTTGCCAGGGTTTTGACGGCGTCGGCATTCACTTTAAAACAAATATCCGGCGACTGCTCTGCAGCATCCACTGCCGTATAGGCAGCACAGTTGATGATGAAATCTGTTTTTCTCTGGTCGAAAAACCGATGTACCGCGTCAGTGTCGAGAAGGTCTACATGTTCAACATCCACAGCGGTAAAAGTGAACTGTGGATACTTCGATTGCAACAACTGCAATTCAGATCCAAGCTGACCATTCGCTCCCGTGATGACTATCGACTTCTGCGTCATAACCCTATCCTATCTTTTCAACCCTTCCGTTTGTAAGCCTATATTTTTGATTGCTCTCGGGACAAGTGGCCACGCCATCTGCAAAGTTCAATTTGTGGCCGTATTCACTCATCCATCCCATCTGACGGGCAGGATTCCCGATCACCAGTGCATATGGCGGAACCGTTTTCGTGACCACCGCCCCTGCACCGATGAAGGCATACTCACCAATGTCGTGCCCGCATACAATTGTGGCGTTCGCCCCTATGGACGCACCCTTGCCCACATGGGTTTTCAGGTACTCCGATTTACGATTGACCGCACTTCGCGGGTTTATCACATTTGTGAACACCATAGAAGGCCCCAGGAACACATCATCATCACATATAACGCCCGTGTAGATCGACACGTTGTTCTGCACCTTCACATTTTTGCCAAGGACAACACCAGGGGAAACCACCACGTTTTGTCCCAGATTGCAGTTCTCACCGATCTTGCACCCCGGCATGATGTGCGTGAAATGCCAGATCTTCGTTCCCTTGCCGATCTCACAACCTTCATCGATCACTGCCGTAGGATGCGCGAAGTAGTTACTTTCCATTGAATTGCTTTATGGTTTCACAAATGTACTCGAGCTCCTCCGTTTTCATTTCCGTATGGATCGGAAGCGAGATCACCGTTCTGGATAATTTCTCACTTACCGGAAACGCGCCTTCCTTGATATATCCCACACGATAAGCCTTCTGCAAGTGCAGTGGAACCGGATAGTAGATCATCGTCGGGATACCCTTCGATTGAAGGTATTTCTGGAATTCATTCCTGTTGCCGTTCGTGACCTTACATGTATATTGATGGAAGACATGCGTGGAGTTGATCGACCTAAAGGGCGTGTGCACGATGGACCGCGGCAGATGTTTGTCGTAATAGGCAGCAACTTCATTCCGCTTTTTCGTGTACTCGTGAAGGTACTTCAACTTCACATTCAGAATGGCAGCCTGAAGCGTATCGAGCCTGCTGTTCACACCGATGATGTCGTGATAATATTTTACCTTCTGACCGTGGTTTGCCACCATCCTGATCCGTTCGGCAAGCTCCGCATCACGCGTAAAGATCGCTCCCCCATCTCCATAGCATCCCAGATTTTTTGAAGGGAAGAATGACGTGGTTCCGATGATGCCCATGGTGCCGGCTTTTTCTACGGTGCCGTCAGAATACTTGTAGTCCGCACCAAGTGCCTGGGCGGCATCTTCCACGACAAAGAGACCGTATTTATCGGCGATCGAAAGAATTTCTTCCATGTCCGCGCATTGACCATAGAGGTGAACAGGTACGATGGCCTTGGTCATCCTTGTGATCTTGTTTTCGATCTGGTTGATATCGATGTTGAAGGTATTCTCGTCGACATCGATAAAAACAGGCTTTAGCTTCAGGAGTGCCAGCACCTCTGCAGTAGCAACGTAAGTATGCACGGGAAGGATCACCTCGTCACCCGGCTGAAGGTCGAGCGCCATCATGGCTATCTGGAGGGCATCCGTGCCGTTCGCACAGGTGACGGTATGTTCCGACCCCATGTAGTCGTTCAATGCTCTTGTGAACTCCTCCACCTGTGGGCCCTGGATAAAGGCGGTGCTCATCAGGACTTCCTGAATGGCAGCATCGATCTCGTTCTTAATCGCCAGGTATTGGCCCTGAAGATCGACCATTTTAATATTCATCGTCTGGTAAGATTAGTTTATTGAATACCCCTGATCTTTTTCTCCCACTGCCAGGAGTGCAGAAGTCCTTCTTCGATGGAGTATTTTGTTTTCCAGTCGAATGCCTTGTTGAGCTTTGCCGGATCGGCATACACTTTTTCAACATCTCCGGGTCTCCGTTTGCCGATGACGTAGGGAAGCTTCACGCCGGTCACCTCCTGAAAAGTTTTTACGAGTTCGAGAACCGACACACCTTTTCCCGTACCGAGGTTGAAAACTTCAAGTGAAGGTTTTGCGTCTTTTTTGTCGAGATATTCCATCGCCTTGAGGTGTGCAACGGCAACATCGACAACATGTATAAAATCCCGGATACAGGTTCCATCCGGAGTATCATAATCATCGCCGAATATCGTCAGCTTGTCACGCTGGCCTGCGGCGGTCTGGGTTATATAGGGAACGAGGTTATTCGGAACGCCTACAGGTAGCTCACCGATCAATCCACTTGGATGCGCTCCGATCGGATTGAAATACCGGAGGGATATGATCCTATAGCCATTATTGACCGAGTCTTCCAGTATCCGCTCGCACATTTGCTTGGTTGCGCCATACGGTGACTCGGCACGTTTGAATGGCGCTTGTTCGTTGACCGGGATGCGGTCGGGTTGGCCATACACCGTGCAGGAAGAGGAAAAAATGATATCGCGAACGTTGTTTTCCTTCATTACCTCGAGCAACGTGACCATGGAACCCAGGTTGTTCCTGTAATACGCCAGGGGCTCCTGAACAGATTCACCCACAGACTTGTACGCCGCGAAATGGAGGACGCACGAGAACGGGCCCTGTTCCTTGAATA
>CBHTUB010000039.1:0-21000 GCA_966095595.1 uncultured Chryseosolibacter sp. | reverse complement strand
AACGTCATCGGAAGTCAGTGATATGGTATACCCCGACGTGACAGACGACAGGGTATTCGGATTCATGACACGCCTGACCATCGACCGGTTTTTTGACAGGGAAAAACTGGAGCAGATGCGCAACGAAATTGCTGCGATTCCTGCCGGGGTAATTGTGGTGTATGGAGAGGCGGCAGCGTACGTCGCGCAGCAATGTGACGTGCTCGTTTACCTCGACATGGCCCGCTGGGAGATCCAGTTGCGCATGAGACGTAACGAGGTCGGCAACCTCGGTGTTGACAATAAGCAAACAGAATTCTCGCTCAAATATAAACAAGCCTATTTTGTCGACTGGAGGGTGTTGGATAAGCATAAGCTCGGCATCATGGATCGCTGGGATTACGTGATCGATACGAACAAGGCAGGACAGCCTAAGATGATCACGGGAGAGCTACTCCACAGGGGATTATCACTGGCGGCGAAGAGACCTTTCCGGGTGGTGCCGTTCTTTGATCCGGGTCCGTGGGGCGGGCAATGGCTCAAGGAAGTGGCGGACCTGGACAGGTCAGCGGTGAACTTCGCCTGGGGTTTTGACTGCGTTCCGGAAGAAAACAGCCTGCTCCTGAAATTTGGTGGCGAGATCGTCGAGATCCCTTCCATCAACCTGGTGTTCAGGGAACCCAGGGCCCTCCTTGGCGAAAAGGTATATGAGCGTTTCGGTGCCGAGTTTCCGATACGCTTCGATTTCCTCGACACCATGGACGGCGGCAACCTCAGCCTGCAGGTTCACCCGACGACACAATATATCAAGGAACACTTCGGCATGAGCTACACGCAGGATGAGAGCTACTATCTCCTCGATGCGCGCGATAATGCCTGCGTTTACCTGGGATTGAATGACAACACCAACCCACAGCAGATGATCCGGGAGCTCAAAGATGCACAGCAGGGCGGCCCCCATTTCGATGCGGAGAAATACGTTCAGAAGTGGCCGATCAAAAAACACGATCACGTGCTCATCCCGGCGGGAACCGTTCATTGTTCCGGTAAGGACAGCGTTGTGCTGGAGATCAGCGCGACACCCTACATCTTCACATTCAAGCTCTGGGACTGGGGACGGTTGGGACTCGACGGAAAGCCGAGGCCTATCAATATCGATCATGGTGAAAAAGTGATCCAATGGGATCGGAGGGAGACATGGACAAAAACGAACCTTCTCAACCGCGTGGAAAAGATAAGTGAGGGTGATGGCTGGATAGAAGAGCGCACCGGACTTCATGAGTTTCAATTCATAGAAACACGAAGACATTGGTTTACTAAAACGGTACCTCACCACACTGAAGGCGGAGTGAATGTGATCAATCTTGTAGAAGGAGATGAGGTGATTGTGGAAAGCCCGTCGAATAGTTTTGAGCCGTATGTTATTCACTATGCCGAGACTTTTATCGTTCCGGCAGCAGTGGGCCAATATACGATCAGACCCTATGGAAATTCGGAGGGAAAAAAATGCGCAACGTTGAAGGCATTTGTGAGAACGGAGCAAATGAAAAACGGATATCATCATAATTTGGGTTAGTTGGGTCTGCATGTTGCCTGCGGCCAGCACCGCAGGCAACTTTAGACTTATACGCCCGGAAAATATTATTCATTTATGGATCTGAATCGCCAACGCATTACTGTAGCCTTCTCATTCCTGAGCTTTGTCTGTTCGATTGCGTGTCACGGAGACGTGAGACTGCCGAAAATATTTTCGGACAACATGGTTGTGCAACGGGAGCTCCCTGTAAGAGTGTGGGGCTGGAGTGCGCCTGGTGAGACCGTCATCGTTACGCTGGGAGGAAATTCATTCAGGGCGAAGGCGAGCCGTGAAGGTAAATGGTCGGGTGAAGTGCCTGCATTGAAGGTGGGCGGACCATACGAGCTCGTGGTGAAGGGAGCCAACGTAATTCGACTGACGAATATTCTATGCGGCGATGTCTGGATATGTAGCGGCCAATCCAATATGCAATGGACCATTGGTCAAACAGGCTATCAGGAGAAGGACTCAAGCTTCGTTAGGGCGGGGCAGGTGAGGTTGTTTACGGTGCCTGTCGATATGGATTATATGCCTCGTGAAGATGTGAGCGGTGGTGAATGGAAGGAGCTGAGTGCTCAGAATATCAATTCATTTTCTGCTGTGGCGTATCACTTCGGAAAATATATCCATGAGCAAAATAACATCCCGATAGGATTGATAAGCGATAACCTTGGTGCCACGGCCATCGAGGTATGGATGAGCAACACTGCCCTTCTCGGGTTTCCACAATTTAAAGAGATCGTCGAACCTATTGTCAGGGAAGGAAAAAGTTTCGGGCAGCTGCGGCAAGCTTTTGAAAAGGCCAAGCCAGAGTGGTACACCAGATATTACTATAAAGGAAAAGGGATCCGCGAACGCTGGTACGATCCCGCCACTGCAACATCGGACTGGAAGCCGATAAAAGCTTGCGGGAATACATGGGAAGACGAACCCGATTTGAAGGATCATGACGGCGAAGTGTGGTTTCGAACAACCTTCGACCTTCCAGATAATTTTCAGGGAGAGAGTTTTCAACTACACCTCGGCCAGATCGATGACAACGACATTGCGTGGGTCAACGGAGTTCAGGTAGGGGAGACCTATGGGAAACACAATCATCGTAACTACAACGTACCCGCCAGCTTACTCAAGCCGAAGGGAAATGTTCTGATTGTAAGGGTCTTCGATGCGGGCGGTATCGGTGGCTTCACGACAAGCTCGTTCTGGGGAAATCCTGTCCTTTGGGGAAACTGGAGTTACGCAAAAGGTGAATCCGTCAGGCCAGCGGATTTCCCTCAGCCCGATCTTCCCAACGCAACACCGTTCTCGTCACCTGGAGTTTTATACAATGCCATGATCGCGCCGCTCACGCGCCTTGCGATCAAGGGAGCGATCTGGTACCAGGGAGAATCGAATGTCGACCGTGCCTATGAGTACAGGGATCTATTTCCTGCCATGATCACGGATTGGAGAAAGCAATGGGGTATCGGGGACTTTCCCTTTTTGTTCGTCCAGCTGGCAAATCACTATGCAGAATCGCCCTTGCCATCCGAAAGTAACTGGGCGGAGCTTCGTGAAGCACAGGCCACGGCGTTGGCGTTGCCGAACACCGGTATGGCTACTGCCATTGATATCGGCGAAGCCAATGATATTCATCCCAAAAATAAGCTCGATGTCGGCCGAAGGTTAGGCGTCGCTGCGATGAAGGTCGCCTATGGAAAGCAAGTTGAATCGTCCGGCCCGACTTTTCGCAGCGTTCGCTTCGAAGGGAACACCGCGGTCATCGCGTTCGACCATGTCGGCGGTGGTTTGATCAGCAGGGATAAATATGGTTATGTCCGCGGCTTTAAGATCGCAGCGGAAGATGGCAATTTCCATTGGGCTCAGGACCGTATTTCCGGTAACACGGTAGTTGTTCAATGCGACGATGTCAGCAAGCCAGCTGCAGTCCGCTATGCATGGGATAACAATCCCGGTCCGCTCGATCTTTACAACAGTGAAGGACTTCCCGCGTGTCCCTTTCGCACGGACAAATGGAAAGGGATCACCGCAGACCAGAAATTTACGGAAGGGCCCCGGTTTTGAGAATAGAGTTCGTCGATCCATAGCTCTCATTCATCACACTTAATTCCAACACTATGAAAACCTGAAAATTACAAATCAACAGACTCGTACCGTGCTTCGGTGCATCATGTTCATACGTATGAACATAATGAATAATATTTTGCTATCTTCTTCTGACGTTTGACTAAGCATCACTCGCAACGAATGATCTCATTCGCATTCCGGAAAAGTTGCTTATATCTCGCCCGCTCTACGTGCGCGGCCTGGCCGCCATGCATCCACATCCGACCCCACACCGCTAAACCAATTACTTACCAAATCAACCAATATGAAAATCAATAAACTTGTCCTTGCCTCGGCGATCACATTGCTTGTCGCCTCCTGTAGCGATCCGAATATTCAACCCAATGATGGAGATACCGGATCGGAACAGCTTTCGACCACTATAAGTGCCGCGGCGATCACCTGCGCTCCGGTAACCTTCTATCAGGTCGCCAGCACTTACAATACATATTTCACAAGAAACAGTGGCTGGACGGGGGGTGATGCCACGTATTCGGTTCCACTTGGCGGTGGGAAAACGCTATGGTCCTTTGGCGACAGCTTCGTTGGCAATGCCTATCCGCCCGATGCAAGTCATCCCTACCGGTGGAGAGATCCCCAGGGTATGATACCCAATACGTTCATGATCCAGAATGGCTCTTCATTCATTACCGTCGTGGGTACGGGCGGGCTCGATCCCGTTACGTGGCTTTATCCTCCGGTTGTAAAGACCGGTCTTGAGAGTCTTCCCGGCATCGGCCGCGAGTGGTACTGGCCAGGAGATGCCACAGTTAAAAATGGAACGCTTTATATGCTCTTTCACCGGTACTACAAGTTCGGCAGTGGAGCGTGGGATTTTTACACGACAAGAACCGATCTCGCAACGTTCTCTGTCGCCGCACTCAATGCCCTTACCGCCCCGATCTCTGAAATAGCGCCGACCTCGATCACGACATACTACACCGTGCCGTCACCGTCGTCCACCATTGAGCCGCTGTTCGGTTCGGCAGTGCTGGAAGAAGGGACCACCGATTATTATATCTACATTTCGGACAAGGTTTCGGGCTTTCATTTCTCCAAGGTCTTGAAAGTAAGCCAGAGCAATATCAATGGACCGCGTTCGTACTTCAATGGATATGATGCCTCGGGTGCTGCCACGTGGACAAGTACCTTTCCCGCGCCGGGTGTTAACCAGGGTCTGATGAAGAAGAAAGATGCCAATGGTGTTCTAAGCGATCTCTCCATATCGCCTCAGTTCAGCGTGATCAAAAAGGGAACAAAATACAGGCTTATCACACAGGAAGATATAGGAGGAAGAAGGATCTTCTCCTATGAATCTACCAGTCCCGTTGGACCATGGGAATGTGAGTCGGTGATCTACACCATCCCGGAACCAGATACGATGCCGGTATTTACCTACAACGCTTTCATTCATCCGCAGATCACGAACGGCACCAATCGTTACCTGATCTCCTATAATCTCAACGCGCAGAACTGGGGCGACCTGTACTCGCGAGTGGACACCTACCGCCCCAAATTCATCTGGGCGAATGTACCGTGATGTACATGTCGACAACGTTTTCGGAAATGCCTCCTGTCGCGGGGCATTTCTTTTTTAAGAAGATATGTATGTACATTAGAACATGATTTGCTTCTTAGGGCAATAGCCTGTAACTTTAACTTTGAACATCGATATGCCTGCAAAAACCAAAACCGCGAAGGAAGCCATTGATTTCAAGATCGATCACGACAGTCCGATCCCGCTTCATGTGCAGGTTGAAGGATTGATCCGAAAGCTCATTGCCAGTCCGCAATATCAGAACGGAAAAATGCTGCCGAAGGAGATCGAGCTTGCCAAACGACTCGGTATTTCCCGCAATACGGTCCGTCAGGCAACCAACAAGCTCGAGCATGAAAACCTGCTCGTGAGAAAAAAAGGCGTGGGAACGCGCGCTGTCAAAAATCCTGTAAGCACCCGGGCGAACAACTGGCTGAGCTTTAGTGAAGAGATGCACAGCAAGGGCGTCGAGTTCATCAACTATGACATCAACGTGTCGTGGGTAGAAGCCGATCAGGACATTGCACAAAATCTGCAAATGAACGAAGGCCGCAAGGTGCTGAAGCTGGAACGCCTGAGGGGAATGGACAAGGGACCGTTTGTTTATTTTATATCCTACTTTCATCCGCGCGCCGGTTTAACGGGCAAGGAAGATTTCACAAGACATCTGTACGAGATACTGGAACAGGACTATGCCACGATCGCTTCCGTGTCCAAGGAACAGATCAGTGCCATCGCCGCTCCAACCAATATTGCAAAGAAGCTGAAGATCCGAACCGGTGACCCGGTACTTTTCAGGAAAAGGATCGTATGCGATCCGGGCGACCGTCCGGTGGAATACAACATCGGCTACTACCGGGGTGATAGCTTCACATACGAGATCGATGTGAAACGATAAGTGATACTTTTTCGCTGCAACGGCGAAATCTCCATGAGTTTCGGGTCACAAACTGATCGATATCACGCAAAGCCTGGTCGGTTGCATCGCGCCCCCGGCAGATTCAGACACGAGCTTGAAGCGGTTGTGAATTCTCGATAGCGGACACACTTGTCCGTTACCGCATGGCGGAAGAATTGAAACCTTGCAAATGACCTGATCGGGAATCCTTTTTTTTGGAATGATTGTTGGCTCAAGCTCACTAATTCCTGCAAATGATTAAAAACTACATTGCGATCGCCTGGCGGAATCTGCTGAAGAACCGCCTCTTCTCATTTATAAACCTCTTTAGCCTCGCGCTTAGCATGACCGTTGGCATGATGGTCCTTATCCGCCTGGTGGATGCACTGAGCTATGACCGTTTTCATCCGGACTGTGATCGGACGTGGCGTGTTATTTCTCACATCACAAGTGCAGAAAATGCGCAATGGAAATTGGCGAGTACGCCGTTGCCCCTTCAGGAATCATTAAGCCAGGACCCGCGGTTCCAGGGCTCCGTTGTAAGCCTGTACCCAGCGATCAATCATCCCGTGACCGATGGAGTGAAAGACTTTTCGGCTTATGGAGCTTTTACACAGCCCGAATTCTTCAATGTTTTTGGCTTCCGGTTACTCCACGGCGATCCCGGTACGGCGTTGTCGGAAGCGTTTCAGGTGGTCATCACCCAATCCGTTAGTGAACGCTTTTTCGGCGACGCGAATCCAGTTGGTAAAGTGTTGACATTTCAGGGGCTCGGAGAATTTCAGATCACGGGCGTGCTTGCCAATGCTGAAGGTAAATCACACCTCATGTTTGAAGTCTATGCGTCCGCAGCAACGATCCCTGTTCTTGAACGGGAAAGGAAACTGCCCGAAAAATTGACGAATTGGGACTCATTCGAACACAGCTATACCTATGTAAGGCTTCCGGGAAATGTCAACTCAGAGAACCTTTCGGCGAGGCTACAGTCTCTCGGCAGTGAGCTTAATAAAAATTCAAATTCAGGAAAGTTTGCCTTCGATCTCCAGCCGTTGTCTTCCATCACGCCTGGTTGGGGCGATATTTACAATGACTTCGCGCGGGCAAGCTCCTGGGGAAAGCTCATAACCGAAATCACAATTTCTCTCATTATCCTTATCGCAGCTTGTTTCAACTATACAAACCTGTCTGTCGCACGCGGGTTGACACGTGCACGGGAAGTTGGTATCCGTAAAATTGCAGGAGCCAGACGTTTTCAAATATTCGTTCAGTACATTGTCGAGTCGATCGTCGTGGCGTTGTTCGCGCTGTTCCTTGCTCTGGCATTCCTTTCATTTATTCTTGAGTACAAACCGTTCAATGACAGCTATGAGTTTTTGCCTGCGGTTTCCATCGATTTTTTCATCATGGCCGTCTTTATCGCCTATGCCGTTGTTGCCGGAATTTTGGCGGGAGTAATTCCGGCGTGGATACTTTCGTCTTTTCAGGCAGTAAAAATGTTGCGGAATATTTCGGCAGGAAAGGTCATGCGGGGGATTTCGCTGCGAAAAGCGTTGCTGGTGTTTCAGTTTAGCATCTCTATGATCGTACTTGTGTTTCTGACTACGTTTTATCGGCAATTCTCCTTTATGCATAGCGCGGAAACCGGATTCAGACGAGAGCGTGTGCTGAGCATCCGCGTAAACGCCCGCGAGGCCGAACTGTTTAAAAACGAGCTGATCCGTCTTGCAGGCATTGAAAACATTGCAGCGGTGTCTGACCAGTTTGGGCGAAATCCTTCGGGTGCAATGTCGGTAAAAGTGCGTCAGGAGAATTCACAGCCTTTAAAGGTAAACTATTACTGTGCTGATAGCGGTCTCATACCCGTGAGCGGACTTACCCTATTGGCAGGTGAAAATTTTTCGGACGATCCGTCGGCCCGGGAGCATGCCATCATTCTTAACCGAAGGGCAGTTGACGTTCTCGGTTTTCAAACGCCCACCGATGCTGTCGGGGAAATGATATGGATCGAAGATACGTTGCAGGTACAGGTCGTTGGTGTTATCGAAGATTTTTACAATGAGGGTGTCGGCAACGCCATCGCTCCGCTGGCGATCAGGGACAAACGCAGCTTTCGGTTTATCAATCTTCTGGTCAGCGAGCACAGATCGGTGGAGATCGTGACCGACGTTGAGGCTGCGTGGAAAAAAATCTTTCCTGATCGGGCTTTGAGTTACGCATGGCTCGATAACGAGCACGACGAACGATACGCCAACAATGCTACCTTGTCGATGCTTGGATTTCTGGCGTTCATGACAGTGACAATCGCTTCACTTGGTCTTCTGGGCCTCGTGGTTTACACGGTCGAGACACGACGGAAGGAAGTCAGTATCCGCAAGATCATCGGCGCCAGTGTAAGTCAGCTGATGGCCTTGCTATCGCTGGGATACGTAAAGCTTCTTCTGGTTGCCTGCGTCATCGCTCTCCCGCTGGGGTACGTTTTGAGCGAGTTTTTTCTTTTGAATTTTGCGAACCGGGTCAGCGTTGGGTTCGGTGGCCTTCTCCTGGTGTTCGGTTTCCTCGCGTTTATCGGATTGACAATGATCGCCTCGCAAACGTATAAGGCATCGGTTGAGAATCCCGCAAAAAATCTGAGAAGTGAATAGTGATCGTAAAGCGAGTCATTCGAAAAAATAGTTGTCCGTCGCTTGCACATGATCAAGAATTGATTACATTTATTTCAATGTGAGCCCATCACGGTCCCTGGCGGACTGATGGGCTTTTTTGTTTTTATACTATACCATATCGCTAGTATGAAAAAGAACCTCTCTCAGGGATGTTATCCCTTTGTCCTGTTATTGCATCTTCAGAAAAGCCCATCGGCCGACTCTAAATGAGCGTTGCTGATGGGCTTTTAAATTTTCAACCCTCTAAATAAAAAAGTTATGAAATCAAACCACGTTGATCGGCGGAAACTCGGCTCAAAGTTCATGATGAGAGATCCTTTGATGCGGGTAAAAATTGATGAAACGTCAGGCGTTCTTCGCTATGCCCGGGGAAAACTCGGTGAATTAAAGTTTGATTCTCCGGATCAACTAAAATCAGTAACGAGAGATTTTATTACAACCAATAACACGTTGCTCGGGGATGTCAACGCAGCAGACTTAAAAATTTTGCTCGAGGAAGAAGATTTCACGGGAGGAAAAACTGTGATCTGGCAACAGTTCTTAGGGAACAACAAAGTCGAAGGCGGAAGCATTCGTTTTCATTCAGACAGGAACAACGTACTGGATACAGTAAACAACAACCTTTTCACCGACCTGAACCTTTTGCCGAAAAAGAACAAGATTGATGTTAACGCGGCAGTTAAAAACGCGCAGAAAGCGGTTTCATGCTATGAAAGCCCGAAGAAAGAGCCCGAGTTGCTGGTGATGCAGTACAAGGGAAAAAACTATCTGGCATGGAAAGTCGAGATCCAGGAGGCACGGCGTGAAAAAGGCGCGGTACAGAAGATCAAACAGGTATCACAACTAACACATCAGCACGGAGGCCCAAGCATCTGGGTGGTGTATGTAAATGCTGCGGATGGAAAGATCATTTACTTCTACGATAATTTGCAAACCGCAGGTGCCGTTACGGGAGCTGGTCAGGGCGTCTATTCCGGTGCAGGTCCGCTCAATGCTTATTTTAATGATCTCACCTATCAGTTGCGCGATCTTACACGCACGGCAACGGGAGGGCCTGAAATAAGGACAAACGATGAGGACGGCGCATCCCCTTCCGAAGACCCGAACAATAATTGGGACACGAGCACCACCTCACCACGCCACACGCACCAGGGAGCGGAAGTCGATGCACACCGGTATTCCGGGAACGTAGTTGATTATTTTCGCACCGTTCATGGCAGGAACAGCTTCAATGGCAGCGGAGGTATGTTACAGATCGTTACCCATTTGGGAACAGACTATAGCAACGGCTACTGGGACGGCGCAAGAGTCAACCTGGGAGACGGATCAGGAGACGCCGCCACGGGCGACGATTACGAATGCTCTGATGACTGGCTTGCACACGAATGGACACACGCCTACACGCAGTACACTTGTGGTCTGGTCTATAACGCGGAGTCTGGCGCATTGAATGAAGCATTTTCGGATATCATGGCTGCATTCATCACGGGTGATTGGTTGGTATTCGAGGACACCTGGCTCAAGGCTTCGGCTCCCGCCTGGCGTAATATGATGGATCCAACCAATGGCGGTATGTGGGATCCCGCCGATGGATTCACAAGCGTATTGGCAGGTCATCAGCCAAGTCATTACTCCGTCCGTTATACCGGTAGCCTGGACAACTATGGAGTCCATATCAATAGTGGTATCATCAACAACCTGTTTTATCTGTTGACGGTAGGGGGTACGCACACCGTAAGTGGAATTACCGTTACAGGTATTGGACAATCACCGGCGGAACTGATGCTTTGGCGTTGTATGTCCGTAAATCTGGTCGGCCAGCCGAACGCAACCTTCCTGGACTTCCGACGTGCCATGCTCGATGCTTGCCTGGACCTTTTTCCGACCGATCTCAACAAGCTGACGCAAGTCAAGAATGCATTTCATGCTGTTGGCATCGGACCAGACCTGTTTGTGCGCGACAACGTTGCCGACGCGGGTACAGAACCCTACACCGGTAGCTACCTGTATGCAAGCCCCGATATCATCAATCGGAAAAGCCTGGAACCGAATCCAACGGTGGCATTTGCCGACCTGACAGTAGATTCCTATTGGCAAAATGTGGAGTTCGGGCAGAACAACTATGTGTATGTGCGCGTGCAGAACAGAGGCGTGAGCGCCGGCGATGCAACGGTCAATGTTTATTTCTCCGGTGCTTCAACATTCGGTACACCGGCTTCCTGGATCCATGTCGGTACGACGACGGTTTCAAATATCGCTCCGGGCGGAATGAAGATCGCAGGACCGATAACTTTTCCGATGGGCCTGATACCCGCAGTGGGCCATTACTGTATGATCGCCGTTATATCTGATGCACTCGATCCTGCGCCGGATCATAATCTGATCACTTCCGTTTCGCAGTATCTGGATTTTGTCCGGAACACCAACAACATCGCTTACCGAAACATGGATGTTGAAGACGAAATCACCGGATCTCCAGGCGTCTACGAGGCAATGGTTAGAACGATTGCCGGAACAAAGGAATACTTCGATCTGGACATCGACCTGCGCAGGTTCGCGCCCGGTGCAAGGGTGCTGGTGAAGGTCGATCGCCGATATGTCGACGGCGCCAGAACCAAAGGATTGAAACTGATCGCAAGGGAGCAAAATAAAAACGTGTACGAAGTCCTGGTGGGAAAAAGGTACCAGAGGGATCGGATGTTCATTGGAAAGGCAGAAAGACTATTCGAGCTGGATTATGGGTTCGAAAATCTCCTGATCGAAAAAGACTTCCCGATCCAGATTGCGTACAAGCTGCCCGAAAAACTTCAGATGGACAATGGTAACCGTTTCGATGGTTACCAGCTTTATATCCGTCAGAAATGGAATGGACATGTAGTTGGCGGTACGGGAATTAAACTGAAAGCCGTGAAGAGCCTGAATGTGAAAAAGATCAGGAATCTCAAGGTACAGAGAGTCAAAAAGATCGCCGTGAAGAAAGTCCCGAATCTGAAAGTAGAGAACATCAGGGTGGCCAGGTCACTCAAGAAAGTTTTCTGACCGGCTACCACGCCTCAGCATTTTTCGGGCACCCTGTCGACCCCGATCAGAGTCCTCCGTCAACTGGCGGAGACTCTGATCATTTTTTGAAAGTACCGTCGAGTTTAACGGCTTCCTTCAACAGCTTTTTGATCGGTCGTTCATCGATCTCCTCAGCACTGTGGTATATTTTATAAAAGATCTGCTTGTTGGTGCCGCGGGACAGAAAGCGATCGCGGTCCCCGAGCTTGTTCCCGTACCAAAAACCTAGAAGAACACCCTGTTTGATGCCACCCCTCGGGACAGTCGAAGGCCAGATGATACAGATGCCCTTGTTGCCATAAAAGAAGGGAACATTGTATGATATTTTCTCACGGCAATATTCCGGAAGTGTCTCCCGGATGATCTGCCGGAGCACATCGACTATTATCCTTTCCTCCTCCGGAAGTATTGTGAACAGATCTGTCAGGTTGGTTATTCTCATCGGAGTTGCGTCGTTCTAGATAATCCTCGACTCCGAATAAAGGTCATACACGGCCACCAGGCGTTCGCGGCCTGAAGAGCGGTGGTTTTCGACCTCATCGCGATTCCCCACGTACATGGGTCGATACATGGACTCGTATTCGTCCCATATGATCAGCAGGTACAGATATCCCATCTTGCTCAGTCTACCGTTTTCCAACCAACTGTTAAAAGTCTCTTCATCAAGTGATTTTGGAAACTCATGCCCATCAAACATAATCAGCGCTGTTTTTAACGTCGGGAATTTACGCAAACTTCCGTTTGACGAAACTCTTTGCCGGGCGGGAAAGAAAATATACTAATCATTGTTAATGAGCGTTGAGAAAGTATGATTTCAATCAGTTCGCCAGTTGTAAAATATTTTTAGTTTTCCGGCATGTCTTCGAATTCCACAAACCAAAAGAACCTCAGTTTAAAGGAGGAGATCGCCAATGCTGTCACCCACGGATTGGGAACGCTGCTGGCCATAGCAGGATTGGTTGTGCTGGTGGTATTGACTGATGTGGCCAAAGAACCTGGTTACCTGATCTATGCCGTAAGCCTGGTCTTGCTCTATCTCGTTTCTACTTTATATCACAGCATTACGCACAGGAGGACCAGGGACCTTTTCAGGAAGCTGGACCATATGGCCATCTTCCTGCTGATTGCAGGCACCTATACGCCTTATTGCCTGCATGTCCTCGATGGGTGGATGCGATGGACGTTACTCGGTGTCATCTGGGGATGTGCGCTCGTCGGTATCGCGATCAAATGCTTTTACACCGGGAAGTTCGAATGGCTTTCACTGGTGTTTTACGTATTGATGGGCTGGATGGCGTTGTTTGTGATCAAGCCCATCTATGATTTTCTTCCTCGTTCCGGATTCTTATTTCTGCTGATAGGAGGGGCAGCCTACACGCTCGGAACCTACTTCTATATGAACGAGCGCATCAGATTTAACCACAGTATCTGGCACCTGTGGGTGCTGACCGGGAGTACCTTCCATTTTTTCTCGATCCTCACGTTGATCTAGCCTGATCATAAACGGTCAGCAGTTAGGGTGTCGGCACATTTCAGATCATGCTCAGACGTACCAATCAATACAAACAAGTCACGAACCGTGATCTTCATCCTTCGACGTATGCCTTGACTAGTGTTTGAGAAAGACGTTTTCGGGATCGGTCACACATCCACCTGATCACAAAGCCCTTGTCTCTCAGGATGAGGCCGGATAGCGCTGTCGGTTGGCTAAATCACCCGTATTCATGGTTATACGTAGCAGGTTCGTTTCATGCGGATTTCACCGCAGAAGTCCGGACTCGTTCATTACGCTTAATCATGTCGTCCGGACATTGTTAAATCGCCCATTTTCCTGGTCATGCGTTCCAGATTACCACTTCGTGCATGTTCGCCTTAACACAACGATCACTCTGCCGTACCCAACTAATGGGATTTATGGAGTCTATTGTCAGACAAGTAAAAAATCCGGAACGATCGACTCTGAAAACACAAACACAACACTTGTAACCATTAAACAATTAGAATTAACATGATAAAGAAAACACTGTTCCTTTTGTATGGCATCGTATCGTATGCCTTGTTCTTCGGTACTTTTTGTTACGCCGTTGGATTCGTTACGAATCTTGTGGTACCGGCCGGACTTGATAGTACCCGCGAAACCTCACTCGGCTTTGCGCTGATAATGGACCTCGGGTTGCTTGCCGCATTTGCGCTGCAACATAGCGCCATGGCTCGCCCTGCATTCAAGAAGAAGTGGACCACGATCGTTCCGGAGCCCATAGAGCGAAGCACCTATGTGCTGTTCTCCAGCGTGCTGATGATTGTCCTTTTCATCTACTGGCAGCCTATCGGCGGGGTGGTATGGTCTGTTGGATCAACAACGTTCTACTGGGTGCTTCAGGGTGTCAGCTTATTTGGCTTTGCTATCGTGTTGGTCAGTACATTTTTGATCAATCATTTCGACCTGTTTGGGCTCCGTCAAGTGTGGCTGTATTTTACAGGCAAGCCGTATACGCACCTGAAGTTCAGAACGCCATTCTTTTACAAATACGTTCGTCATCCGTTATACCTCGGATGGATGATCGCTTTCTGGGCTGCACCGGTGATGACAGCGGCTCATCTGGTCTTTGCAGGGATGTGTACCGTGTATATGCTTGTGGCCATTCGTTTTGAAGAACGCGACCTTATTACTGCATTTGGCAGCGAGTACACCAACTACAAGGCGCAGGCACCCATGCTCATCCCTTTTACCAAAAAGGCTAAGACCGAAAGTAAAGCGATTGGTGCGAGGTAGAAATACAGCGCGGTAATGTGAGCATCAACCGTGAGCACTGACAATTGATCAAAGTTGATTAATGCTGTGGTGGTCTTTCCGTTGCCTTCGTGCATTTTCCATCGCCTGTCAGTGGCCGATAACCCGGTTAGTGTGCGCTATTTGCCGGTCCCTGGACGAATAGTTCAGGGATTGGCATTTGTGCCATACCCGACAACCGTGTAATAGCAGAGCCTCACCTCGAATTCTATCCTTTTAACTAACAAAACGACGCATGAACAAAAGCGAACAATTTCGCCTGCCAAATGAAGGTGCGTCTTCATTTTGTAGCCTCAAAGCCAAATCGTATGGCTTCTTCGAGTATATCAATGTCGATATCTTTCAGAGCTCTGAACTTGATGCAATATCCGGTAACACTAGCCTTGCCTAATTTCCTTCCAAACGTATCGGCCAGATACTTTTTGTCTTCAATACCCATGATATACACAGATATGCCGGTTGTGTTTGCGCTCAAACCAATTTGATAAAACTCTCTGGTTTTTCCATCGGTATATTTCATCATGTATGAGCCATACCCTGCGTTGGGATTAGAAACGATCTCACCTTCGCTGTTCTTTCCATCCAGAAACCATAATTTGCAACCTGGGTTTACCCGCAGAATAACACGATGCAACTCCAGCATGTCGGTACGTTTGCGTTCAGGCTGGCTGGCGATATACTTTTTGATTTGTTCCTGCACGTTCATATAAAGTGGTAAGTAAGAAAAGACCAGAGCCCTCTGCGAGGGACCCTGATCGGGTAAAAGTCCAGATAATTTTTTGGATAAAGTTCTCAGCACATTTTCCAGATTGGTCATAGACATTTTAAATCCTTCCGTAAAGCCCAATTCAATCATTTTCTGCATACGTTCAAGCGACTCGTTGTAAATGGAAATACGTACTATTGTTTTACCATTCTGTTCGCTGAAGTTGTAATCCCAATCAGAACCCGGCAATTCTGGATTTTCATCTTTGTCTGCAAAAGCATTGAACATTTTGAAATTGGTCTTTGGGCTGATGGAAGTGAATCTCTGAATCGCCCAGCGCTCATGTCCTTCCGGACTTACCATTGCATAGAATCTTCGCCCGCCAACTTTAAAATCCATATATTTTGTTTTTGAAACATACGGTTTGGGTGCTACCCATTGGTCAAGGATCTCCGCTTTGGTAAAAGCATCCCATACCAGCGAAAGCCCGGCATCGAATTCTCTGGTTATGAATACAGTTTTTGCAGCTTTGTCAACTGTAAAATCAAATAGCAGCGTGTTTCCCGTCGTGCGGGATTTTTCTGTGTTCAACATTATTTCCTGGTTTTTAGGTTGTACAATACTTTATCGAGTTGTAGGAATTGTTCTTCCATAATTTTTCTGAACTGGTCCAGCCAGATATCGATTTCTTTCATTTTTTCAATTTCGAGTTGATAATAGATTTCACGCCCCTGAAATTCCTGCTTCACCATTTCGCACTCGGTTAGAACTCTCAGGTGTTTTGAGATTGCCTGACGGGAGATATCGAAGTGCTCGGCAAGCGCATTGGGCGTCATTGCCTGCACGGCGATTAAAGTGATGATTGCCCTGCGGGTAGGGTCAGCAATGGCCTGAAAAACATCTCTTCTCATACATAGTGATTTTTATGATGAAATCAACTGGTTGCAATGCAACTAACTGGTTGCAAATATATACGCAACTAATTGGTTTCTCAAAATGTTTTTGTGAATTTTTCTATTAAGCCATACGTTGGCTGGCTATCGACCATTGGCTCAGTAAGTATTTTGCGCTTTGATGGGGCTCGATGGCGTTGTTTGTGATCAAGCCCATCTATAACTTCCTTTCCTTTTCCGGATTTTTATTTCTGCTGATCGGAGGGCAGCCTACACGTCCGGAACCTACTTCTACATGAACGAGCGCATCAGATTTAATCACAATATCTGGCATCTGTGGGTGCTGGCCGGGAGTACCTTCCATTTTTTCTCGATACTCACGCTGATCTGGTCAGATCATAATCAGTCTGCGATCGGGGTTAGGTGCGTTCAGATTTTGCGCAGATGTTCATCAACTTAAACAAAGTCACGTACAGTGATCCTTCAAGGTTCGGGTAGAATTGGGCCGTGTTCGGGAAAAAAAACTCTATGATCGAGGTCATACATCACTGAACCGGCAGGGGATAACTTTGGTCGCAGGTGATTAAGATGAAAGCACGGCTTGATGCAACATCTTCACCTTATCCAGGCAACAAAGTCGTAATAACTTTAAACCCAACAGCGCATGCAGTTAAATCAACGTATCCTCAGCGATCTTATCATTCACATGAAATATGCACGCTACATTCCTGACCTTCAGAGAAGGGAATTGTGGCCGGAGATCTGTGACCGGTATGCGGCGATGCTGATCGGGCGATATCCCGGCATGGAGACAGAGATCAGGGAACAGATGCAATTTGTTCTGGACAAAAAGGTACTTCCCTCTATGCGCGCCATGCAATTTGCCGGCCCGGCGATCGAAAAGAATAACAGCAGGATCTACAATTGCGCCTACATGCCTGTTGACGACATACGGGCGTTTTCCGAGGCGATGTTTCTTTTGCTCGGCGGTACAGGTGTCGGTTTTTCCGTACAAAGGGACCATGTTGAGAATTTACCATGCATTAGGAAGGCTCAGAAGCGACGGAGATTTTTGGTAGGTGATAGTCTCGAAGGATGGGCCGACAGTGTAAAGGTATTGTTAAAGGGATACTTTGGCATAAGCGAATATCTGCCTGATTTTGACTTCTCTGACATACGTCCAAAAGGCGCGCGCCTGGTAACGGCCGGAGGCAAGGCGCCAGGGCCGGAACCATTGAAGATCTGCATCGCCCATCTGTCGGCGATCCTGGACCGAAAACGTGATGGCGAGAAATTAACACCACTTGAATGCCATGACATGATGTGCCACATCGCGAATGCCGTTCTCGCGGGGGGCATTCGCAGGTCGGCGATGATCTCCCTTTTTTCCTGCGATGACGAAGAGATGCTTACCTGCAAGTTTGACAATTGGTGGGAACTGAACGAGCAGCGTGGCCGCGCCAACAACTCCGTTGTGCTTCCGCGGGATACTACCACACGGGACCAGTTCTTCTCATTGTGGAAAAAGATCGAGCTTTCCGGATCCGGTGAACCAGGTTTTTACTTTACCAACAACCCCGATTGGGGTACTAACCCCTGTTGCGAGATAGCCCTTCGGCCGTTCCAGTTTTGCAATCTGTGCGAAGTCAATGCGTCCGATGTGGAAAGCCAGGAAGACCTGAACGGACGCGCGGGCGCAGCTGCATTCTTTGGAACACTTCAGGCGGGCTTTACGAACTTCCACTACCTTCGGGAGGTTTGGAAGACCACCACCGAAAGCGAGGCACTGATCGGTGTTGGAATGACGGGAATTGCCAGCGGAACGGTTTTCCGGTATGATCTCAAAGAAGCTGCCGACGCGGTCAAGCAGGTCAACATGCGTACGTCTGCAAAGATCAACATACAATTTGCTGCCCGATGCACAACCGTCAAGCCATCGGGAACATCGTCGATCGTGCTCGGCACATCGTCTGGTATTCATGCCTGGCACAATGACTACTATCTGAGAAGAGTCAGACTGGGCAAGAATGAGGCGCTATATCAATATCTAAAGGTTAATCATCCCGAACTGTTGGAGGATGATCTTCTGAATTCGAAGCAGGCAATCATCACGATCCCACAGAAGGCACCCGAAGGATCAATCCTTCGAACCGAAAGTGCCTTACAACTTCTCGGGCGCATCAAAAAATTCAACTCGGAGTGGGTCCGGAATGGTTACAGAAATGGAAGTAATGCAAATAATGTATCGGCAACGGTCAGTATACCGGACGGGGATTGGGAAACGGTCGGAGAGTGGATGTGGGAGAACAAGGCATCTTACAACGGACTGAGTGTGCTGCCATTCGATAATGGTAATTACAGGCAGGCGCCCTTTGAGGATATTACAAAGGAAGATTTTCTGGCGCTGGAAAAAAGCCTGCAGGAACTCGATCTGTCACAGGTATTGGAACCGGACGACCTTACCGACCTCCATGCCGAAGCCGCTTGTGCCGGTGGTGCGTGTACGATCACATAGTTGTGCGTGTTTTATTTTTCGTGGGCAGTTCTCCGGGTTACAGACACTGCAAGAAGTTCTCGCAGCAAAATGCGAAGGCGATACATCAATAAATGCTCGGAGTTTGACAAAAGTCGGAAAGTACATTGGGGTTTATCCACATTTGGAATAAACCCACGAAAGAAATTCCTCATCTACTTTCGCAGCACCGACACTGAGCGAAGAAGTTCTTTTCTCAAAGGCAATAGTGCAAGTATAGTTATCCGACACCGGCACGCTCTCAAAATAAAATTTGATCCCGTCTATTGAGGCCCAGTCCTCAGAGAATTCAGTGAGTGCTAGATCGTGATGAAAACCCTGGCCGCGGGCCTTCAATGCCGCTTCCTTTTTTGTCCAGATATTGTAGAACAATGAAGGATCGTTTTTTACAGCTATTTGTTCGTCTGGCGTAAATAAGGAAAGGTAATCACCGATCTCGATACTCACGTTTTCTTCAATGTCGATACCGATATTCTGATCCAGGGCGATTGCCACGACCACAAACTCGCCCGAATGCGAAATATTGAAACTCACGGAGTGGCTAAGGGACGCCAGGAATGGTTTTTTACATTCCGTATAGGCGAGATCTTTAAGGTCAGGCAGGCAGATCCCGATGTCATGAAGCCCTGCAAACAGAAGCAGTTTCCCGAGGAAGCTCAGGTTCCGGTCGGAATGTCGGACAAATCGTCCAAGTTTTGCAAATTCTGAAGCTGGCAGAAGCCGCTGTCCGACATGATTGAAATATTGTGGAGTGACGCCGGATGATAGTTTAGCATAAGTTATGCGAATGCGGTCCACTGTGTCGCGAGCAATCTGATGATTTCAGCAGGCAAAATATCAAGAAAAACCAATTATTGAAATGTCTGGCCCGGTTTGGCCCCGGGCAATTGTTTTTTGGCTGAAATTAATTCGGGAACAATTTGGCAATTGTCCGTGATTTATCAATTTACACCGCCAACTAACGTTCAAGCAGGATGCTGTATAATTTGTGGTTAGGTCTCCGGAGCCTGAGAAAGAGACTTCAGTATTCGATCATCAATCTGCTGGGGTTATCCATCGCTATCTCCGGTTGCATGTTCATTGCTTTCTATGTGCAGGATGAACGATCATTCGATGGTATGTTCGAGGACAGGCATCGGATCTATAAGATGGTGCTGGAAAGAAAATACCCTGATCGGTCAGTCGTCAGTGCCATGGTTCCACACTCGATGGTTTCAGCCATGGCAAAAGACCTGCCTGATGTAGATCGGGCGACGGCGATCTGCGGTCCGTTCGATGAGTCGATCTCCTTTAAACGTTCGGATTCGGTTAACATCAGTCTGCTCGAGGGCAACGTATACGCGGCCGATAGCAATTTTCTTAAGGTATTTAGCTTCAGAATGCTCAGTGGCAACCGTAACACTGCGTTGTCGGAGCCGCGAACGATGGTGCTTACCGTGAGCGTGGCAAAAAAATATTTCGGCGATGAGGATGCCCTTGGAAGATCAGTTCATATCGGTCGTGACCATTTTGTTGTTACGGGTGTGTGCCAGGATCCGCCGCTCAACTCGCATTTCAATTTTACCGTTCTTACATCGATCCAAAGCATCGAGCGGTTCAATCTGGACAACTACAGCAACGCTGATGTGCACTGTTATATCAAGACACGTGAACAGGCGCAAACCGACGCCATGGCGGAGAATGTGTCCCGACTCATCCAAAAATATGCACGGCCGGAAATTGAAGAGCTGAACAAGATGTCATGGGAGAGCTTTACAGCAGCCGGCAATAGCTATCGCTATATGTTAAAACCCCTGAAGAAGGTGCACCTCGATCCGGACAATATCAGCGGAATGCGCGCGTCGGGAAGTGAGATCACGCTGAATATTCTAACCGGTATAGGCGTGCTGATCTTCATTATTGCGTGCGTGAACTTTGTCAATTTAACGACGGCGCTCTCGATCCAGCGATCGAAGGAAGTTGCTGTGCGGAAGATACTTGGCTCGGGGAGGGTTAGCCTGTTCTTCCAATTTCTGACTGAGTCCCTGCTCCTTGGCATCGTCAGCATGGTTATCGCTCTGGTCATGGTTTATGCTGCCCTTCCTTACCTCAACGGAATCGTCGGGAAAAATCTTATTCTGACGCCGGATAGTAATACCATCCTCCTTGCCTTCGCGCTGGTTGCCATCGTCACACTGATGGGCGGCGTATATCCGGCGTTGATGCTGTCATCATTCAAAGCTTTTGATTTCAAGATCCATCTGTCCCGAAACAACAAG
>CBHTUB010000038.1:0-21433 GCA_966095595.1 uncultured Chryseosolibacter sp. | reverse complement strand
GGTATCGTTCCGATGCTCAGGAATTTCGACATGACCGCGCGTTATGTTGACCAGGGCGGTGGCAAGCGCAAGGGAAGCTTTGCCGTCTACCTCGAACCGTGGCACGCCGATGTCTTCGATTTCCTCGACCTGAAGAAAAACCATGGCAAGGAGGAGCTTCGTGCAAGGGATCTATTCTATGCAATGTGGATCCCGGACCTGTTCATGCAGCGTGTCGAGAACAACGAGATGTGGTCACTCTTCTGCCCTAACGAATCGCCAGGGTTGGCTGAAGTTTATGGAGAAGAGTTCGAGCGTCTCTACACCAAATACGAAAGCGAAGGAAGATTCCGCAAGCAGATCAAAGCTCAGGACCTCTGGTTTGAGATCCTGGAGTCGCAGATCGAAACCGGAACACCTTATATTCTTTACAAGGATGCTGCGAACAAAAAGTCGAACCAGAAAAATCTCGGTACGATCAAGTCCAGCAATCTTTGCACGGAGATCATCGAGTACACTTCAGCAGATGAAGTAGCGGTTTGTAACCTCGCTTCAATCGCATTGCCTAAATTTGTTACTGCTGACGGCAAGTTCGATCACCAGAGACTTTACGAGATCACCAAAGTTGCAACACGCAACCTGAACAAGGTGATCGACATCAACTACTATCCGGTAGCCGAAGCAAGAAAGTCCAATATGCGCCATCGTCCTATCGGTCTCGGCGTACAGGGTCTTGCCGATGCGTTCATCATGCTTCGTATGCCATTCGACAGCGCAGAAGCGCGTGGATTGAACAAAGATATTTTTGAGACCATCTACTTCGCGGCCATGGAAGCATCTATGGAGGAAGCGAAGAAATACGGGCCGTACGAAACATTCAAGGGCTCACCTGTATCGAAGGGTATCTTCCAGTTCGACATGTGGGGTGTAACGCCTGACTCCGGTCGCTGGGATTGGGAATCATTGAAGCGTGAAGTGAAGCAGCACGGTGTGCGCAACTCATTGTTGGTTGCTCCGATGCCGACCGCTTCCACATCACAGATCCTCGGTAACAACGAATGCTTCGAACCCTATACTTCGAACGTTTATACCCGTCGTACCTTGTCCGGCGAATTTATCGTTGCCAATAAGCACCTGATGAGAGACCTGATCAGCCTCGGCTTGTGGAGCGAGACGATGAGACAAAAACTGATCTCTACAAACGGTTCAGTTCAGCCTATCGCCGAGATCCCACAACACATCAAGGACATCTACAAAACGGTTTGGGAAATTTCCCAGAAGGCGATCATCGATATGTCGGCCGATCGTGGTGCATACATTTGCCAGTCACAGAGCCTGAACATTCACCTGACAGATCCGAACTTCGGCAAGCTTACTTCAATGCACTTCTACGCATGGAAGAAGGGTCTGAAGACAGGCATGTACTATCTGCGCACAAACGCTGCTGCCGATGCGATCAAGTTCACGCTCGACAAGGCCGCAGCCGCTCAGCCAACGGCTCAGAAAGCAGAAGGCGAAGCAGCAGCTCCGCTTGTAGTAGCAGAACCTGTTGTGAGCGTTGTTAATGAGGCTCAGCAAATGCTGCAATACAGCGCAGGTGATTACGATCAGAAACGTTCCGACATGGCCTGCTCGCTCGACAACCCGGATGCCTGTGAAGCGTGCGGTAGTTAATTCAGCATTTTAGTTAAAGTTTAATAAGGAAAACCCGGTCAGAGTGATCGGGTTTTTTGTTGAATACCGCCTGTATTGAGGATTCACCGGAGAGAAATCAGGCCGGGAATATCGACTGAGTTTTAAAAAATACTTCAATTGACTGAAGAAAACCAGGCTATAGATTCAAAGAGTCATTTCATCTGCGTGATCCTGTAACGCTCTTTCCACCTGCATCCTGACAATACGGAGCGCCGTCTGCATTCCATGCCAGATAGTCTTCAATATATCCAAGACATGAAGTATCCAAAACTATCATACTGTCAACGGTATCAAATTCGCTGATACAAGATGGATCCTGAGAGAACTGTTTAATAATCGTACCATTACCACTTAATTCCAAATAGTCCATATTACAACCCGGAGTTGTTCCCAGCCAAAAACCTCTGTCTACATAGCCGTAATAGAGAATGTTATCATCACTCTGATGTATCTCAACGGAATAGTCGTTAACATCAGTCCACGCCGAACGATAAATACTTAGCCAGCATCCTTCTATAGAAGCATATTTTGATAAATAGAATGGTTGCCAGGCTTTGTCGAGTAAGGAGTTAACATCCAATGTATTCTCAAGCGTTATCATGCCATCGTATCTGTATACTTTCTGAAAACAGGTGGATTGATTTACAAAAGCCTCCAGCCGGACATCAACCGTTTTACCTACCAATTCATCCGGAATATTGAGTATTGAGTACGCTCCGGACACAAAGATTGGCTCTCCGTCAATAGTGGCTGTTAATTCAAGGTGGCCAAGTTGCGCTAAATCCGTTTCAGGAATTGTAAACGGATTAATTACTTCAAACCCAAAACTCACAATCCCAAAATCTTCGGGAGTACTCTGATCTGTGATAGCCACCACCTGTAACATCAGAGGTGTTTCCTTGTTTTCCACAGCAGTAAATACAAAAGGCAATGGATTTGTTACAGCGTCCGCAAATTGTGAACCTTCTTGCGGTATTGCATATAAGGCATTGTTATTGTCATCAAGGATTACAAAATAGGTAAGCTTGTACGTACCTGGCCCCGACGGAAGGACTACGTCTTCCGAAATGTAGCTTTCATTAAATTTATACAAGGCATATTTGACTTTCGAAAAAATGATATTATCCTCATTATCTGTGATCGATATTAAAACATAAGCAGGCTCTGCTGTGGATGCAATCTTTCCCTTTGTTGGGGTTGCCGTTCCAAAGGAGAACTGAACGTGTGCCTTATCTCTTAATTGAACTTGCTGCTCTTCCGAACATGAAAAGGCCAATGAAAGAACGGTCAGCAAAACAATAAATTTTTTCACGCTTGTAGAGTTTGACTGCGGTCAAGATACATTAAAACATATGGGCACAATGTCCGAGTTAGCCAATGGTAATTTTGACTTAGCAAGTGGAAGCAAATTCTAGTATTTCGCCAAAGAGTTCTTCTAACCGAATATATATGTTTGAACTTATTTACTGAGTCGATCTATTTTTGACCGGGCACTTTCCTGTATCGCGCGTTTAAAGTTCTCAGGAATGCCTGTGGCAGCCTCCAGCTTCTGCAAAGCGAGACGTGAATTTTCTATTGCCTTTTGTTTATCGCCGAATTTCTCATACGCATCACCCAGCGCATCATAGACATTCGGCGAATCGACGAACGCTTTCTGGTTTGCCGTGAATACTTTGATGGCGTCATCGAAACGATTTGCGTTCAGGAGTTCATATCCCATCTGATTTAAATTTCTTTCGTCAAGAATATGATTGAACCACGGCGTATGGTTTCGCATCGCACGATATTTCTGAACGGCATCACTAAACATGGCCAAAGCCTTGTCGGTTTGTTTTTCAACGATGATCATGTGCCACAGCGATCGGGTCGTCAGCAGTTCGGCTACGGGAGGGCCTGAAAGATTTCTTTTAAGGAAGTCTACCGTCTGCAAAATGATTTCCCGTGACCGATCAGTGTTATCGACCGCATCAAAGGCATGCTGGCCCTCCGGGTAGTTGATGAACTCGATGTGTGCATCCTTTTCAAGCGCATTCTGCATGAAGGCTTCGATGCCCTTATTGAGATTGTAGAAGTCAAGTCCCGCGCGCACGAGCAGGATCTCCAGGTCCTGCCTTCTGATCACATTGTCTTCCGGCCTCCACCCTGCGCCATAGTACATCACCAATGCTTTGATGTAGGGACGATTCGATTGCATCGACAGCGGCATGCCTGCGCCGACATTGCCTGAACAAGCCCAAACTCCAATCCTGTCTTTATCGATCGACAATTCCTTCGCGTGAGCCTGCAAGTAATCGACGAGGTCTTCCGAGTCCTTTAAAGTTTTGCCTTGCCTGCTCTGGTGATTGACGGCTATCATTCCATTGGCCGCGATAAGCGATGCCCAGTCTTTATATATCTGCCATTCGGGCAACTGATTGCCTCCGACACCGTTGTTGAAGATCACCAATGGCAATGTTTTATTTTTATCGAAGTTGGGTGGATAATAAATATCGAACTTCAGGGTCGTGTCCCTGAGCGTTTTATAGCCCAGGCCTTTTTCAATCTTTACTTTGTCCATCGCCGGAATGTGATAGACAAGTGGCGTAATGTTGGGATCTACCTGTGCCCGTGCAACGATCGGGCACATCAATAAAGTAAGGGCAAGCAAATGCAATTTCATACGTCATCGGTTTAAGGAGTAGTGTGATCGTTATCGACCACTTATCCGATGTTACGAGAAAATAGCTCTTTGGGTCCCGGTTAGTTGAGGAACGGTAAAGTTTGGATTTAAACCTCGTGATACTTTCTCTGCCAGACCTTGTACCAATTCTTATTGACAGGGTAACTGCGATGCGGTGTCATATTGTTGACGACAAGCGCGATCAATAAAAGTATGAAGACACCACTTAAAATAGGGGATAAAACATACAGGTATCCCAATGATTTGATTTTTTGCGAGCCGATGGTCGCGATGAGTGCCGTAGCACCCCCGGGTGGATGCAGGGTCTTGGTGATCTGCATGAACACGATCGACACCGACACTGCCAGCGCCGCTGCAAGCCACAGCTGCGGAACCAGAAGGTTAATGCTGACTCCAACGATTGCACAGATCACATGGCCGCCGATAAGATTCCTCGGTTGGGCAAGCGGACTATTGATGACACCGTATATGAGAACTGAGCTCGCTCCGAAAGATCCGACAAGAAAAAGGTTGTCGATTGTATCCACATAGTAGGTGTTGAACAATCCGATGAGCGAGATTCCCAGGAAGGAGCCAACGAACGTCCAGAAGTGCTCCCTGAAATCGACCAGGGTCTCTTTATAAATAACAATCTTGGCTTTCCGCAGTGTTTTGCGCATGCATGAAAAAGAGTGCGAAAATAGTCACGCGTCAAATATGACCGAAGTAAATTTTAAAATTGAAAATAAATAAACGGCTGAATAGCCGCTGACTTCGTTTGAATCACAATGGCAATCACAAATAGCATCAGCGCCGCTTTGTAGCCAAGTGGTAATTTTGTGATCTGAGCTTCCATGTAACGATCGGCGGACACCGGCATGAAATGCAGGAAGAAACCGATCAACATCAGAAACATCACGCCTTTGTACCCTCGCATGAACTCAAACATCAATTGAGGGTTCAGATGATGCAAGATCTGGTTGATCATCTCATACACGGTTTGCATGCTTGAGGCTCTGAAGAAGATCCAGCAAAAGCACACAAAATGAAAAGTGAGAAGCATGTTCAGGGCACGGGACACAACGGACGGTTTATTTGCCGGTTGCGTATCAGCGTCGGTCCATGTTCTGAATATTTTGTGGGCCGCAAGCGCGAAGCCGTGAAGTGCACCCCAAATAATAAATCTCCACGATGCCCCATGCCAGAGGCCACCCAGTAACATGGTGATCATCTGGTTGGCGTAGGCCCGCAATTTGCCCTTGCGATTCCCTCCCAGCGATATGTAGAGGTAGTCCCGTAGCCATGTGGAAAGGGAAATGTGCCACCTTCTCCAGAACTCGGTGATATTTTGCGATTGGTATGGCGCGTTGAAATTTATCGGGAAGTGAAATCCCAGCAATAACGCAATGCCTATCGCCATGTCGGAGTATCCTGAGAAGTCACAATATATCTGGAGGGCGTATCCGTATACGGCGAAGAGATTTTCTATTCCAGAATATAATGTGGGAGCATCGAACACCCGATCAACAAAGTTCACGCTGATGTAGTCGGAAATGACGGCTTTCTTGAACAGCCCGGTCGTAATGAGGAATACGGCGCGCCCGAACATTTGACGGGTCACAACGGTAGGTCTATATATCTGCGGCAGGAAATCGGATGCCCTGACGATAGGACCAGCCACGAGCTGCGGAAAAAATGAGACGAAGAAAGCGTAGTCGAGGATGTGATCTACGGGTTTCAGATGTCCGCGATAAACATCGAGTGTATAGGAAAGCGATTGAAACGTAAAGAACGATACCCCTACCGGAAGAAAAATATCGAGTGGTTGAAACTCCGAGGTACTGTTCCAGAAGAACGACTCATAAAGAAAATTGGTGTACTTGAAATATCCCAGCATGCCAAGGTTCACGATGAGTGTGAGCACGATGTACAGCTTGCGTGTAAGTTTGTCCGATGACTCATGGATCAGTTTGGCAAGCGTAAAATCGACAATTGTCGCGAAGATCAGCAAAACGAAATAGGCACCGCTCGATTTATAATAGAAGTACAGCGAGAACAGCGTTACGAAGATCAATTTCGGCCGGTGGGTACGACTCAATGCCCCGTAAACAAACAGAAACGCAGCAAATAAAAAGAGAAAGAATCCGCTGTTGAAGATCAGCGGCTCTGCCGGATTATAGGCAAATTGCTCTAACAGCTTATGGATGTCGAAGTGGTACGAATTCATTGTAGCTTTTCATTAAAGCGCTGAACAGCAGGTTCCCCTGATATTCATATCCTTCTTTGGTAAAATGTACGCCATCGGGTCGAACCAGTCCTGCAGCCCGCCACATGTTTGCGGCATTGTCACCGCCCATTGCCTTATAGAGATCGTAAAATGCAAAACCGTTCTCGACCGCGTATTGAAGAATAGTTTCCCGCACGGTATTTATTCCGGGGTTTGCCTTGACCTTTTTTCTAAACGCATTTGGTGGGGTGACCAGAATAATTTTTGCCAGCGGATTATATGTCCTTAGCGAATTCACAAGTTTGTCTACATGCGAGAATAAATTCCTGTCGAGATAAGGAAAGTTGATTGCTTCATTCGTTCCGAGGGAGATGATGAACAATTCCGGTTGCAAGGCGCTTGTCTGACGACTGAAAAGTTTGGCTGCATTGTAGTGTTCATATTTCGCGCCATTCACGCCGATCGCGTGATAAAAAATCCCGTTCGCTTCGTTCGAGAACAAAACACCATAGATCGTTGCCTGGTCCTGCAACTCCCGAACCTTTTGCATTTCAATCACCACGGCAGATGCCGGAGTGCGTAGCTGCGTTTCCGAGAAGCCGTCAAATGGCGAGACGGCAGGGTCGACGCGCGCGAGCTCATTGCCCAATGTATCCCTGATCAAAAATCCGAAGCTGGACGGATCTTTTTTGTAAAACAATGAAAGCTTCCGGAAAGTATAGTCCATCCAGAGGTCGTTCATGTAGATCTCCAGGCGCGCGCCCGGATCGGATGTGCTGATCGTTACGCCACCGACTCCGATAGGAAGGGGCTCCGCAGGGTGAACACATCGTTTCGATAACCACTTGACGTTGGATCTTGTGATGAAGTTCGACGGTTCATTCGTCCCTGCAACACGAAGCGGAACGATCAACCCACGTCCGGCATTCCCGAAATGCATTTGAAAATTCCTCCTGACAACGCTGGTCATGTAATCGGCCTGAATGTGAGAATCGCCTATGTGTACGATATTGATAATGCGATCGTTTGAAACTTTTTGCTGATACAGGTGTTCAAAAAAATCTTCGAGATGAGCAGCGTTCTGAATGACGTTATTCTCATGATCTTCCAGCTGATAACTTTTATAGCTGAACTCGACCATTGTCTGCGCGGTGGGTTCACCTGGACACAAAACGGCGCATAACGTGATCACACGGCACGTGATGTTCACTATTCTTTTCAGAAAACTATTTCTTCTTTCTCCGCTTCTCATATTTTTCCATTCCAAACAGGAGACTTTTCACAAGCGAACCCGCGAGAAGTTTTCCTCCTTTAAATGTCAAATGCGTATAATCCTTTGCGGCGAGCGGTGGCTTTGCCTGAACAAACTCGACCATGCTATTTCTTCCGCCCATCGCTTCGTACATATCCCAAAAAGCAATTTTTGTTTTTTCAGCGATCGCACGCTGGGCATTACGCATCGCCGGTACGGCATTCATCGTCTCCGGTTTTCCCGTTTTATTGCTCGACCGGTCTCCCACACTCAACAACAGAAAACTTGCTTTTGGGTAAGCTGACTTCATTTTGTTCACGACATCCACCATTCGTTTCGTATATGCGCGATAGTTCAGGGAATCATCCGTTACGAGGTTAACGCCGAACTGAAGGATGACCAGTTTGTAGTCCCGGAATTTTCCAAAGCTGGTAAGCAGCTTGTCGTCCATGGTGTTCAAACTTAATCCCGTGTTCCCGCGTATCGAAAAATTGTCGACAAATACGCCGGCGTCCCCTTCGAAACTCGCTCCGTATAGGGTGAGGCTATCGGCGGGATAAAACTCGAGCTTTATGGATTTCATCTGCGGCTTCTGGTATCTCCATTCCTGAAGGACCGACGAGGTCTTCAACTCATCTATGTTGAAAAGACTGTCATCGTCGACGGTATATTGTATTCCCGCGTCTGCGAGGTTTGTGTAATAGATCTTTACAGTATTCCATTGTCGCAAAAATCTTTGCTTCGAGCCCTTGTATTCAACCCAGTTACCGATCAATGGCTCGAAACTGTAGCCCGCCGGTCCGATGGCAACTCCGGAATCCTGTTTGACGATCAGCGATTTCGTTTTCCAATTATCGAACTTGTGCTTGATGGTGTTTCTGAAACCGGTAACACCGGATGTGATGGGAACGAAGCCAACGCCCCTGCCCCCGAATATGGATTGAAGTGTATCCCGGAAGGCTCCGCATAAGACATCACCCTCGATGAATGAGTCTCCATAGAATGCTATCCTGGTGGGCTTATGTTCATCGCGTGTTGACGCAAGCGCCCTGAAGAAGGTCTTAAGCGCGGAGCTGTCGCCGCTGTAGTCTTCGATACAGGTAATGCCCGGCCGGCAGTGTTCTTCAACAAGCTTGACGACGGAGTCCTGTTTTACCTGGATCGAGTCGCTGACAGCGCGAAGGATACTGTCTTTTTTATATACTTTGATATCAGCGAGGATGTCGATCCTTTTGAACTGAAAATTACCGGCATCGAAAGGTGGAATGGCGTGAAGCAGCAGCAAACCGGCAACGAGAAGTGTTGCCAGCAATGCAGGATCGAAAGGCCTAGACTGCTTCATTCAGGGGTATTATTCGAAAGTACAACTTATAAAATTATTACTTTAGAATAAGTAGTCCCAGGAGCGGTGAGAATTCTTTACCCCTCTGGCAGAAAAACTATCGTCGTGCTTCAGGCCGATCCGTAGCGGAGAGTCCTAGAGCGCTCCCATTTTGATCTCATCGACAACGGCCGGATCCAGCAACGTCGATGTGTCGCCAAGGTTGGTGGTATCTCCCTCGGCTACCTTTCTGAGTATCCTGCGCATGATCTTGCCCGAGCGTGTTTTCGGCAAGCCGCTTACAAACTGAATCTTGTCCGGCTTCGCGATCGGGCCGATGATCCTTGAAACGGTGTCTTTTATTTCGGCCCGTAACTTTTCACTTTCCGAAGGGGTCTGGTGACAGATCACAAAAGCGTAGATCGCCTGGCCTTTGATATCATGGGGGAAGCCCACAACAGCCGTTTCACACACATTGACGTGTTCATTGATCGCACTTTCGATCTCCGCGGTTCCAAGATTGTGACCGGACACGATAATGATATCATCTACCCGCCCGGTGATCCTGTAGTAGCCGTCGGCATCGCGCTTACAACCATCTCCAGTGAAGTATTTTCCGGGAAATGTTGAAAAGTATGTATCACGGAACCGCTGGTGGTCGCCGTAAATGGTACGGGCCATCGACGGCCATGGGAACTTGATGGTCAGGCGCCCCTCGATGTTGTTACCCTGAAGCTCCAATCCGCTTTCATTCATCACCGCCGGCTGGATTCCCGGTAAAGGTAGCGTGGCGAATGCGGGTTTCAATTTCGTGACATTTGCGATCGGCGAGATCATAAAGCCTCCCGTTTCTGTTTGCCACCACGTATCGATAACAGGACATCGTTCCTTACCGATATGCTTGTGGTACCAAAGCCAGGCCTCTTCGTTGATCGGTTCGCCGACAGAACCCAACACCTCGAGTGAGCTGAGATCATGTCGCTCAACAAAGCTCAATGGCGCCTTTTCGAGTGAACGGATGGCGGTTGGCGCAGTATAGAAAATATTCACTTTGTGTCTTTCGATCACTTGCCAGAAACGTCCCCAGTCCGGCCATGAGGGAACTCCTTCAAACATTACAGTTGTGGCACCTGCAGACAATGGACCATACAGTATGTAGGAGTGACCGGTAATCCAGCCGATATCCGCGGTGCACCAGTACACCTGGCCCGCCTTGTATTGGAATGCGGTACGGAAAGTGTAGTTCGTATAGACCATGTATCCCCCACAGGTATGCACCATGCCCTTCGGTTTTCCGGTAGAGCCGGACGTATAAAGGATAAACAGCATGTCCTCGGAATCCATTACTTCCGGAGGGCAGGTGGGCTGGGCGTTGCGAATAGCATCGTGCCACCAAATATCACGTCCAGGCTTTATGTTCGGCCGGGTCCGTGTATGTTCAAAGACAATAACGCGCGAGACATCCGGGCATTTTTCGAGGGCCTCATCGACGATACCTTTGAGGTTGATCGTTTTGTCTCCACGAAATCCGCCGTCAGAAGTTACGACTATCCGACATCCCGCGTCCGTTATTCTGTCGACGAGTGATTTAGCCGAAAAGCCGGCGAACACTACTGAGTGGACGGCGCCGATTCGCGCGCAAGCCAGGACAGCATATGCAAGTTCCGGTATCATGGGCAGGTAGATGCAGACTCGATCCCCTTTTTTCACACCATGAGCCTTGAGCATATTTGCCGTTCTGCAGACTTCATCGTGGAGCTGACGGTATGTTATTTTTTTTGCGTCACCCTGTGGATCGTTCGGCTCCCAGATGATGGCAACCTGATCCCCCTTGTCCTGCAGATGCCTGTCGATACAGTTTTCGGTAATGTTCAGTTCCCCGTTGATAAACCACTTTACTTCCGGTTTCGAAAAATCCCACTCGAGCACTTTCTCCCATTTTTTCTTCCATACAAAATTCTGTGCGACATCGGCCCAGAATTCCTCAGGCTTCGCAACACTTCGTGAATAAACTTCCTGGTAATCAGATTCAGACTTGATAGGTGTCATTATTTATGTCCCGGTATTAGTGACAGACCGGCCGGATAAAATTGATCTGTTTTTATAAAAATTCAAATAATGTGGAGGCCTATGTTTAGACACCGATCGATTTTTTGTAAATTTCTATTCGAAGCCACCCATAAAAACGCCAACCATACAACCACTTGTCAGTCTACGCGCCAATGTTGTGCGCGACAGCGTGAGCCTGTGGATGCCTGGTTCCAATCACGTCCGGTCTAAGCGCCGTTCGTTACCGCGAAGGGCGGCTCCGACAACTCTGGACAAACTCTTTATATGCGATCTGACTCTGTAGTTGCTCTATCGACTATTCAGGAAGCTGTCATCAAGACGCTCCTGTATTACGACATATTCAACTATCCACTTACTGCTTCGGAAATCCATCGCTTCTGTGCGCTAAAGGAAACGCAAAGCCAAATCGACAATGCATTGCGTGGTCTTCTTACTGAAGGCCATGTCTTCAAGTTCGACGAGTTGTATTCACTTCACGATAATGAACAAATGATCCAACGCCGGTTATCCGGAAACAGGGCTGCGAGCGAAATGATCCCTGTTGCGCAAAGGCAAGCCCGCCTCATTGCCAGTTTTCCGTTTGTCAGGGCGGTCATGGCTTCGGGATCTCTTTCAAAAGGTTATATCGATGAAGAGTCCGACCTCGACTTTTTCATCGTGACAGAGCCGGGGAAACTGTGGATCGCCAGAACGCTTCTCGTCTTATACAAACGTGTTATGCTCGGAAATTCGCACAAGATGTTTTGTACGAATTACTTTGTCGACGAGCATCACCTGGTGATCGAAGAGAAAAATCTGTTTACTGCTACCGAGCTTGCCACGGTCATTCCATTGTTCTCTTATCCCCTCTATACACAATTGCAGGATAACAACGCATGGCTGAAGAAATATTTTCCGAACTATGAATCACGCTCGAACGATACCGAAGTTCACCTGAACAAAGGGATGCTAACGCGTTTTCTGGAGCTTGTTTTAAGACCAACCGCAGGACCGCTCGAGCGTCTGAGCATGCTGATGACTTTCAGAAGGTGGCGCAGATTATACGGAAATTATCATGCAGACGACTTCGAAGTTGCTTTTAAGACGACCCGGCACGTCTCCAAAAATCATCCGCGAAATTTCCAGAAAAAAGTAATGGAACGTTATCACGAGAAGTTGGTTCAATTCAGACATTCATCAGGAATTTCGCTCGTATGACAAATGTGCTCTTTACACATTCCTACTTTTATAAGCTCGACGAGAAGCAGTGGCGATTCAAACAACCGTATCCGCCGCTCGGGACTTTAATAGCTGCTGGCGTTACGCGAAATGCGGGTTTCAACGTGAAGCTTTTTGACACAAATCTTCGTACAAGTCCTGAAGAGATCGTTCCGCACCTGCAACAATTCAGGCCCAGGTATGTCGTGATTTGCGACGATAGCTTCAATTATCTCACAAAGATGTGCCTGACCGTTATGCGTGAAGCCGCTTTTGACATGGCAAAGCGCGCTAAAAAATTTGGATGCATCGTGATCGTCTCCAGCTCTGATGCAGCCGACCACTATGAAAAATACCTCGCTGCAGGTGCCGACTACGTTATAAAGGGTGAGGTCGAGGCCACGCTGACTGAATTGCTTTCTGCACTGGAAAAGCGTGGCGACCCGACAATTATCCCGGGTGTGATCTGTAAAAAATTCGGCGAGACGACCATCGCGCAGCCTCGCGCCGTCATTCGCGAACTCGACACACTTCCCTTACCGGCGTGGGATCTGGTGAACATGCAATGCTATCGAAAAGTCTGGAAAAAGAAGCATGGATATTTTTCGCTTAACCTTGCAACTACAAGAGGTTGTCCTTTTAAATGCAACTGGTGCGCTAAACCTGTGTACGGCAACCGTTATAATTCAAGAACGCCGGCCAATGTCGTGCAGGAAATCGAGCTCTTGCTTGAAAACTATAAACCGGATCATTTCTGGATGAGCGATGATATCTTCGGCCTGAAGCCCGGATGGCTCCAGGAATTTCGCGACCTGGTGGTAGCACGTCAGTTGAAGTTCCGCTATAAGATTCAATCCCGGGCGGACCTTCTCCTGGAAAACGATACCATTGAAGCACTCGCACAGTCGGGAGCCCAAACGGTTTGGATCGGTGCAGAGTCTGGTTCTCAGAAAATCCTTGACGCCATGGAAAAAGGAACCACGGTCGATCAGATCCGCAAAGCTACCATGATGCTCAAACGACATGGCATCGCGGTAGGATTTTTCCTGCAGTTCGGATATTTGGGCGAGACGCAGGAGGACATCGACCTCACCCTAAAGATGGTATTGGACCTGATGCCTGATGAGGTCGGAATTTCCGTGTCGTATCCGCTACCGGGTACGAAATTCTATGAAAATGTGAAAGCGCAAATGAAGGACAAACGGAACTGGAGCGACTCGGACGACCTGGACCTGATGTTCCAAAGCACGTTCGACCGGGGATATTACCGCAAGCTTCATCGCCACGTGCACCATGTCTATCGAAAAAAGAAAGGATATGGTAATTTGAGGAAACTGTTTTCCGATCCGTTACGTCTTACAGTTAAAGAGCTTCGGTCCGGCCTGTCGACGTTTTATTATATTCCTTCGTCGATTGCAACTGAATGGAGGCTGAACGCAGCAAGAAAGATATCTTCACAAAAGGAACTGGTTTGATCATGTATGGGTGTTCCGTTCGATCATATTGCGTCTGCTTACGATTCGGTGTTCACAAACACCTCGATCGGACAATTCCAGAGGAAAAGAGTTTGGAGCTATGTCGAGAAGATCATCCCCGGCCTGAATGGTTTTGAAATGCTGGAGTTGAATTGCGGCACCGGCGAGGACGCCCTGATGTTCGGCGAACGTGGCTTCAATATCATCGCAACAGACATCAGCCACGAGATGCTGAAAGTGACCAACAAAAAGGCGGAGCAGTATTCCATGCAACACCGCATAAGCTCGCACTATCTCGACCTCGAAACATTCGACGCCACGCTCTTCGATAAGAAATTCGATCTCGTTTTTTCTAACTTCGGGGGATTGAATTGTATCAACCCTCAGTCGATCAAAATGCTGCTCGAAAAACTTCCGCTTATTCTAAAGCCCGGCGGACGCTTCATTGGCGTAGTAATGCCGAAATTCTGCCTGTGGGAATCGTTTTATTTTTCATTAAAGTTCAAATTCAGGACAGCCTTCCGGCGAGTGACATCTTCGGAAGTTATCGCCGACCTCCATGGCGTGCCCGTAAAAACATGGTACTACTCACCTGGTAATTTCAAACAGTGGTCCTCCTCCAGTTTCAGACTTATATCACTCAGGCCGGTCGGGCTGGCAGTTCCGCCTTCCTTCCTGCAACCACTTTTTAATAACTGGCCGAGAGTGCTGTCATTCCTCCATCGTGTGGACTCATCCCTTTTCCGACATGGGCTTTGGTCGCGAATGTCGGATCATTTCATTATTGACCTCCAGTTGAAATGAAAATCCTTCTGTCGCATGGCTATTTTCTCGATGAAGACGCGAAGGAGCAGAAGATCATGCGCCCATACCCGCCGTTAGGAATTTTATTTATCTCCGCCTATCTCGAAAAACATGACATCAAACACGATGTCTACGATACTACATTCAGCTCGAGACGGGATTTTTACGATCATCTTCTCCATACAAGACCCAACGTCGTTGCGCTCTATACAAACCTGATGACGAAGGTGAATATTCTTCAGATCATCAAATTCATCAGGGAAAATTTCGATTGTACCATTATACTCGGCGGTCCCGACACGCGATACAATGCCGAAAATTATCTGCGGTCGGGTGCAGATTATCTTGTCGTGGGGGAGGGAGAGCAGACCATGCTCGATCTCGTCAATTATTTTCAAGAAGCAGGCAATGACAGAAAAAAGATCCAGGGGTTGGCTTTTCTGGAGAACAACACATTGATCGTAACTCCGGAGCGCGAAAAGCTGAAAGACCTCGACTCGCTTCCAATCCCGAACAGGAAAAAAATCGATCTTCAACCCTATCTGAAAACCTGGCAGGAACGGCATGGAAAAAATGCAATGTCGATCAGCACCATGCGCGGTTGTCCCTATACCTGTAAATGGTGCAGCCGCGGCGTATACGGATTGAGCTATCGGCGTCGCTCCCCTGAAAAAGTGGTAGATGAATTGATTGAGATCAGAGACAAATACAATCCGGATTCTTTATGGTTCGTTGATGATGTTTTTACCATTAGCCATAAGTGGCTCGAGGCGTTTCAAGATGAGTTGCAAAGGCGAAATGTAAAAATTTCATATGAGTGCATCACACGTGCGGACCGGATGAATGAAACCGTGATCAGACAACTCAAGGAAACAGGCTGCTTCCGTGTGTGGATCGGGGCCGAAAGTGGTTCACAAAAGATAATTGACCTGATGGACCGTCGGGTTGACGTGCAGCAGGTTCGCGACATGATCAATCTTTCGAAGAAATATGGAATAGAAACAGGTACCTTTATCATGCTGGGATATCCGGGAGAAACAGAAGCAGATATCGAGGAAACGATCCATCACCTGAAAGAATCGAATCCCGACCACTTCACCATTACGGTCGCCTATCCGATAAAGGGTACCGAGCTGTACGAAGAAGTCGAAGGAGATCTGCTTGGCAACCCCGAGTGGACGAATTCCACTGATCGGGAAATTGATTTTAGGAGAGCTTACTCAAGGAAATATTATCAGTACGCCCTGATGCGTGTGATCAGCGAGGTGAGCTATTACAAATTGAATAATAGATCGTTTGGATACTCGGCAACAAAGCTTAAACTCAAGGCGCTCGGAGCAAAGCTCGGCATGCGCTGGCAGCGGTTGATTACAAGATAAGTTCGATGATCAAACTATTGATAAACGGCTTCAAGCTCCTGGATCATTCGCACAGGCGAAAAGGATTTCGTCTGGTATTGCTTCAACTGCTCGCCTCGATCTCGGATCTCGTCAGCCTCGCCACATTTTTCCCGGTCGTTCTTCTTGCAGTACGATCTGAAAACCTTTTGACCGACATGCCGCTGATCGGAGGCATAAGTGACAAACTGCCGTTCGCATACCTGGCGATTGCCATAACGGGATTTGCACTTCTGTGTATCGTCCTTAAAACCCTGTTCAACATCTGGATAACAAAGAAACGTGCGTTGTTTGCCTACGAGATCGCCGGCGAATTTGCCACTAGATCGATCGTCCATTTCTGGAACCTACCCTACACACGATACGTCACGTCGGATTTTTCGAACGAGATGAATCGCCTTAACAATCTTCCATTGACCTATGCCAACAATTTTATCATTCCGTGCGGCGTGATCTTGTCGGAAGGCGCTGTCTCGATCTTGCTTACCCTGGCGGTCGCCGTTTATGATATAAAGATCTTTTTGCTCTTATTGAGCATCATGTTACCGGTGTTGGTAGTATACCTGAGAAAAAAGAAACAGGTGGAATCGACTGGCGACATCGTCAAAAAAACGTATCCGCTTTCGCTTAAGAAGACCATGCAAGCCATTGAAGGTTGGATAGAGATCAAATTGCTTCGGAAGCAAAAGCCGTTCTTAAATGAATATCAAAAAACATTTGGGAACCTTGGGCGTGCATTCGCCGACGACTACACGGCACACACACATAACGCAAGGACCACGGAACTCATCGCCGCGATATGCATATGCGTTCTGGCTTCCTACCTCTTTTTAACGTCTGCATCGGCAGAGGCCGGCATGATCATGATCATGCTCTATGGTGGTGTAGCCTACAGGGTGATCCCTTCGGTTAACCGCATCCTTTCTGCATTCATCCAGATCAGAACGCACCGCTATGCGATCGAAAGTTTATCTGAGTCCCTGATCACACCAAAACTCGCCGTTCCCTCCTCTGGTGAAATTCAGTTCGCGAGCGCAATCGAGATCAGCAACGTATCGGCCGGTTATGCCAACGGTGCTCCGGTGTTGAAAAATGCTTCGTTAAAGATTTCCAGGGGAAACAAGATCGTCCTTTGTGGAAGAAGCGGATCCGGTAAATCAACGCTGCTTCTCCTTCTAATGCGCCTTATTCGGGAAGATCAGGGAAATATCACCGTAGATGGTGTAAAGATCGACAGTCATAATGAAGACTCTTTCAGAAGACTGCTTGGATATGTGCCTCAATCGCCCTATATGCTCTCCGGGACAATAGCGCAAAATGTAGCCTTTACTTTGGGCGATGAGCCGGTAGACACCGAAAAAGTCCAACGACTGCTGGCTGCACTCGATCTCGGCGAGTGGCTTAACACTCTTCCCACCGGATTGGACACCGTCATTGGAGAAAAAGGTCTTCAGATATCCGGCGGGCAGCGGCAACGCATAGCAATAGCAAGAGCGTTGTATCACCACTCCGAAATACTTTTGCTCGACGAGATCACCAACCAGCTCGATCTCGAGACCGAACTGGAAGTCAGAAATGCCATGAGATCCGAAGAGTTTCAGACCAAGACCATTGTATTGATCACGCATCGTCCTGCCTTGTGGTCCGACTTCGATGCCGTGTATTATCTCCGCGATGGACATTTTGAAAAACAGCTTGTGGAGAACCCAGCGGTATGACACAGCACGAATTAAAACCACTGGTTAGCGTAATTGTCCCCACTTTTAATCGCGGGAATATTATCACAGAAACAATTCAAAGTGTCATTGCTCAAACTTACCCGCATTGGGAATTGCTCGTTGTAGATGATGGCTCGGAAGATTCTACGCAAGCTATTGTCAATGGAATAACCGATAAACGAATCAGATATTTCAGGCTGGAGCATACCGGGTACATAGGCAGAGTCAGAAATCACGGTATCCAAAATTCGACGGGGTCATTGATCGCTTTTCTCGACTCGGACGACTTGTGGATACCCGCCAAACTCGAAACGCAGATCGATCTGCTGAACAAAAATCCGAATGCCTGCTACGTTCTGTCGAATGGTTATCAGTTCGGCGAGGGCGCAATTCAAACGCCGGACTATGGAGAATTATTTGTCGGCAACCTGCTTCTCCAGATCCTGGAGCACGAACGGTTTTGCTTCTACTCTCCTACACTTCTATTCAAAAAAGATGTATTGGAAGAAATTGGTCTGTTGGATGAAACTGTACCCACAACACGCGACATCGAATTCTTCTTCCGGATGGCGAGTCGATTCCCTGGCATTTTCACCAACGAAAAACTTGCCGGTATAAGGAAGCATAAGGGGAATACCTCTGAAAAATTCAACATCACCTCCTACTACAACAGTCTGAATACGCTAAAGTCGTTATTGCGGGAGCAATATATCTCCAGAAAGACCTTCAGTAATGTTGCGAGCCGGTATCACTACAAAATGGGACTGCTGGCATTGGTATATGAAATTCCCGGTCAGGCACTGAAAGAATTTGCCAATTGTATAAGGATACGTCCGGGATATGTAAAAGCTTATGTTCGCGCCGTGCAGTCTGCATTTCTGACCGCAACAACACCTTCCCGCCCTGATGGAAAATAGACGTGTGATCGTGATTGTCTCACCAGGTTTTCCGGCGGATGAATCTGATTCCACCTGTCTGCCATCACAGCAAAATCTTGTCCGGGCCATCAACGAGTTGAGCCCCCATACCAAGCTGATCATACTTTCCCTTCAATATCCACCGCGTAATTCGAAGTACATTTGGTTCGGCAACGAGGTCTTCTCGTGGAACGGAAAAAGAAAAAATTTTATTTTACGTCTGCGGTTGTGGCTCAGCGTATTCAAAAAATTAATACAGCTCCGGAAGCATTATGAGATGCTCGGTATTCTTTCTTTCTGGTGCGGCGAAGCGGCCTTGATAGGACGATGGTTCTCGAAGATGTATGGGATCAGACATTTTTGCTGGGTGCTTGGACAGGACGCGCGGAAATCGAACTCGTTTGTCAGGTTGATCAAACCTCCTCCCTCACAACTTGTTGCCGTTTCAACGTTCGTGCAAAACGAATTTCAACGTAACCATCGGATACGTCCTGAACTAGTGATTGAAAATGGAGTCGCAACACCTCGAACCAAAAATCTGCCATCCGTAAGACCCATCGATATTATCGGCGTCGGTTCATTAACGAGGCTCAAACAATACGACGTCTTCATCAAAGCGATCAAACAGATAAAGATCAGTCATCCAACGGTAAACGCTCTGATCTTTGGGAAAGGGGAGGAAGAATCGGCCATTAAGGATCTCATCGAGACGAACGGGCTCAATGCCAACGTCCGGTTGATGGGTGAACAGCCTCATCACATTGTACAGGAGAATTTGTTGCGCGCAAAGATTCTTCTCCATCCTTCTACATATGAAGGGTACAGTACCGCATGCCTTGAGGCCCTTCACGCCGGGTGCTTTGTCGTGAGTTTCACTTCACCAGGAAATATCCACACAGACCGATGGCAAGTCGCAGGATCATTTGATCAGTTGATAGAAAGATGTAACGCACTGCTCTCGGCGCCAGACTTGCCATACGAACCGGTCAGCGTCAACACCATAAAAGATTCTGCCGAAAAATTCCTCCAGCTTTTCCTCACGAAGTAAAAATTTTAAAAAGGCTCCTGGCAATGGCCGCAGCGGAATGATTCGCTTTGTGAAAAGACAAGACCTTTTCACGTGCCAACGAGCGGTCAAGGACATAACTTCTTTCAAGTGCGTCAAGCAGGCTTTTCTGGTCGCCAGTTGTAAACAATGTGCCGGCTTCTCCATTATTGGTCATCTTTTCAAAAGCAGGAATTTTGGTAACGATCGGCCAGGTCCCACACGACATTGCCTCGGTCACGGCTACACCGCTACCCTCCATGAACGACGTTGACACTATAAAATCTGAGCAATGGTACCACTCGCCCATCTTTTCATGTTCGATTTTACCGATGAGCCGAATTCGATCCGCCACGTTGCTCGCATTAACGATGGTTTCGACGTCACGAAGCAATGTGTTCGTCTGAAAAATGAAAGATAAGGTAACGTCGTTGTGACGATGCGCAAATTCAATAAACGCTTTCGCCATCAGCAAAGGATTTTTGTTCTCATCCAAACGTCCAACCCATAGATAATTCACATCGCGCTTGTGGAACGGGGACTCATGTTTCTCGATGCTTATGTTGGAAAATATCGACGTTACCTCCATTACCTCGTGAATTTTGTTCGCTCCGCGGATCATTCCCTTATCGATCCAGGGACGAGCAAGATCACTGCTGGTAAAAAAATAAGCTTTTACAAAACGATCCGCCAGACGCTGAAAAAACTTTCTAACTCCTTTTAAAGGTAACTCCCCATGATGTTGAATATAGATTGAAGCTGACTTTCGCAAACGGCTTGCTAAAGTGATGACATAATGCGGATACAATAACCCATGGATGATAACTATGTCCGGCTGCAAGGCAATCACTTCATCGTTGACACGCCGCGCAACATTCAATCTACCTGATCTTAAAAAATGGTAAGTAACATTTTCACGAATGAAGCTCTCCTCGCAACCGAGAACGTTGATGCTGTGAACATCTGCATGATCGGCAAGTGCCGAGAGAATAGGCGTGAAAAAATTAATCCTCTTCAGCCATTGATTTGGGCCCGAATATCCAACGGCCCTGTAATATGAAACATAAACTACGCGCATGAAAATACTCTGTCACCGTTGCAAAAAGCGGGTAACCAAACCGGCATCATTCCGCCACTGGGCATATAACTTATGTATGTGGGCAAGCCGTGGCTTATACTCATATTTTTTTTCGTTGATCACATGGTAAAAATGAATGCGGTGAATTCCAAAGTCCATCGATTTTATCAGCTCAAGCTCCTTGTAAGATACGGCAAACTTCGGTACAGGAATTCCAAAACGTTCAGAGCGCTCCTCCTTTACAGGAAATTGTTCGATTGGCTGCAGATCCTGCATGTGGTTTTTCCCAAGGCTGTACACCTCCCGGAAATGTTCGGAAGCGACGTCAGAAATACAGATCTTCTTCAGCTTTTCGACCTGCGCTGTCGCCTTTCCATTGATGCGTAATGACCCGACGTAAATATTGTCAGAAAGTTTACCATGCAGATCAGTAGGAAACATGTTCATTCTTTCACCGTCGGCCAGTGTGATGAGGGATATGATCCTTGGAATGGCATATGCAACCCGTACCTGATCATAGCTATTTCCCGGGAGGGAGACGTTACCGACGGGTTTTGGCTGAATCGATTGTAATAACCTGTTGGCTATTTGGTGAACAA
>CBHTUB010000037.1:0-21702 GCA_966095595.1 uncultured Chryseosolibacter sp. | reverse complement strand
GGTTTCCGTTGTTGTCCAGTACCGGGAAAATATTTCTGTTGGAGGCTGCAATGGTCTTGACTACGCTGCCGAGTTTTTCATCGGGGGAGACGGGCAGGAAATTCGTTTCTATCAGCGCATTGAGATCGAGCCGACTCAGAAGGAACTTGTCGCGGTTCTCAATTGTGATCTTCAATTTTTCAGCAAGTTTTTTTCCCTCCATCGACAATGGTCGGAACAAGCTCACGACTACGCGGCTCAATGACGATACGATCATCAGAGGAATGATGAGCCCATAGCCACCCGTCAGCTCGGCGATGAGAAATATGGCCGTGAGCGGCGCATAGAAGACACCACTAAGAATACCGGCCATGGCCACGAGCGTAAAATTGCTTTCCGGAATGTGGGCAATGTTGGTGATGTTGATCAGCCTCGAGAATACATAGCCCAGGTAGGCTCCAATGAACAGTGACGGGGCGAAACTTCCGCCGGAGCCTCCGCTTCCCAGCGTGATCGCTGCTGCGATCATTTTAAATACGATCAGCGCCGAGAGAAAAAGAAGCGCTCCCGATTCATTGTTTATAAATGCGGTTAATGGTGAAGCTTTAACCAACGGACCGGTGTTTTGGTCTGCCAGGTATTTGATGGTTTCGTATCCCTCGCCGAAGAGGGGAGGGAAGAGGAACATGACAATGACAAGCAATATTCCGCCACCGATTGCCCTGCGCCACATACTTTCGATATTGGAAAAGCTCCGTTCGATCCATGTAAAGAGTCGGGCATACAGGAGCGAGACTACGCCTGCCACCAGGCCGAGCAAGATGTAGTATACGGTGTTGTAGTAGTTGAATGGTTGTTGCAATGTGAACGAAAGTATCACGCCTTCCTTCAATACGATTTTAGACACCAGGGCACCGCATGCCGATGCAATGATCAACGGAATAAATGCTGTAGCGCTCACGTCGGCGAGCAGAACCTCGACGGCGAACAGAACGCCTGCGATCGGTGCATTGAATGCCGCGGCGATGCCTGCTGCGGCGCCACACGCCAGTAAAATTGTCCGGTCCTTGTATGAAAGGTTGTAGCTCTGGCTGTAGTTTGAACCCAGGGCCGCGCCCGTGCTTACCATGGGCGATTCGAGTCCCAGAGAGCCACCGAATCCAACGGTCAGGCCACTGGTCACGATGTGGGCATACATGTTTTGCGGAGAGATCTTGCTCGACTTTTTGATGATGGCGTAAACGATCTCCGAGCTTCCTTTCTTCAGCCTTCCATTCAGGAAATATTTGACATAGACAACAGTCAGCAGGATTCCGAAGAACGGGAACACGGCAAAGGGCAGGAATTCCTCGTAGTTATTGGCAGAGAAATGTACGAGCGATTCGATCGAATGCACAAAATACTTCAGGAGGATCGCAGCAAGCCCGGACGTAATGCCCACCAGCACACTGGAGAAGATAAAGAAATTCTTGTCCGACAGCTTTTGTTGCAAAAAAAGTATCGGCCTCCTGAGAAAATTATGAACCAATTCGAGCATGGGAAAGAATGCCTCATCGGCAATATAATGACTGAAGTCCGCAGTTATGCACCGGCAGGTTGTTTAAAGGGCTGCCAACGTTTGAGATTGGAGTTTTTTACAAAAAAAGCCCCTCCACAAGTTTACGCAGGGGCTTGTTCAGGATCAGATCGTAGTTTCGTCATCAATTTCGATTGGTGACTCGCCGAGTCTTTTTTCAGGCGCCGGTTGTTTTTTCTGCTGATCTTCGTTTGATGGCTTGTTTTCGCCTTTCGTCTTCTCGCGTTCCTCCTTGCTGGTCGGATGCTTCACCTGTGCTGGTTCGGGTGTCCGTTCGGGGTCAAACGGCTCCTTTATTTTTTTGCGGTCGTCCTTGTTGTCCCTTTCCATAACATTAGTTTTCTGCAAGGGATAAAAGATAGTGCCGGGACCGCATTCCCTGTATAGTTGTTTGAATCCCCTATTTGGGGTGATCGAACGGAGGCGCATGTAGACGACAGATAATGGATCCATCCATTTACCCGGCGCTTTCAAAAACCAGGAGTTGAGGAACATCGTCGGGAAGGATCTCGGCGGAGAAACCGAGGTTCCCGATGGCTGAACATAGCCTGGTCGCATCGATCTCGCCTTCCTGTATCGAGACGCGCATAATGCGGTCGCAGTCATCGAGATCGAAGTTGATGTGATACTCCGGGAAGCGTTTACCTATCGTGGCGAGAACCACCTGTGCTTGCTTCTCCGAGTGAATATTGGTGCGAAAGACTTCTACCATTGTTCGATATTTTTTATCTACGCTATCCTGATCATACACCACATTACCTTGTCATCCTTATACCATTCGACGCATGTGCTGTCGGGCTTTACCCTTGCGTCCTGCATCAAAGAATGAAAAACATCCGTGATGTCGGAAATATTTTTACGCCAATCCCAAACTGCTTCGCTCAGATACTTTCCTTTTTCGATGGAATAGTATTGGGCTTCGGCCAGATGGATGTTGTCACCAGCCTTTTTTTCCGCCGCCGCCATGTAACGTACCACGCCATTTTCGCAATGGCTGATGCCATAGTAACTACGTTGTGTATCGAAGTGATTCAGCAGGATCTCGAAAGTTTCGCCGATACCCTCAGGAAACGTATCGACGTTCAGCCCAACGACCTCGATCGGGTTTGCAACAGTAATCAGTTCCATAGACATGTATTGTCAATACAAACCTAGTGCATAGTCACGGTAATAGATGGGTATGAATCCGTCAATGTATGGGGTTGATTACGACAGATCGATTAAATACCTTTAGTTCATGAAACATATATCGATACTTGTTTTGAAGAATGGGATCCTTGGCAGCATAGAGGGACCCAGGCAGCTCCTTACCGGTGTTAATCAATATTATGCATCGATGGGAAAACCGCCCATGTTCAAGATCGAATTGGTCGGACTGACACGGGAAACCCAGGTGGCCGGCGGCATGTATACCATCAGGACAGAGAAGACGATTGCGGATATAAAGAAGACCGATCTGATCATCATTCCTGCAATCGACGGCGACATGCAAGCGGGTCTGCAGGCAAATGCTGACTTTATACCGTGGATCGTATCGGCATACAAGTCGGGTGCCGAGGTGGCAAGCCTTTGCATCGGCGCTTTCCTGCTTGCGATGACTGGCCTGGTTGATGGAAAGAAATGTGCGACACATTGGATGGCGATCAACGACTTTCGCAAAATGTTCCCCTCCGTCAATCTCGTCCCCGAAAAGGTAGTGACCGACGAGGAGGGAATCTACTCGAGCGGTGGCGCGTATTCCTATCTCACCCTGATCCTTTATCTTATTGAAAAAAATGCGGGCCGTGCGGCGGCCATCTTCTGCGCCAAGATCTTCGCGATCGATATTGACCGGGAGAGTCAATCGCCATTCATGATGTTCACGGGGCAGAGGGACCACGACGATGAGGCTATCCGGAAAGCTCAGAAATATATTGAGGACAATTTCCAGAACAAAATAACCGTCGATGAGCTCGCTGACAAGTTTGCCATCAGCCGGAGAAATTTTGAACGGAGATTTAAAAAAGCCACAGCGAGCACCGTGATCGAATATATTCAAAAAGTCAAGATCGAGGCGGCGAAGATCAGCCTGGAATCGTCCAGGGAAAATGTCAACGAGGTCATGTATAAGGTGGGCTACAACGACACCAAGGCTTTTCGCAATACCTTTAAACGAATTACGGGTCTTTCGCCGATCCAATACAGGAGCAAGTACAACAGTAGTCTGGCAGCTTAAGTATCTTCAGGGTCAATGCAGGAACTTATTTTCGTCTCGCTGGGACTGGTCGTTGCCGTCTCACTGCTCGTCATGCTGGCGAATTCTTTGAAATTATCCTATCCCATCGTGCTTCTCGTAGGTGGGCTCGCGATCAGCTTCGTGCCCGGAATACCACGATTCGAGATCAAGCCAGAGCTGATCTTTCTGATCTTCCTTCCTCCATTGTTATTCGATGCAGCCTGGAATACTTCATGGAGAGATTTCTGGAGATGGCGAAGGGTCATTCTCGTTTTCGCATTCGGACTTGTGTTCTTCACCTCTACGATCGTTGCCGTAGTTTCCTGGGCGGTGATCCCGGGGTTTACGCTGGCGCTGGGATTTTTGCTCGGCGGAATTATCTCTCCTCCTGACGCGCTCGCCGCCACTTCCATATTGAAGAGCGTGCGCGTGCCGAAGCGGGTCGTCGCGATCCTTGAAGGAGAAAGCCTCATCAACGATGCATCGAGCTTGATCGTCTTTCGTTTTGCGCTGGCCGCCGTGCTCACCGGCTCCTTCGTGTGGCATGAAGCCATCATTGACTTTTCGTTGGTCACAATTGTTGGCATAGCCATCGGGTTGGTCGTCGCGTTCATACTTTATGCGCTTTTCAAATGGCTTCCCACAACACCAAGCATAGACGGCGCGATCCTGTTTACTGCGCCATACCTCATGTATCTCGTTGCCGAATCATTCCATTTCTCCGGCGTGATGGCCGTGGTCAGCGGAGGATTATTTATATCCTACCATCATCATGAGATATTTAGCCATTCAAGCAGGCTACAGACACAAAGCATGTGGTCGACTATCGGTTTCGTCATGACCGGCCTCGTTTTTATGCTCATCGGCCTCGAGCTGCAGAATATTGTGGAAGGCATGGAGGATTACACGTTCGGCGAAGCGCTTGGATACAGCCTGGCCATCAGTGCAGTTGTTATCGTCACACGGCTCGGCTTTGTGATGGGCACGTCGATTTTTACAAAGTTCATCAGCAAGTACATCACGACGGCAGACGCCAACCCGGGATGGAAGGGGCCGATCATTATTGGTTGGGCAGGTATGCGTGGGGTTGTGTCGCTGGCCGCGGCTTTGTCGATCCCGATGCTGATGGGCGATTCATCTTCGTTTCCTCACAGGAATCTGATCCTGTTCATTACATTCGTTGTGATCTTCATCACGCTCGTCGTTCAGGGGCTGCTCCTGCCACTGGTGGTTCGTTGGGTCGACTACAAAGATCCCGATAAGATGCTTCCCGAAGATGAACAGGATTCAAGGATCCACCTGGAGCTGATGCGCGCTGCACTGCACACCATGGAGAAAAACTATCCGAAGGAGTCTTCGCAAAATAAGATCGTCCAGGTGTTTCTCAAGCGCGTAAAGAACGACGTGCAGATATCCGAACAACACCTCGATGATACGGACTTCAAGGTAGACAATGCCATGGTGGAGGAGTTCCGAAAAGTCTTCAGGGATGTGATCGACGCCCAGAGGCATCAACTGCTCAAGTTCCGCGAGCGATTTGAATTTGACGAAGAAGTGATCCGCAAGCACGAGACACAGCTGGATCTGGAAGAGGAGAGGATGAAGCACCGGTTTATTTCGTATACCGATACGGATGTGGATTAGCAGCGCCGGTCTTTAACTGATAATTCAGCCTGCAAGCTCTCTGACCATCAATTCGAGTGTCGCGTACTTTCCCTTTACGGTGACGATGTCTTCGATTGCTCGTTCCCTGGATCTATAGTCGTTGTACATCGCAATCCACCAGGCGGGCATGATGATAAACTGCCACCACGAGACCATCACTCTTGCATAATTGACATCGGGAATATCGGAAGTATGCCGGCGTATTTCATCGGAATCTACGTGCGTCAGTACATAGTCCTTCAGTTCCCGGGAATACTGGGCGAATGTTTCGATCGATTCCTGAGAGCTTTCACCCGAGACGATCTTATCCGCCTGGGCCTGTACGTCCCGGAGCTGACGGAGCAGAAGCCTGAGTGCGTGTTGACTCATATGAATTTATATACTTCGATCATGAGTTGCTGCAGATCCGGACTACGTCTTTGAAACAAAGACCATCTTTGTATTGTCGGCTCTCGTAATGTTCTTATAGAAGTCCACAAACTCCCTGTAGCTTTCCGGTGCAAACGTGCCTCTATTCATCTTCAGCTTGCGGGTATAGATCAACGACCCGGCATCCAGCTTGAATGATGCTTCATATTCCCCGAATTTTGACTTTATACTGATCGGTGCAGGGACAAACTCAGGGTAAATATTTTCCGGAATATGATAACGTATCGTGTCGATATCGGTATAAACGCTACGTAGCTCTACCGGGGATTTCCTGTTCTCGATCGGTTCCGGATGCGACGTATTTCTGTTCATCAGGTTAGCAGTGAGAAAAATACGTTTGCCATTGACCGTCGCAAGCCGCGGGAGTTCGAGATCCAGATCAACGGTGGTTGAAGGAATGCGATCGCTGTGCGGTTTTACTGAAAACGCTTTCACCGTGAAACTCGCGATCTGCGTATGATTCTCGACCCATTTTTTCTGCTCGTCGGTGTTGTTCAGTATGAAGTTTAATCCGCCTTGTTCCGATTGCAACGCCTGGTATACCGTACTTACATGGGCTTTTGCGTCGCCTGTTTCTGTAACGTATACATCGGCAGATCGTGCCTGTAAATTTTGTTCGGCCGTGTAGCGGGGAGTATTCACCATAACACCGCCGTTTTCCGTGATGAGCATGGCCTTCCTGTCGCCAGTGAAATCGCCCATGTAACCGAACGGGTTTGTTTGGCTGGTGCACTCGAGCCACACCGTATCTGAGGCAAGCGGTACGGCGACGATCACATGATTGGCCTGGTGACTTGGAAAATCCAGCATCACAGATGGCGCATCATCACCGGCCATCACAGTAGCGTAATAGCCCTTGATGCCTGCCTCCTTTAGCAAAGCCACCATGTAATTGGACAACCCCTTGCAATCACCGTAGCCCATCTGGTCGACAAGTTTTGCTTCTGCAGGTTGTAGTCCTCCGATACCCAGCGCAACGTTCACATAACGTGTCTTGCCCTGCAGATACTGATAGAGTGCCTTGATCTTATCCTCGGGTGTAGCGAGGTTTTTGGTGAGGTCGTTGACGATCTTCTTTGTTGCTTCCGGAAGCACATCCCTTCCGTTGTTGATCTTCGCGATCCATTTCCCATAGGATTCCCATGATGTCATGTCGCCTTCGTAACCGTCGTACTCGAATTGTGAGGGAGCGGCGATCACCTGGGGCATCCACGATCGGTCCGGAGAAAATGGCTCATATTCGATGGGCTTCAGATTTTCAAAATTCCACCGGATGCTCTCGAGTCCTTCCGAAGTAGTCGAAACAGTAGGGTCTGCGTTAATGTTCAGGCATTTGTAGCGCGGTTTCAGATGCTTTGGATAAATCAGTTCGTACGACGCTTGTTGCACCGCTGCATTTTCGCCCGGGACAAAGGCCGAACCGCTGATCGAGTACAGGTAGTTGTACTCATTTTCGTATATAACTTCGATCGTGTACGGGTAAAACCCTTGTGTGAGATCGAATGTTTTCAGTCGGTTGTCGCTGAAATGCGTACCGTCAAAAGCGATCTGATCCTGAATATCCGCCTTCTTTAGTTTTCTGATCAGTTTACCGCTTGCATCGTAGATACTGGCTTCCAGCGAGCTGATCTTTATGAATTTGTTGTAGAGGAACGATCGCTCTGCGAAATGTTTTCCTTTCGCGTTGAAGATGGTTACGGCAAACTGCTTGAATTCCCTGGCTTTGCCCTTGTCAGCAATGGTATAGACGACTTCGTCCTTGCGTACGACAACGTTGACATTTTTTTTCAACTCTTCGGGGATGTCAGATACGGGATACTTGTTATCCGTGCCAAATGATTTCAAGCCGACAAGCAGCAGGAGGATGGAGAGCGATCCTTTCATATCAGTTTTTCCTTATTACAATCTGCTCAGACTGTTTGGCCACAACCTGGTTGTAGAATTCACGAAGGTGAAGATATTCTTCCTGAACGTACATCGATTTATTGATCGAGACGATGCTCGTGATGTTAACGATATTACCGTTAACATTTACGTTGTATACGAACTTTGCGGCGTTTCCGGGAAGCGACAACACTTTGCTGGTGGGGACTTCCTCGATTTTGTAATTTGCCGGTACGGTGAGCTTGTACATAAACGTGTGTTCAGAAGGGCTACCGAAGTCGACAGGATACTGGCGTTGGTCCGATACAAATGGATTTGTCTTCAGCCTGTCGATGATGAATGGCTCGATGTACACCACATCTCCGGCTGCAGTGACGTTTTCGTTGACCACGATATCGTGTATTTCGCTGAAAGGATTGGTAAGATCTTCGGCGTTCCTGAATTCACTTTTTTGCCTTTCCCAGAGTCTTGAGCCGACGAGATCTTTTAGATATCCCTCTTCACCCTTACTAAAAAAACCTTCCCGTTTGCTCAGTGCAGCATATCCCGCAAAATCGCGACGCAACTTACCCGCAAGCTGATTTTCATTTTGCAAGGTAAGCTCAGCAGTGGTGCTACTTTTACTTTTGAGCTTGGCCTCCAGATTGACCCAGCGAACCTCGCCATCGCTGATCAGTAAGCCTTTTCCGTTCAGGCATCTTTCAGGTATAAGGTTCGACGGAAGTAATTTCTCTGTTGCGTCGAGCAGTAAGGTTTTGTCGCCAACCAATGCGGCAGCAATCACATAGTTGAATTGGGTGGATGCGGGAGTTGCTTCGCGGATCAATCCATGGTCGCGTGTGCTGACGAGCACCGCAGAAACCGGAACGTCTGCTTTCTCAAGCATCGAGGCCAGAAGCAGGTTGATTTCTGCGGCGTTACCTTTCTTATCATCGAGAACCTTCCTCAAGCTCTTCGAGGTGTATTTGCCATAGGTGTTCTCGTACTGGACATTTTTCTTAACGTATTGGCAAAGCGCCGTTATCTTCTCTTCGGCTGTTGCCAGTCCGGCCGTAATGTCCCCGACGGTATTTTTCAGGAAATTATTTCCCTTGATCTCCTGTGAATACAGTTCATAAAACTCCTTGTTGATCTGTTCCCAGCTGCCCATCATCGGCTTGATCGGCTGATTTGGCATTTTGATATAATCAAGCTCAAAATTCATCTTCGAAACAAAATCCCTGCGGCTGGTCATGTAGGGCTCGTCCTTGAAAGCAGGCACATTTTCGATGGCCCATTGATACTGAGACTCCTCAAAATCGACCTTTTCGAATTGCGAGCTGCTCTGTGTCACATTGTTGCTGCTGGTGCGCTCGCTGTATGTCAACGTAATGGAATTTGGTATCTTCTTCAGATTATTGATCGTGACCGGGACGTAGCCCTGCAGGTATTGGCGGTAATGAAAATACTCTGGGATAAAGGCGCGGTATTCGCTCCATTTTGCCGGGATCGTACTCTGAAACTCCCAGTCCTGAAAGTTGTAAAAGAAATCGGAGGTCACCGTATAGGTCAGGTCAATCACCGAGCCCTCCTTCACGTTGGGGAAGGCGATTTTTACACGGTCCCAATTTGCGGCAGTTTCTTCTTCGAAAATATTTGAAGAAGCCAATTTGGTTTCAATGACTTTTCCGTCCTGCAAATTATACGTGATGCCCTTGATACTGCTCGCTTTTTCGTTGCCGGTATTATTGTGGTATAGGTCGATCTCGAAATTGGCGTGTTCCAGTCCCTCTTTCCTTAAAATTTTGACGCGGGTAATTCGTTCGAATTCAAGCTTGAACCCTTGATTCTGATTGAACTTGATTCGCGAGACGCCATAATCGCACAGGATAACTGCCGACGCGGAAGAATCCTGCGGATAGACAGTCATTTGCAGATCTGCCAAGGTTGCGTTACCGAATTTGATGGGGGCTTTCTGAGAAAATGAATAGGTCGAGATCACGGCCAGTAAAAGGCCCGTCAACAGAGACTTCATGAGTGGGGTACTTTTGTTTTAAAATAAGTTCGAACCCCAAAGATATGGAATTTTCAGAAGCGTGGTGTTGCGGGAAGCCGTCGTGTAAGTTTAATACAATAATCCCGTAATTTTATAGACCGCGCATTTGTCCAGGGGGGCTTTCATGGGATATGCATCCAGATTATTTCGTGGCAACCACTCGTCGTAACCGTATTCCCAGTCGTAATGTCCTGCCACTTTATTGTTTTGAATGATCCAGAATGAATTATCAGTGCCGGCCCCATCGCCATTGGTGAGGAAAAGAAAGATCCTCGGCGCAGTTACGTCTTTCATCACCACCAGACTCCGCGGATCCGCGTGCAGGATATGATCGAACTGAATGGGGATGTTTCGTTTGTTCAGCTTCAGCTCCAGTTGTTTTACACCCTGCGACCACGTTGGCAATTGATCGGTGTCGTGTCCGGTATAATAGGAAGTGGGATTTTTTAATTTCAACTGGCCTGTTCTCATGGTAACGTCTATCTGCAGTCCCTTGATGTTCTGTCGGTAAATCACCACCGAGTCGCTCGTCTGGATCGGTTTGAGTCTGATGGCCTTGTATTTCACGATTTTTTTAGGCTTCGGCGGTTTTTGCCCCGCATCCACGATTTCGTAAATGCTCTCACAATACTTTTCAATGGTGAGCTTTACCGTGTCGGAAGTCGTTTGTGCCATGGCGCCTACACTGCAGCAGAAAATGAATGTGATTGTGAATTTGATTCTGGCCATATTTAATGAATTTTCTTCGATGAAAGTGCGGCTAACGCCTCATCGGGATGTTGTTACTGTAAATTAAATAAAATGACGATGGAATTCCTGGTTAGAAGAGCAACAGTTTTGGATTCAAGAGCCATAGCAGTGCTGGCCGGACAATTGGGGTATCCCATGGAGGAGCATATTATGCTGGATTCTCTCAGGGAATTGTTAGAGGATGATAATGAGCATGTAGCAGTTGCGGCTACTGGAAGCGAAATTATCGGCTGGATACATGTGGGTCGTACGGTTTGCCTTGAATCAAGACCATTTGCTGAGATCAAAGGTTTGATCGTGGACGCCAGATTTCACCGGTCAGGTGTTGGTAGATCGCTGGCGGAGAACGCGAGGCGATGGACGATGGAAAAGGGTCTTGGAAAATTACGGGTTCGTACACAATTGAAAAGAACAGATGCGCACCGGTTTTATTTGCGATGCGGTTTTACGGAGACTAAAACGCAGAAAGTGTTTGACATGATGGTGGGGTAGAGGGCGTGCCTTACAGTCATTACCGACATTTGCCCAATGGGAGGCGAATAGTCGGCAGCGTTATCCGAAAAGGGTTGTGTTGCCGGATTCCGGATAGGCATAGGGTTCGATTGCCTGCGGCACATTTCCGTTCTTGCCCGTGATGATCCTCGAAACGGTGTAGGCGTCCATCAGATCTGTGGAGATCGGCTCGCAGAGATCCATCACGTCATGCTGTTTTAGCGTTGGGTCGAGCCAGGCACGTTCCGCTTCGCGTGTCGGAAGAATGACGGGCATTCGCAAACCCGTGTTGTGAATCATGCCCGTCAGCTCGTTGGCGCGCGTCGTACATACGGTATAGGTAAAGAAATTTTTTCCCGTTCGGGGGTCGGTCCATTTCGAATAAAGCCCGCCGATTGAAAAGATGGGACGATCTTTTAAAAAGATATGATAGGGAATTTTTGTTTTCCCTTTTTCGTCGAGCCAGCGGTGCTCAAAATAACCGGACGTGGGAATAAGGCATCGCTTTCCGGCCTTGACGAGTTCCGCGTATGAATATTTTTCATACATCTCTTCGGTGCGAGCCATCAAAGTGTGCTGTCTCATCTTTAGCGCATCCTCCATGGATTTCGTGCGATAGGGAATCAATCCCCATCTGAAAAGCCTGATCTTTGCGGGATCGCGGGAGGTGAGCACGGGAGCGGGACTATGATCAAAGGCATTGATATGATAGGCAGGTTCCCAGTTGCCGTCACCTTCTGTCATGCCATCCACTTCTTCGGCGTATTGTGCCGTGTAGTAGTATTCCAGGTCCGTCATTGGGTACCGCATCGCTCTTCTGTTACACATCAGCCGTCAGTTCTTTTGTATGGCAATTTAATTCCCTGGGGTCTCTTTTTCAATTCATTACTTCGGGTGAAATAAGGTGTTGCAGATATGCATCATCTCGGTCATGGCTGAATTTCTCCGGGACACTAACCGAAAAATCATGATCATTTGCTCGCCTGTGATTCGATGACGACGGCTTCAATCGCATCGATAGGCAACGTAACGATAACTTCCGTAAATCCCTCGGGTGTTGAATGGAGGTCGATCTTGCCGCCGAGCTTTTGCGCTGCACGGCGCGACAGATACAAGCCGATGCCTCCTGATGCTGAACGCTCCGATGCACGGGCGAAGATATGAAAGAGCTCTTCCGGATCCACTTCGCCGATACCTATGCCATTGTCGATGACGCGGATCACAATGTTGTCGTCATTTTGAGCGATCACTACTTTGACAAAAGGCTCGACGCGATCGGAGGTATCGTGGAATTTAATGGCGTTAGCGATCAGATTTTCGAGGATAAGCGTTACCAGCTCCTGATCAGAGGAATACCTGATATCCCCGCCGATGTCCCGTAGGATCGATAATCGCGGAGGCAGGCCTTTTCGAGCCTCCAGAATTTCAACGTGATCGATGATCTTGCTGAAGTCGATCTCACGAATTTGTACAACCGAGTGGTTGATCTGGTTGATCTTCTGAAGGCGACGCAATAATGTATCGAGCTGCGTCGCTGTAAAGTCGAGCTTGTTCAGGTATTTCAAAGCCGTCGAGTCTTCAACATCCGTGAGCGCAACGTTACACAATCCCTTCAATGTGGCGAGCGGGCCCCGAATGTCGTGAGAGGTTTTATAGATAAAGTGGTCGAGTTCCTTGTTCACTTCGGCCAGCAACTGGTTGGCGGCTTGCAGATCCTTAGTGGCTACCTTCACTTCCCGATCGAGTCTCTCATTGGCTCTTCTCCTCGCGATGTTGATCCGGAAAAGCATGAAGACCAACAATGTAGCGAGCACCGCAATGATGATGATGGCAAAATTCAGGTTCCTTTGCCTCGTCAGCTCCTCATCCTGGGTGGCGATTGTCTTGATGTTTTCACGTTCTTCAAGTCTGGTCTGGATGGATGCAATGTTCTTGATAAGGCCCTCGCTGAAGATACTGTCCTTGAGTTGGATGTACTTATCCTGATAATACGAGGCTTTTTCAAAGTCGTGCTCGTTTTTGTACAAATTGGACAGGTGGCGATAAACATCGATGAGCGATTTTACATAGCCCGAGCTCAAGGCAAGCTGTTCTGCTTTTGACAGCCTGACCAATGCCGAGTCGTATTGGCGTTCTTTCATCGCGACCTCGCTGAGGCGAATCAGTGACTCCCCCTGTATCCGTTTGTTATCCGCCTTCACGGACATCTCATAGGATCGATTGAGATGAATGGTGGCCTGATCAAGGTTCCCCTCATGAAGGTGAGAGAGTCCCAGACCCAATTCCGCATCCAAAAGCGAGCTGACCGGGCAATCCTCGCCGCATACCTCCAAACCCTCGACAAAGTATTCGCGTGCCTTTTCGTAACGTTGCAAACCGATGTAACAATATCCGAGGTTAATGATCGCAATGTAGTCGGCGTGGTCGCCGTCGGCCTGCGCCTTCAGCTCAAGCGATCGTTCGAAATACTCGATGGCCTTTATGTAGTCGTTCAGCTTGTAGTATACCAGCCCGATGTTATCAAGTGTAACGCTGATCTGCCCCTTGTCACCTTCTTTCTCGCGCATCTCCAACGATTGAAGGTGATATTCGAGTGCCTTGTGATATTCTGCCCTCTCGGTGTGCGCAAGAGCCAGGCTGTTCAGTATAATCTTGTAGTGATTGTCAAGGCCGTTCCGTCTGGCGATTGGCATTAGCCTGGTAAAGAGCGCAATCGCCTCGTCGAGACGGTCCAAACGTCTTAATATCTGTCCTTTGATCCTTCCGGATTGCACAATCTTTACTGTATCACCAAGCATCAATGCGACAGCATTAGCCTGATCGATGTACTGAAACGATTGCTTATTGTCTTTGTCGGCGTAGGCTACGGCAAGCGCGAACAAGGTGGGATACTGTTCTGCGGGAAGCTGGACCTGGAGGACCAATTTCAGGGAGTCAACCCTGGCCTTATCCTGCGCTGTCAGTGTTTGTGAGATCGTTCCGAAAAAAAATGTAAAAAAAATTAAAATTGGAATACTGCCGCTTTTACCGGGCGAACCACTGGCAATTCGACCAGCTATAAAATTAGAAATCGCCAAACGCTGCATTCTCGAAATAAAATCGGATAACAAAAAAGTAGGCTTCGGACGCGGTTTTGCTATTTAGGATCTACTCGTCCATCTTCGCGCCCGAATTGATAAAACCAACCTTTTAAAATCCCTATTTTATGAAAAAAAATCTTTACATCCTTCTTTTTGTTGCAGTAAGTTCAGTTAGTTTTTCAGCTTGTACTGAAGAGAACGTTGAGCCTAAGCAGGAAGAAACTACTGGTGGCAACAATGGAGGCGGTAACGATCCTATCTGCCCTGCCGGAACAACTTGCTAAGAGCCGGAAGCGCAAGGAAAAAAGGTTGAACGGATCATCTGTTCAACCTTTTTCTTTTCGTCTGCATCGTGTCTCCTGCAAGTGGACACACAAGCTCGCGCATCGTCTTAACGTCAACAAACTGGTTACGTACTCGTCTATTTACATCGATTCAGTCGCCTCGAGGCGGAATGCAGCAACAACAGTACGTTCATGTTTGACGAAGAGTCAGTGATAGTCTACAACGAATTGCTCCTATATATTGCGGATAATGCCTCGTTCTGCGAGTGTAAGACAAGCCGTACCACTAGCGGAGAAGGATAGAACGCATGACGAAGAGAATAAGAGAGCATGACATAATGGTGTTATGGTTATACTCTGTTGACGTGTTAAGATCACACTTGACTCCAAAAAAAGGACTTTTTATTTGCAATGATTGTATACGGGTGAAGTATACGGCTTTACAAGGAATATCGTATCCGTTGAATTCGTGATGTCTGCACGATAACTGGTAATTCGTGAATCGCCGGGGCTGAGCCAGTAGCTAAAATCTCCGTCGGGAACATCCGAATCTACAAAGGTCTGATCGGTATTGACTTCAATCGGTATCGTGTAGGGCATTCCGTCCGGAACACCAGGGCGATCGATGTGCAGGAAACCATCTGAATCGTTGACGCATGGTCCACCAAAGGGGGGCGGGCATGTGTAAATTTCACGAAGTGAATAAACATTCCATCCAACCGTGACTGATTGAAGATCAGCGGACCGGACAGCGTAAAGGCTTTTGAAAAATGGTTTTAGGATCGGATTATATTCAATGCTGATGTTAGCGCTCGTTGCAGAATAGCTGATTGAGGTTGTCGTTTCACCTACATCATTTCGGGCAAAACGCACCATCGCCACCGTTGTATCATAGTATCCATGGGCGCCGACTCCGCGGATATTTTCGGGCAGTTCAATTTGAAACTCCCCGCAGGCATTCGTTACTCCCAATTGTACAGGTGTTCCATATTGTGTTCCGGAGTTGTTTGTGTAGACACCGCCGTCAAACCCAGTGATGGCAACGCCTTCGACAACTTCGCCTGAGCCCGATTCAGTAACTGTTCCGCTAACAAATACCTTGGGTTTTTCCGGTTCTTGTTCATCGTTGTCACATGAAGCCAGGGAAATGGAAAGGATACACAGATAGAAGCAAACCGTTCTCAGCATTAATGCTTAATTTAAAATGAAAATTACCGAAATATTTCCGTAAAAGTCAGAGGGACCTTAACACCGGCCCAAATTGTGTGTGACACGGTTGCAAATGATCCGACCTCAAAAGTTATGGTCCATTTACGCGCCAATGAATTTTGCAGGTCGATCAGGAATTTCATGTGCAGGCTGGTGGAATACACTTCCAAATGACGCTCATCGTTAGAGAGATACACAACATTAAAAAGCCGCACAATTTGTGAATACCAGGGTAAAGCTTGTTTTGATCGGTATAGTTGCAGTAAGTGCATTCGTTTTTGGCTACTACTGGATAGACACTCAGCCGGTTTGGACAACGGCCAACAGTTTTCCGGAAGATGAGCTTACACAACTGCCTGCCTCCAATCAGAATATTATCCGGCACGTGGAAACGCACGGACGTTCCATAGCATATTCATATGAAGAAAAGGTATGCACCGAATTTGTGATCGACGTCATCGAAAACTTCACGCATCTCTCGCCTTCAGAAAAAAATAAGATCAGCATTATTACCGATCGGAATGTCGAAGAGTTGATCGGACAGTCTTCTCCCGTTGTCACCGGCGTCCAGGCTGCATTGGCGGAACACGATAAAGGTGAACGGGTAGAGAGTCCGGATGCAGTCAAACCCGGTGACTTCGTGCAATTCTGGAACCTGTATAATGGAAAGGCCTATGGACATTGTGGCGTTGTAATGAGAATCGACGCCGGACGGACCCTCACCGTTTATTCTTCGCATCCTGTCACAAATGGCTATGGAAAGCAAACATGGCTCTGGCCGGAGTATGAGTATTTTGTGCGCCTGCATTAGGAGGAGTGCAATTATCGTTCCCGCAGAGATTTAAAAGTAATCAGGTAATCTTTTGAAAAGCGGTAATTACTACGTAAGTTGATAGTAACCAAAATTTACCTCATGCCCAAGTTCATTATCGAGAGGGAAATACCCGGAGCGGGCAGTCTGACCGCCGAACAATTGAAGGCAATCTCGCAAAAATCACGTGATGTTCTTTGCAAGCTTGGTACGGAGATCCAATGGATCCAAAGTTATGTTGCCGGTGACAAGATCTATTGTGTCTATCTGGCTCCGGACGAGGAATTGATCATCCGCCATGCCGAAATGGGAGGGTTTCCAGCCAACCTGATCTGCAAGATCACGAACGTGATAGAACCGGTAACTGCGGAATAGCACCTATTCTCCTGCCATGAAACTCCGGGCAAAAAATTACGACTTGCGTCTGATACTTGGCCTGAGTCTCATAGGAGCACTTGTACTCATGCGTTTCGAAGGAACCAGGGAGTTAGGTGTCAATCTCTTCACGGAAATAGCGGGCGTTGCTATCACCGTTTTTGTCATCAACAAGATACTGGAGCGCAAGGAAAGGCAAAAGCGCATTGCCATCGATCAGAGGATCCTGCGCGAACTGCAGGCAATTATTGCCTCGTACTTTTCAATCTGGAAGCACCTGGTGTGGAAATACAATTCGCGAAACAGGATCATAACGGAAAAGGATCTTCTGGATGTCTACCCTGATCTGATCAGAATGGCCAGGCTTGACGAAAAATTCGAAGTTGTTTCTATCCACCATCCAGAGTCCTGGAAGCTTTTTTTTCACAATCGGTCAATAAAGGCATGTTTTGAAAACTACTGCAACATTCTCAATGAGAACATCCACACGTTTATTAACGATTTTAAAATGTATATCGAGCCGGAATTGTTCGACTGTCTGCTCGAGATCCTGGAAAGTGATTACTTCAAGAATCTCTACATGATGACCCAGGACGAAACGATAAGGGTACTCGTCGACCTGGAGCAAGATCCCGATAGGCTCGAGTCGTACCTGAGTGCGGAGCAGGCCAACCACATCAGGCAATTCAGCGACCTCATGCGCTACAGCGAAAACCTCAGAGCAACGATCCTGAAATTCAGCAGCGAGGCGAGTGAGCTCTACGAGATCAGAAAATACTTTATACAACCTGCCGAAATGCTCAATCCTGTCTTAAAGGCATAGCCCCTTTGTTGCCGTTGTACTTTTTCGTCAGATGATTAACCATTCTGCGCGCAGATTGCTCTTGCCTGAAGGTGGAAATTTTTACCGCTGAAGACGCGCCGCAAGGATTTGTGGATCAGATCTGCAACCAACGACCTCCCGGTCATTCTTGAATAAATATAGCCGATCGTGCAACCAACGACCGTTAGACCAGTCCTTGAAAAGGTTCAGCCGTTTTGTAACCATTTAAAAAATCGGAAGTATCTGTCCTATACGTTCTGCCATGCTAAAAAACTACGTCCTTGTCACCGTTCGGAATTTATTGAGGAATTCCACGTATTCGTTTATCAATATTGCTGGCCTTGCCATTGGCATTGCCTGCAGTTTGCTTATTCTGCTTTGGGTATATGATGAGCTCTCGTTCAACCGGTTCATCCCGAAGGCGGATCGCCTTTATCAGGTGTATGTCAATGCCACATTTGATGGACGTGTGAACACATGGAATTCTCTTCCACTGCCGACCTACGAAGGTTTGAAACCGGAACATGCAAAACTCGTCAATACCTGCGCCACAAACTGGGGCGGTGACCATCTGCTAACAGTTGTGGGAAAAAATGGCGACGAGACAAGGGTGAGAAAACGGGGATACTACGCCAGTGAAGAATTCCTTACCATGTTCGAATATCCCTTGGTGAAAGGTGACCCCGCTAAAGTGCTGACAGAGCCTTACAACATTGTGATCTCCGAGTCGGCCGCGAAGGCTTTGTTTGGAGACGAAGATCCGATGGGTCGAACCGTGCGGCTTGACAACAAGGATGAACTGAAAGTTGTGGGTATCCTCAAAGATCTCCCGAAAAATTCCAGCTTCGAGTTCGATGTCCTGTTTCCATGGAAGCTCTATGAGACCAACGAGTGGGTTAAGGGTAATAAGGAGAACTGGGGCAATTATTCATTTCAGGTATATGCAGAACTCGACCATCCGTCGTCGCAGCCGGAGGTGGAAGCCAGGATCAGGGACCTGCTTACACGTCACGGAGAAACTGATGTGCCTCATGATCTTTTTCTTCATCCATTCCTCGACTGGCGTTTGCACTCGAATTTCGAAAATGGAAAGGCCTCGGGTGGAATGATCGAATATGTGCAGATGTTCTCGGCTATCGCCATATTCATTGTCGTTATTGCATGCATCAATTTCATGAATCTGTCAACTGCGCGTTCCGAGCGTCGCGCGCGCGAAGTCGGGATAAGGAAAAGCGTCGGCTCGAGCCGTCGTGAGATCATCGCGCAATTCCTTGGGGAATCGCTGTTCATTTCACTGATCGCCTTTCTGATAGCGCTTCTGCTTGCTCAATTGCTGCTGCCATTTTATAACGACCTCGTGGAAAAACAACTCAGGATCGACTACTTGTCGCCGGAGCTGTGGATATTCTCAGTCATACTCATCCTGCTCACGGGCATCATCTCGGGAAGCTACCCCGCATTTTATCTTTCCTCGTTCCAACCGGTGAAAGTGCTGAAGGGAAAAGTTCAGGTTGGACGGAGCGCCGGCCTGCCGAGAAAGGTCCTCGTGACGCTGCAATTCGGATTTTCGATCTTGCTCATTATCGGTACGCTGGTCATCTATCAGCAGATACAACTTGTGAAGAACCGGGACCTGGGCTACTCGCAGGAAAACCTCATCGCTGTGGAATACACCAGGGAGATCGGACAGAATTACAAGGCTTTGAAGGCAGAACTTCTCAGTACAGGTGTTGTCAATTCCGTTACACAGGCGAACAGTCCGATCACGAGCATCAATTCAAATAACTTCCTGGGATGGCCCGGGAAACCGGATAATCTCCGCGTCATTTTCGCGACGATTGCGACAGAGTACGACTACACCAAAACCATGGGCATCAAGATCATCGAGGGCAGGGATTTCTCGGAGGATTTCAAAAGCGACACGGCAGCGGTCATCATCAACAAGGCAGCTCTCGACCTGATGGGACTAAAGGATCCGATAGGTACACAACTCGATCTTTGGGGCGGCAAGCGAGAGCTCATCGGCGTGGTCGATAACGCCCTGATGGGTAACCCCTATGCGCCGGTGGGTCCGATGTTCATGATCCTCGACAAAGACTGGGTCAGCTGGCTCACGATCCGCCTTGAAAAGACGAACGATCTCAAGGCTTCATTGGCCAGGGTTGAAGAAGTGATGAAGAAATATAATCCCGCGTATCCGTTCGAATACAAATTTGCCGACGAGGAGTTTGCCAGGAAGTTCGCAACGATCGATATGACCAGTGCGCTGGCCAATCTTTTCGCATCCCTCGCGATCATTATCACCGGGCTGGGCCTTTTCGGTCTCGCCGCGTTCACGGCTGAACAGCGGACCAGGGAAATCGGCATACGCAAGGTGCTCGGTGCTTCCGTGTCAGGCCTCGTGGGTCTTATCTCTAAAGATTTTTCACGTCTGGTGATCCTTGCCTTTCTCATCTCGGCACCGGTCTCGTGGTGGGCACTTGACAACTATCTCGACCGCTACAAATACCGTATAGACATCCCGTGGTGGGTATTTCCCGTGACAGGGCTCATCGCATTGCTTTTTGCATTGGTCATTGTATGTACACAAGCGCTGCGTGCAGCGCATACAAATCCAGCCAGATCACTGAGAAACGAATAAGGTGTACTCCTTTTTAACTAGTAAGGGCTGTCCATTGGATGGCCTTTGCCGTTTGTATGTAAGTTCAATGTGAAGAATACAGGTTTTCAGAAAGCTGGTTTGCCGAAATTGCCGCTACTCTTTTTATTGGAACCATAACCAATCCTATACTATGAAACTAAGACTGTTAATGATCCTCGCCGTGATGGCATTGATCAGTTCATGTTCGAAGGACGATGACGAAGCGCCATCGGTTGACAATGCAAAGTTCAGCTTTGCCGGCAATGAAACAATCGTTACGCTGCCTGCAGGGATGGAAGAAAGCCTTGACTCACACGCCAGCCAGGTCGCCGATGCTACCTGGGAACTGAACTTCAACGTAGCATTTTATACTGCCCTGATGACTCCTCCCTCGGGCGCGCAGAAAAGCACGACAGAAATCGTTCCGGGCAATGGCAGGGTTGCAGCCACAGCTGGCTCCGTGGTGGTCTACACATGGGGAGATGAAGCGCAGGGCCTGGAGGTCGCCTACCAGGTGAAGGATCAATCGGATAGCTTCCTTTTCGAGCTGTTCATGAAAGTCGATGGCACCTGGTTCAAATATTTCGGCGCCAGCGAAAAGAAGGACAAGAGCTCAGGCTATATGGTCATGTATACGGAGTCAAGCCTGGAACCTACGGAACGGTGGGATTGGACGAAAAGCGGAGACAATATCAACTTCACTTTCACTGACTTCTCATGGCAGAAATTCGACATGATCATCAATACAAAAACAAAAGCGGGAGAGCTAAAGTCTTATTGGGGCACTACCCTAAACGAGCAAGTGACCTGGGAACTAACCAGTGAGATCACCTGGAACTCCGACGGCAGCGGTACCTGGATTGAATATATGGATGGCGATGTTTACGATCAGGGAACGTTCGAGCCGTGATCAGTCCTCCGTTTAAAGGAAAAAATAACCTCAATGCCTGAGGTTATTTTTTTTTCTACTACTATTAACTACTCTACCTGTTCTCCGGCTTGAGGGCGTACTTATGCATTTTTCCCTTTGAAACGCCATGCTTGTGGCATTTATCCTTGTGCTTGCCTTTATTCTTATGTTTATCCTTATGCATGTGCTTGCCATGATCGATACGGCTTTCCATTTGATAGGATGATGGCTGCGCCACTGCAGTGTTTGCCGCAATTCCTGCCACCAGGATGCCCACGATAAGTAATATTGTTCTGATCGGTTTCATAACTGAAGTGTTTGATTGGAATACCGGCGTAACGACAAAAGGTTACATGGACACCGGTTTTTTTTGATTGGCCGCGTGTGCAGACAAGCTTTAGGGAGTGAAACCTTTCATTACGATACATGTAATTACGACAATAAAAAAAGAATAATCCTTTTCAATCTTTAACTAAAAAAGCCAGCCCTGCCGTATATACCCGCTCCGGGGTATTTACCCGCCATTTAATGATGTGCTTTGAGC
>CBHTUB010000036.1:0-21880 GCA_966095595.1 uncultured Chryseosolibacter sp. | reverse complement strand
CCTTCAGGCACCTTGTTCGGCTACGGAACCGGAAACGGTCTCGATCTTTTCAATACTCCTTCCACGCGCAGCTATAGCGCACAGATAACCATTAAAATCTAGTGTTATGAAGCGAAAGAATTTACTGATCCTTGTCATAGCGTTGGTGAGCATTTTCACTTTCAGCTTTACCGCCACTGAAGATCCGTTGTTCCTGCAAAAGCTTTTCGAGTCGCTCAGGCGATACAACTCGAGCTACCCGGAGGAAAAGATTTATCTGCAGTTGGACAAGCCGTTCTATAAACCGGGCGAGGACATCTGGTTCAACGCGTTCGTGCTGAACAGCAACACCCATAAGCCAGGCGACATCAGCGACGTGGCATACGTCGAGCTGATCGACCCAAAGGGCAATGTCGCGAAGCGTCTCGATCTTATTATACACGACGGCACCGCACACGGAGATTTTGCTCTCGATCAAAGTGCGCCAGGCGGGCTATATCAGATCCGGGCATACACGCAATGGATGAAGAACTTCGGAGAAGATCGTTTTTTCAAAAAGGAAATTCAGGTGCAACGCGTCCACACGCCCCGCTTGTTGCTGAGGCTGGATTATGAGAAAGAATCATACGGTGCCGGTGACCCTGTCGTCGCAAAGCTCAACATTAAAAATCTCAGAAACGAGAGGGTTGTGAATGCCGGTGTCTCCTTCACGGTAAAGATCGATGGCGGCTCTGTGTTTAAGTCGGAGCTCGAATCGGATCCGCAGGGCAATGCAACGATTAACTTCAAGTTGCCTGATTCATTGAAGACCACGGATGGCTTGCTCGAGGTGATCGTGAAAGCGAATGGCGTCGAAGAATCGATCTCAAGATCCATTCCCATTGTTTTGAACAGGATCAGTATGCAATTCTTTCCAGAAGGTGGCAACTGGCTGCAGGAAGTGACCGGCACGGTGGCGTTCAAGGCGCTCAACGAGTTTGGCAAAGGGGCCGATATCAAAGGTTCGATCGTCGATCAGCAAGGTAAGATCGTTACTGCCTTCGAGAGCTTCCATATGGGGATGGGCGCATTTAGCCTGAAGCCCAGGGAGGGTGTAAAATACTTCGCACGTATTGAAAGCCCACGGGGCAATCATGCGCTCGTTCCTCTCCCCGAAGCGTCGACCTCCGGATTCCTACTCAATCTGATCGGCAAAAGTGACTCGACCTTGGGTTGGACAGTCCATTCACCAAAGCGTTCGTCTGCATACCTGGTGGCCCGGTGTCATGGAGAGATCGCGCACTCCCAAAAGATCGAACTGGCTGAAGGCACTCAAGAGATCTTGACGCCGACAAAAGACTTTCCCGCGGGAATAGCTGTGTTCACCCTATTCGACGGTGACGGTGTTGAACAGTGCGAGCGCCTCGTCTTCGTGAACGAAGATAGACGACTGTCCATCGACGTTAGAACGGATAAGCAACAATATCTGCCCGGCGAACAGGTGAAAGTCAACGTCAGGACCACGAACGATAAGGGGAAGCCGGTGCCTGCAAAGCTCTCACTTGCCGTCGTGGATGATCAGATAGTCTCGTTTGCCGATGATAAGCAGGATAACATGCTATCGTCGATGCTCCTTTCATCGGAGGTAAGGGGTGAAATACAGGAACCCTCCTTCTACTTTGATCCGGATGAGTAAAAAGCTCCGAAGGCACTGGATTATCTTCTTATGACGCAGGGATGGAGAAGGTTCTCCTGGGAAGATGTCAGCAAAAATAACCGCGTGATCACCTTTACGCCGGAGAAGAATAAAAACATCAGTGGAGTACTGGTAAACAGTCGTCGCGACGGCATATCCGGTGAGGTGGCGCTGGTTGAGCTTGGCGGGAAACAAAGGATCGCTAAAGTAAAGACAACGCGTGATGGTCGTTTCGTTTTCAGGAATATCGACCCGTCGATCACGCTTCTGCTTCTCACGAAAAGACCGGGTGAAATAGAATTGAAAAAGGAGCTTTCGTTCGGCATCTCCCTGAACGACAAGGAAGGCACCGTACTTTTTGCCAAGGCATCGGAAAACGACGCCTCCCCTGTTCTCCGGTCGGAAGCTGAACAATCGGACGACCTGATGACGTCAGAAGGTGATCTCGATTTAGCCCTCGGCTCGGACGTAACACAGCTAAGTGAAGTGATTGTAACGGCTTATGGGGTCGAACAGAAGAACGCCGTGCTTGCGGCAAGTACAAGTATCGTAAGGGTGCAGCCAAACGGAGTCGAAGGCATGTTCAATTCGCCGACATTGGAAAGCGCGCTACAGGGACGGGTCGCTGGAGTCGCGATACAACCTCAAACAGGAAATCCCGGCGCCGCTGCAAATATCAGGATCCGGGGAACAAGCTCGCTTTCAAGTGGGCGCGCAGAGCCTTTATACGTGATCGACGGTCATCCCATGGGAACAAGCCTTAATCAAAATTTCTCCAATGGAAGCTTCATTGGTCCCGATGACATTGAAAGTGTACAGGTAGTCCATTCGCCCGAAGCAACTGCGCTGTACGGAAGCAGGGCGGCGAACGGTGCTATTCTGATCACGACACGGTCCAGGCTGGGATTCGATTATTTCCAGACGAAACAGAGGAAACCCCGTTATACCGGCGTGACCATTACTCCACGGCGATTTTCTCCCGTCCGTGAGTTCTATACACCTCCGGTACATTCGTCCGGTGAAACAAGAACGGATTTCCGCACAACCATTTACTGGAACCATTCTGTTGTGACTGACGATCGCGGTAACGCCAGCATCTCGTTTACGAACAACGACGCAGTGAGTGCGTTCCGGATCACAGCGGAAGGCTTCGCGGGGTCTGGCCTGATTGGCAGAAAGGAAGAGGTCTATCATACTCAGCTGCCCCTCTCGCTCGACGCGAAGCTCCCCGAATTTCTCGGCTACGAAGATATATTGAAGTTGCCGGTGCGTGTGAAAAATGAAACGTCATCGGAAAAATCGGCCAAAATCAACTTAACGTTACCGAACCAGCTCACGGTGGCGGAGTCACGGACACAAGAGATCACCGTTGAGCCGCGATCGACGCGCATAGTCTGGTTTACCATAACTGGTACAGGTGTTGAGGGCGAATTTCCGGTGTCGATCAAGCTTTCGTCGAAGAACTATAGCGACAAGATCGACCACTATATCAAGGTAAAATCAGTCGGGTTTCCGATGAGATTCAGCGTTTCGGCAAAAGAGCTTGACAAAACCGTTTCTGTTTCGATCTCCGATGCAGAGAAGAATTCGATACAGGCAGAATTTACCGCCTTTCCTGACGTACTCGACGAACTGTTTACCGGCGCGGAATCGATCCTGCAAGAGCCCCACGGATGCTTTGAGCAGGTCTCGTCCAGCACCTTTCCCAATATCCTGGCCCTGCAATTCCTTAAGCAATCGGGTCAGATCAGGCCGGACATAGAAAAGCGGGCGCTTGCGCTGATTCAGAGTGGCTATAACAAGCTTATGGCATACGAAATTGCGGGAGGTGGCTTCGAGTGGTTCGGTCACCCGCCTGCCCACGAAGGATTGACTGCGTATGGTCTGCTGGAATTTCATGAGATGAAAAAGGTATCCAACGTTGTAAGCGAAAAAATGATGAACCGTACGCGCGACTATTTGTTGGATAAAAGAAATGGCAAGGGAGGATTCCGACAACACAGCGGAAAGTATGGTTTTTCCGGAGCGCTCGAAGAAGTGACGAACGCATATATCGTTTATGCGCTTTCAGAAACCGGAACTACGGACATTCTCACGGAATATGATCAGGCACTTGCAGAAGCGACCAGGAGCAAGGACATGTATCGCATGGCACTTGTGGCAAACGCCGCGTTCAATATGAAGAGAATGGACGACTACAACAAGCTCCTCGATTACTTCAGGGAAACAATAGCAAAAAAGGGATTTTCCGACCTGAAGGCTGACCATTCCATTGTCAGAAGCTATGGGCAATCGTTACAATCTGAAATAGTAAGCCTTTGGATCATCGCCATGCTCAAGTCGACTTCTCCCGACATCGGTTTCACGAACTCCTGTATACAACATCTCCTCTCGAAGCGCTCATACGGACAATTCGGATCGACGCAGGGAACAGCATTGGCGCTGAAAGCATTGACGGAATACGCGACGTTGATTCGGACGACACGCGAGGACGGCAACATTCAGATCTTTGTCAACAACGCTTTGGCTGACAGAATGAGCTACAGCAAAGAAAGCCGGGAAAGGCTGGTGCTTCAGGATTTTGCCGATGACCTCCGTCAGGGCGATCAGGCCATAAGGGTGTTATTTGATGAAACACATGAGTCCCTTCCCTATTCGCTGGACATCCGGTGGAATACTAAAAAGCCGCAGTCGTCCGATGAGTGCAAGGTGGCGCTCACTACCGCGCTGAGTGCCTCGACGATCAAACTCAATGAAACGGTTCGGATGACGATAACATTGAAAAACAAATCGTCCGAAGGACTGCCGATGACGACGGCGGTTATAGGGATCCCTGCCGGCCTCAGTGTACAGCCCTGGCAGCTCAGGGAGCTTCAGGAAAAGGGTGTGTTCGATTTTTATGAGATCATAGAGGGCAATCTGGTCATTTATTATCGTGAGATGGCTCCGGCTGGCCACGTCGCCATTAACCTCGATCTCAAAGCCGAGATACCTGGAGATTTCGTTGCCCGGGCAAGCTCCGCCTATTTGTATTATTCCAACGAGTTCAAAAATTGGGTGGGCGGAAATTCCATCTCAATACAATAAAAATTTAGGGAATGATAAAATATGTCTTTCCCGCGACTTGCGATGTTTGTTCAGGACAATTATTATTATACTTTTCACGTTTGAATTCCTATGCAGAGAATAGTTGTCCTGGCCCTTGTTCTGATCATTGGATTGTTGAGTCAATGCTCGGCGCGCCGTAAGGCGGAGCGTACATCTACCGGACGGGCGGCATATGGCCTGGCTGTATCCTCAGGCGGCAAGGTCAGGAAAGCAAGGAAGTCGCGACGTGACCCTTTCAAGGTGAAATCTCGCAAGCCGAAGCTTACACCCGAGTACCGGAAGAAAGATCCGTGGGCGGGGTAATCTGCGTTGCAAAGGTCAGCCGGCGAGCTCCCGAGAATTTTACCAGAGATCCGCACCTACGTTGGTCTAACCGCTATCTGACCAGAGACGGGCTCCGATATACCCGATCCGGATTTTACCATACAGTAAATCTTAATCCGGCATTAGGGAATGCACGGGTAGAGCTGTTCAGTTTACCCTTGACGGCGTTTGTTTATAGAAAGGATTCTATTTTGATAGCTTTAGTATAGAGAATGCACCACGTGTAACAAGTATAAATACTATTGCTCCAATAACTAGGTCTGGATATTTTGAATCAAGCAAGAAGACTAAGACACCTGCTATAATAACCCCCAGGTTGATAATGACATCATTTGATGTGAAAATCATACTCGCCTTCATGTGGGCCTCCTGGCTTTTTGATCTTTGAAGAAGATACAGGCAAAGGGCATTTGCACCAAGTGCCAAGCCTGATACAATCATCATCATCTTAAAGTCGGGCACTCCTTTATATTCAATAAACCGTCTTATGACCTCGATGAATCCGATTATGGCTAGCGTAAGTTGGAAATACCCGCTAACTCCGGCAATCCTTTTTTTCCTTGCGACAGTACTGCCAACAGCGAATAAACTTAGGCCATACACAAACGCATCAGCCAGCATGTCGAGACTGTCGGCTACAAGGCCCATTGATCGTGATATAAGCCCGGTCACTATCTCAATCACAAAGAAACTGAAATTGACTATGAACACCTTCCATAGAAGGCTTGATTGAACATTTGCAGACTCAACCATCGTTCCCTCCATATCATCAATTCTTTCTGTGCTCTGGAGCAATGACGAAAAATTCAATGAGTCAATTGAGTTCCTGATGGCATCAAGATTGCCTTCATGGATTACTGTTAACTTCCTGTTAGGAATATCAAAATCTAATTTCCGAATGCCTTGCTCTCCGTCAAGCTTCATTCGAACCATGTTTTCTTCCGAAGCACAATCCATCTTCTTAATCAAAAAAACTGACCTCTCCATAACATTCAATCTAACTGCAAAAACAAGAAGCTAAAAGTCGTCATTTGACCTGCTTTATTTTCTTCTTCCATTTCTTTCCGGGCTATTTCGTTACCGGGCGAGCTTCTCCATCCATTCCGCCAGAGCTGCCGGATCAGCGATATTCCAGGAGTGAAGCCCCCGGCCGTTTGTCCGGATGTACTCGACTTTTTTATTGCCCAATCTTGTCAGGCACTCGTTCAGTGCATCGAGGTCGGACGAGTTGAGGTTTTCATAGCGTAGCTCGGAACAATACCTGGTTTGCATCGATCCCAGATCAGGTTCTGTATACAGGCGAACGGGCAGATTCTTTAGGAACCTTGCATTTCCTCCGGATGGATCGGTCGCCGCAAAAGCGGAGAGCTTTAGGTAATTGTCCCGCTTTTGTTCCGGTTTTCCGCCCACGACCCTTTCTACGTAAGCCTTTATAAATTCGGCTTCGGAGGTGATTGCCTCAGGACAGGGTGTGTCGATCAACCTGGTCCAGGCATTGTAGAGCCGGGCTAAATCCAACGGCGGGTCTATTAGAAAAAGGCCGCCTACAGAGGTCTCCCCTTTTTCAGATATTCTATATTCGGCATAACACGCAGCGATCGCCCCACCTGAAGAAAAGCCACCGATAAATACATTCGAGAGATTTGGGTTCGATCTGTTCTCCGCACTGTCTGCAGCAATGAGATCATCAAGGATCTCCCTTGTTCCGTCCTCCAGGATAAGCGCATAGTCCAGATCCGGCACTATAGTAGTAAAACCCCTTTGGGCAAGGTGCCGTGGTATCGCGGTATGCAGGAAAAGTTTTTTGGGCGTTTCGCCGCGCGAAGGCATGAGCACAACAAGACCTTTCGACGGTAGCGACGGCTTCATTGTGTAATACGAGTAGGACTTCCCCCCTATCTTGCGCCTTGCCTTTTTGATAGTCTGCCCCTGCAACGGTGAAGCTACTCCCAATATGATGACAAGAATAGCGAGACGTGTAAACATCGCGAATTCGCTTTGGAGTTTAATTTCAATTTTATCTCAATTTAAGCTCCCGGTCTTCTGTCGCAATAATTCCGCAACAATTATTAACGTCATCCGGACTCCAGAGCCTATGATAAGTCTGCCGCCACACGTTTGTTGCTCCTCACTTACCAGTTCTTGCCAGGGCATCCTTTTTTTCATTTTACGATAAAAGACCTGAGAAAATTCTTTGTGATTTCTTTATGATCACCGATGCATCGAAGAATCGCTACCGGCTATTTACACCCGGAAACACTTCTGCCGCATATCGGGATGACATCGACTAAAAATGAGGAGGATCTTCAGGTATACTTTCCAGCGATGTAGAATGAAAAACCAGAGTGAAGTATGGAGAAAAGTGTACTGTCTTTTCCACGGCTTGCAACGTGCAGGTCAGTAATTGCCCTCGTCGTATTGATGCTCGTTTCCGCATCAGTAAATGCCCAACCCGTTTTTATAAAGAACATTAACAAAACCAGTCACAGTTTCACCAATGTCAATGGCAAAGTGTATTATGCCAGCAATGACAGTCTCTTTTCCGCGTCGGTAAGCGGTGTTACGTTCATCAAAAAGCTCGGTGAGAATGTCATTTCGATCAGCGAAGTGACGATGGGCGACAAATTTTTTATCATTACGGCAGCGTCGACCGCCGGTCAGCAGGGCTTGTGGGTTAGCAGCGGAACTGCGGCTTCTACGGTCAAGGTGGGCGCATACCCCTCCATCGAACCGAGGAAAGTGTACAATAATGAATTGTATCTTTCCATCGATGATGGACTGCATGGTACCGAGCTTTGGAAATTGAGCGCGACCAATACGTTAGCCATGCTCAAAGACATCAGGCCCGGCACAGAGAGTGGATATGCCCGATTCGGTGCGATTACGATCTCGAACAGCCAGCTATTCTTTATTGCCAACGATGGAGCAGGTGACGACATCTGGAAGACGGATGGAACTACAGCCGGGACCATCAAGGCTGTCGATGTCCCGTTTGTCAGCATTCAGGACCTGACCGATGTAAATGGGACGATGTTCTTCGAACATGATAGCCTGGACACCTATGATTATGACGTGTACACCGACTTGTGGAAGACGCAGGGAACTCTTGCAACTACTCAGCTCGTAAAGGATTTCGGATACAATTACCAATATAATTCCATCGGTGCCTTCACCCCCTTTAAAGGGAAACTTTACTTTCTTCATTACCTGGAGGCGGAAACCGACCTGTGGGTAAGTGATGGTACAGAAGCCGGTACCCAGTTTGTCACAGTCGCCACATCGGGTATTGAAAGCTTCATGGAGGACATGATAACATTCAACAATTATCTGGTCTGGTATAGTGAGACTCAGGGATTCGCCAATCCTATCGTGAAATCCGACGGAACTGCCGGCGGAACATCGGCGGTCCATCAGCTTAATTATCTTGACACCCCGCCGAACTATGACTTCTCCTATGTTGACCTCACACCAGCCGGCGACAGGCTCTATTTTGTCGACCATGCCACTCTTGACTATCCCAGTTCCGGCGAGCAGTATGTGCTGTTTGAGAGCGAGCCGGATTACGTGCCATCGACTTCCAGAAGTATGCTCGATCGTTACAATTTCCCCTATAACAACACGAAGAACCTGACCGCTGTAACCGGAAACGATGTGGTGTTCACCACCCAGGACCAGGGGGCGAGCTTCTACAGGTTGTGGTTTTATGATCCGGATGCCCAGTGCGCAGGGACCGGCGGGCTTACACGCGAAGTATGGACCAACATCACAGGTAATAAAGTAACGTCGATACCGCTCTCGACGCCGCCCGCCTATACCGAAACGGTAACATCGTTCAAGGGGCCGGTCAATGCCGGAGATAACTACGGGGCGCGTTACAGCGGGTATTTGTGTGTTCCCGTTACCGGTGACTACAAATTCATGATCGCGAGTGACGACTATAGCGAATTGTATCTGAGCACCAGTTCATCTCCTGCTAATAAAAAGCTGATCGCCTATGTTTATGGTGCCACCAGGCGGGATGAGTTCACAAAGTTTCCCTCGCAGCAATCGGCATTGATACACCTGGTTGCCGGCACGAAATACTACATCGAGGCGCTGCATAAGGAAGGAGGAACATACGACCACATCATGGTGGCCATGCAATATCCGAATGGAACGATTGAAAATCCTATCTCCGGAACGCACCTGATCCCGTTGAAGGCGAACCAACCTCCCGTAGTCTCGATCACACAACCTGCGACCCAGGACGTGGATATGAACTCCACGGTGACGATAGCTGCAGATGTTTCGGATAGCGATGGCTCTATCGTCAGGGTGGAATTCTTTGTGAAAAACCTGACCTATGGATGGGAGGACAAAATCGCGTCCGATACACAGGCACCATACGAGACACAATATGTATTTCAAAGCGAAGACCCCTTCCTGATCACGGTAAGAGCATACGACAATGGCAACGGTGTTGGGATGGATACGAAGGAGATCAGGGCAATCGAATGCCACGCGACCGGTCGCATTCTCCGGGAAGTGTGGACGAACGTCAAAGGCCAGAGTGTCGCCTATATTCCGGTGAACAGCCCACCGACGTCCACCAATTACTTGTCTATCTTCGAGGGACCGACGAACGCAGGTGACTACTATGGCGCACGCATCCGCGGATACCTTTGCGTCCCCATGGATGGTGAATACACGTTTTACATAGCCAGCGATGACCATAGTGAACTTTGGTTAAGTAATGGCAGCGACCCGGCGAACAAGCAAAGGATCGCCTATGTACAGGGCGCCACATTAAAACGGCAATGGAACAAATACCCGAGTCAGCAATCTGCAAGGATCTATATGAGGAGAGGCATTAAGTATTACGTCGAGGTCCTTCACAAGGAAAATCTGGGATACGATCATGTTTCTGTGGGTTGGCAACTTCCAAACGGTGTGTTGGAGCGCCCCATCTCAGGATCACGCCTGTCACCGTTCGAACCATCGGCTACAATGGCTGCAGAGTCGGCCGGCGAAACCGAAATGCTGATGACAGCGGAAAGTAATTTGATCGAAGTTGCCCCCAATCCGGTAACCACAGGCAGGGTCACTGTCACCACGCAAGGCTCAGCCTACACACGTGGCTCGGTGATGGACGTACAGCTTGTGAGCTTCACCGGCGAGGTGGTGTATGCGAATAAAATTCAATGCGATGGCAACTGCGGATCAGTAGAGCTCGATTTTTCAAACAAAGTGCGACCGGGATTGTACCTGCTTAAGGGAACCGATGGTCAGCAGAGCTTCACGAGACGTTTGATCGTAAAATAAATTTGACAGTGGATACAAAGTCAACGGAGCGCCCGACAGCGCTCCGTTGTTTTTTAAGGTCCGCATTGAATAAATAGGAAAATTGTTGTTCTTCCGGGACATCGTGAATGTGTCCCATGCGACCAGAGCGGTAATCTGCGTAGAGCTGCCGAATGTCCTCCATGGTATCCGCGATGAACGGTCCATGCGACACAATGTGGTTGTGTTGTGGCTCTGCGGCGTAGACGACCAAACGCGCACCGGAAAGGCCGGCCGTGATGCTGAGTTCGCTCTCACCGGAATCCATATCGCGATCCAGCCAACCCACCTGATCCATGTTTAACGCTTGCCCGGTTCCGATTTGTGCCGAACCTTCTATCACATAGGCGAAGGCGCTGAAGTTGGCGGGTAGATAGGACTCGATCTTTGCATTAGGGTCCATCTTTAATTCGGCAAGGATCAACGGCGTATGATTCTTCAGAGGTGATGTGAGTCCGGCAAATGTTCCACTGTAAACTTTGACATCGACTCCGTTGTCCGCTCGGGAAGGAACATGTGCAGCGCTCAGGTGTTGCACGCGGGGCGACGTGTTCCTTTTGTCTTTCGGAAGATTTAGCCACAGTTGGAGGATGTGCATCCTGGCGGGCTTCGAGATAGTCTCCGTGTGCACGATACCACTTCCGGCGGTCATCATTTCCAGGTCGCCCGACCTCAGCGCGTGCGGCCCCTCTCCGATTTCGCCGTTAAGAACAAGCGTTACCGTTTCGAAGCCTGCGTGCGGATGCGGGCCACCTACGGGCGTATGGTCTGTTTTCTCCAGCCGATCGTCCATGAGCATGATGAACGGATCGCTTTGGTCGAAATCCACTGCTATCACGGGACGTGCCGTGTGTCCCCTGCCCAAAAATCCGGGCTGTGCATGCGGTGTATAGACCGTGGTGAGTTTTCTTTTCATAAATTTAAAGGATGACTCCTGATCATCTTTGGTTCTTCTACGATCAGATTGCACTGGAAGTGCGTGCCGTGATCGGAGCTTTGTTCAATCTTCCAAACGTTATCAACGCTGCTAAAATTCCCAGCACGATGTTCGTTCCTATTGCAGCATATTCACCCTTCGAAACGTGATAGACCATCGCGAGGATCATTACAACAGTCAACGCGCCTGCAGCGATCACGGTCAGTTGCGGACGGATCCGGAGGCCGGCGGGAAGGATAAGGCCGAGTGCGCCCGCCACTTCGCTGATGCCGATAAATCGCACCAATACGGGCATTTCTCCTGCCAGGGGTACGATCGTCGCCAGGTCTTCAAGGGGTGTAGTTGCTTTCATTATTCCTACTCCGAGGAAAAACGTTGCCAGAACGATCTGAAGCGCCCAAAGGGCGATGTTCCAGCCTTTTGATCTTTGATGTTGTTTTGTTGTCATATTCTATTTTTGTTTGTTTATCTAACAACAAAACTCCATATATTTACTTACCAAAAGTAAGCACTTAACCAAAGGTAACTACTTACCTTTTTGTAAGCATCTCAACGTGTATGGCAAAGGAAAAGTCAGAACCGGTTCACAACGACGCAGAATGCAAGGCTCAGCTCGGCGCCATAGGCGACGCACTCTACGCGATCGGCGGAAAATGGAAGCTGCGCATCTTCATCGCGCTCCTGCACGGCAAGAGCAGGTTCAACGAGCTTCAACGGACTATCGACGGCATTTCATCCAAAATGCTGGCTGCGGAGCTAAAGGAGCTGGAATTGAATGGTTTCGTCAAAAGGCATGTATATGCCGAAACACCGATCGTGATCGAGTATGAGCTGACAGAGTATGCAATGTCGGTCCGTCCAGTTCTTGATGCGCTTGCACAATGGGGAGGTGATCACCGGAGAAAGATCAGGCAAAGCATGAAGCAGGATTTCGAAGCCGGTCGGAAATAAGGCCGGTGGGCCCTGCTGGGGACGGAATCTCTTCTCCATCCATCGTTAGATAATTAACTGATATTCAATTCCTTATGTCACACAAGTAAGGTCATTTGATCATCGGGCCTAAATGACCCTCGGATAAGATTTTAAAAAAAAGCAGTCCGTCAAATGCTTGCTGACACAGGGCTGTCATAACGCGCAGGTTACTTTATGTGCAGTAACTGAAAGACCATATGCAACAACTCACGCTTTTCAACACAACACCCACCAGCCGACGCAGATCTTCCAAAAGAAAGATTGGATCCACGGACAATAAGGGCGTTGTGTGGGACTTGTGGACCCAGGAGACCGAAGAGGAAAAAGAAATGGCACTTTTCTTTCTCGACATTCGGAATTTCACGCCGCTGGTGGAAAGGCACAGTGCGACTGACGTGATCTACATCGTAAAGAAGTTGTTCTCGCGGTTTCAAAAGATCATAAAAGTTTATCGCGGAAGGATCATCGAAACTTCAGGTGATGGATTCTATGCAGCTTTTGGCTTCGATAACGATGTGAGGGAAGCTGTCAACGCAGCGGTCCAGGCAGGTATGGCAATACTCACGACACTGGAAAGGCTTAATGATCAAACTTTTGAAAAGAGCATCGGCCATCGGATCGATGTGGGCATCGGCGTGCATGTCGGCAAGGTCGCAGTCGGAAATCTCCACCTTGGTTCCACGGACCATTTTGTAGTGATGGGTTATCCCGTCAACGTAGCTTCGCGACTCCAGGCCGCTACCCGGCAATTGAACAATAACTTTATTGTCTCCTCCGCCGTCTTCCGGATGCTGGACGATTCTTCGTCAGATCACAACGCACCTGTCAGTGCTACACTGAAAGGTGTGAGTGATCCCCTTGAATTGCATTTGATCGGGAAATCATACGCGGCTTGAGCGCGGCATATGACCGGGCTCTCCCCAAAAATTGTATCGGACTTACAAGATCAGGACCACCGGAAGACGGTCTCGCCGGCTATGAAGAACAGATGACATCCGAACCTGAAGATAAAAAAGGAAAACTATAACCTGTGGGAACCCTTGCCGGGAGACCATGGTGCCCATGGCAGCTTTGACGGGGAAGCGAAGGAATTCCGCCCGGTAGCCTGGCTGTCGGTTCACAAAAAGCAGTTGCTTCCGTGCTTTTGCTGTCAGGAACGATCTTTATCACAACTAAGTTGATTCTTACGTAGTTGGAATTTGCTCTGATCGCAGGTCAGTAAAACGGCAATTAATATTTTACTGAAGTTGTAACGATAATGCATTGAGATAATCTAATGCTAAAAATTAAAATATGGCAACTACAACATCTTCACATTATGTCGAACATGCTCCCGTCGAAATGACACGGGTGGAGCGTGTAGTACAGATCCTTCATTGGACCTATGGGCTGGTTCCGATCGCGGCTGGCGCAGACAAGTTTATCCACCTCCTGACAGACTGGAATAAATATCTTGCTCCTGCCGTAGCCAACATTATTCCCATGTCGCCTAATACTTTCATGAGTATCGTGGGCGTAATTGAGATCATTGCAGGTATTTTGGTCCTCGTAAAACCGAGGCTCGGTAGCCTGATCGTTGGGTTGTGGCTTATCGGTATTGTGATCAACCTACTGCTCGGCGGACAATATTACGACGTAGCGGTAAGGGACACCGTGATGGCCATCGGCGCATTCTGTCTCTATACGTTGCTAAACGGAAAAAGGAACGGTGATTAGGTACATGAAGTTATGAGCTATGGAGAACCCAGGCTTGCGGATTATGCCTGACTGCACTTCCGCAGCCCTGGGTTCAAAAATTCGGATCAATTGACTGGTATTGCTTACCTGCGTTTCTATGAAAGGGGCACGCCCGCTGATCACGCTCCTTGCCCATCTGGTCTACGGTGAAGTATTGGGGATGTTTCTGCAAGTGCGTAACGTGTGATACTCCGTATTGGCATGCTGGCTAAGTCAAACCCATGCTCCACTAAGTCACGGCAGTCTGAGGGGCGAAGAACCGTTATGTTGGACAAAAAATGATATGCAGCTACTGAGATCCATCTTCGTCATCGTCGTTTTATCTGGCGCATGGAATGCACTTGCCGGTCCGGCGGCCGACACAACGCTCATCAAATCACATTTAACGGCGCTGACGAAAACATCGCACGCCCGCGCATGCTACAACATCGGACAACTTGACAAGACCGCCCATTATATTGAAGATGTGTTCAGACGTTATGCAGACACGGTTTTTGTGCAGGACTACAAAGCCGATGGAAGCACTTATCGGAATGTCATTTGTTCCTTCGGTACGAACCATAAAAAGCGAATTGTGATAGGAGCACATTACGACGTCTGCGGAGATCAGGCCGGAGCTGATGACAATGCCAGTGGTGTGGTCGGGTTACTCGAGCTGGCCAGAATGCTCCATGACCAGAAATTTTCGTATCGAATCGACCTCGTTGCCTATTCATTGGAGGAGCCTCCCTATTTCAACACGGAATACATGGGAAGCTATGTACACGCGAGGAGCCTCGCGGAATCGGACGCCGATGTTTACGGGATGATCTGCTTCGATATGATCGGCTACTTTAGCGACGAGAAGAAGTCTCAGTCATACCCCCTGCCCTTTCTTTCACTTTTCTATGGAAGAAAGGCGAACTATATCACGCTGATCAAGAAATTCGGGAGCGGTTCGTTCGCGCGGCGCTTTGCGAGAAATTACAAATCTGTAAGTACGATACGCACGAAAAGATTTACTGCTCCAGGAAAAGCACCGGGTGTCAGTTATTCAGACCACGCCAACTACTGGAGATTTGGCTACAGTGCAGTGCTGGTCACTGACACGTCTATCTTTCGGAATAAGAACTACCATCTTCCCGGCGATACAATGGAGACACTCGATATCAGGAGCATGGCAAAGGTGATCGATGGCGTATTCTTCGCATTAAAAAAATTCCGCAAAGTATGATCTGTGCGTATGCCGATCGGGACCAGGGTGTAGACGCAGGTTAAGTCTTTACCAAATTATTTCCAGAGCGTGAGAATAAAAGCAGTCACAAACGTGCCTATTGCCCGCTCACAGACATCAATCAGAAACAATTTCTTTCTCCCGGTAAAAAACAGGTTTCCCGAGTTCATGGGCGTCGCAAAAAACACCGTGATCAATATGGTAATGGAGAGCACCCCTTTGATACCACTGACATCTGCGAGATTCAATACCAGTGCAACCCCCATCACATAGAGGAACGTTGAAGCGAATTGTCCGGCCAATGCTCCGGGCTTAGGCTTGGCCGTTGTGTCGGCCGGCACTCCGGTTTCTTTTCTCCAGACCTCACCGAAAAGGAGGCTGTACCATACGAAACCGATAAAGAAATACACGATGGCAGCAACAAGTACTGCAAGGAAATTGATGCCTGCGAAAGAGATCATATTAGCCATGGGGTTAGTAATTCGCTGACAAGATAAAATTTTCTTTGTATCCGGCGAATTCAGAAGTCGATTGCAAGGATCCCAGTTCCTCGAGACAATGCCCGTACATGTTCCTGCGCTGATGTGTTGAGACGAATTTCCGGGGTTTTCTGCAACGGACTCGAATGATCCCGTTACAGAAAAAAAGTAATTATGGTGCGAGTCAAAACTAATTATGAACGGCAGGCTGCATGCACTCACTCCAGTATTGAAGTATGGTTCGCAGCGAGGCCTTGAGGCTGTCGAACGTGCTTCCCTTCTGAAAGTATCCCTGCGCCCGCAGCTGATACGCGCGACGCAAATAGTTGGTTGAAGCCGCCGTCGATAGAAACACGAATGGAATCCTGTGCTCGCTTAAGGTCGGGCAAACTTCTATCGACTCTTTAAAAGCCAGTCCGTCGATCTTCGGCATATTGATGTCGGATACAATGAGGAACGGCTTCTTGTTCTCGGAATAGAGATATTTGAGCGCCGACTCTGCGTCACTAAAAACGACCGTTTCGTGTTTGAATCCGAGATCTTGCAAGGCAGTGGTGATCATTTCCTGATCGTCGAAGTCATCGTCGACCAACAACAGCGTGCCGTTTTGAATCATGTAAGAGGTGTTATCTGTCAAGGCAACAAGTTGAGGTCCCCGGAAAGTTTCAGCGCACAGAAATTCTTGCAGCATTTGTATGGCGAGCCTCTGATCGTGAAGACTTGCCCGCATACTGCTGCTCAGGCAGTGATATCATCTATTCGGATCTGAGACTCTTTGCAGGGTTGGCAACAGCAGCTTTGATAGCCTGTGCACTAATGGTTAAAAATGCGATTGCAATGGCGATCACCGCGGCAACGACGAACGTCCACCACGCTATCGACACGCGATAGGCAAAGCCGTCGAGCCAGGTTTGTATGGCGTAGATCGACAACGGAATGGCCAGTATCAGCGAGATCACGACAAGCTTCAGGAAATCTTTCGACAATAGCGCCACCACATGAGTGACCGTAGCCCCCAGAACCTTTCGGATGCCGATCTCCTTGACGCGTTGCTCGGCGGAAAAGGTTGCCAGGGCAAACAGTCCGAGACATGCAATGATGATCCCCAGGGCGACAAGACTCGTGAATACTTTCTGGAAGCGGGTCTCGGCTGCATACATATTCGAAAAGGTCTCATCCATAAACATGTATTCAAACGGGACATCGGGAAACGATTGCTTCCACAGATCTTCGATCCTGGAGATCGTTTGCTGCAGGTCACCACTGCCAAGTTTGATGGTAAAATTATTCTGATTTCGCGGGAAGATCAGGAATCCGTAGGGCTTGATCTGATTTCGAAGTGACGTGAAATGGAAGTCCTTTGCAACGCCGACTACTTCCAGATAGTACACCGTATCTGCATCCGTGCTCCAGATCAGATGTTTTCCGACAGCCGGAGTGCCAAGGCCGAATTCCTTGACAGCTTGCTCGTTGATGACGATGCCTCCGAGCCTTTGATCCAGCGGCCCGCCCAGAATACCATTGTTTACAGAGTCTGCGGGGAATTCGGGAGAGAAACTCCTTCCTTCTTTCATTTCTATCCCGACAACGTCCAGGTATTCAAATCCTACAGAACTGAAATTCAACTGTTGCTCCTGTTCCGCTCCCTTAGCTCTCAGGCGTGTCGTGCTGAAACCCCGTCCGAGGACCGTTCCGGAAGTCGAAGCCTTTTCTACGCCTGTCGTTTGTCGAACGGAATTCAGGAACGCACTCCGGTCGGCGCGTGAAAGAACGTGGGCGTTCCTCAGCACAATGATGCGGTCTTTGTCGAATCCAAGGTTGGCGTTCCTCAGATAGTTCATTTGCTGAACGATGACGATCGCGCCGATGATGAGCGCAATGGAGATCGTAAACTGAACAACTACCAACGACCTTCTCAAATTCAATGCGCCCCTTTCGTTCAGCTTGAATCCTTTCAAAACCGCTACCGGCTTGAAAGATGACAGATACAAGGCCGGGAAAATTCCTGCCACAACGCCAATGAACAAGGTTACCAGCAGCATGTATCCGACCACGGACTGGCTGGCGGTGATCGTTAGTTGTTTTTGCGTAAGCTCATTGATCGTCGGCATGAGCGCATAGCCCAGGGCAAGTCCGAGAAAGGCGGAGGCCAGACAAATCATCACCGACTCGAGAAGGAATTGAAACACAAGCGACGTGCGTTCAGCACCCGACACTTTTCTGATCCCTGTTTCTTTCGCACGTAACGAAGACCTTGCGGTAGAAAGGTTCACGTAGTTGATCGCCGCGATCACAAGAATAAAAATACCGATGATGGTGAAAATGTATACGTAAAGCCTGTCTCCGTTCGGCTCGAGCTCCCACTTCAACTTTGAGGTGAGGTGGATATCGAGGAGAGGCTGAACATAAAACGCACTCCACCTTTCTTCCTGATTCCTTTCGTATACATCCTGGATCTTTTTTTCGAAAGCCTTGATATCGGTACCCGGCTTTACCTTTACATAGGTATAGTAATTATAACTACCCCACTGGACATCTACCTGCGGCCCCAGCCTTCTGAATGACAGCAGAAAATCATAATGGAGATGCGACTGCGGTGGTACGTCGGCTATCACGGCTGTCACCGTGACGTCCTGGTCTCCGTTCATTTTTAAAACTTTGCCGATCGGATCTTCATCACCAAAATACCGCCTTGCAGTACTTTCCGTGAGAATGATCGAGTTGATATCGCTTAACGCCGTTTCGGGATTTCCTTTCAGGAATGGTACAGTGAACACCTTGAAGAAGCTGCTATCCACACGCCATACTTTTTCTTCAGTGATCTTCTTGTCGCCATACTCCATCCTGGTCGTCCCTCCCCAGTGAGGATGGACCCTCGTGATGGTTTCTACTTCCGGTATCTCTTTTTGCATGGCAGCTGCCAGGGGACCAGGTGATGTCGCATCCGGTATGCGGCTTCCGTCATCATTGACAAAATCCTTTACCACCCGATAAATGAGCCCGGCATCGCGATGGTGCCTGTCATATTGAAGCTCGTCCTTCACAAAAAGAAAGATCAGCAAACTGCAGGCTATACCGGTTGCAAGTCCGAAGATGTTGATGGCTGATAGCTTTTTGTTCTTCCAGATGGTACGGATGGCGATCTTGAGGTAGTTCTTTAGCATGTCCAGATCCGGTTTAATGTTTAGGTATTGGCTGTTCGACCAATAGCCATCAAGTGAACATTGTGCCAGTTTAAAAAGCCTTTTTTTACCGCAAACAGAGGTATGAGTGCAAGAAAACACGTCCGCCGGCAGACGATGATGTTCGATTTTGGGAACGGCTACCAGGCCGCTTCAATGGATGATGATGCCGTATTTTGCGAGAAGACCGCTGAGGTTATTGCTCGAAAATCTGGCTTTCTTCAGGTAATTCGCATCAGGGTCGATCCGGAAGTTGGCCGCACCGGATAAATCGGCACTCTCCAGTATCGTGTTGTCAAAGATCGCTCCTTCAAGATCCGCGTTGTTAAAACTGCTTTTGGAAAGATCTGCCTCGGCAAAGTCAACTTCACGCAAGCTGCAACCATTGAAAGACGTGCCTTTCAGCTTCAATCTAAAGAAGGAGCACATATCAAGAATACATTTCCCGAATGTGAAGGACAACAACATCGTGCTGCACTCATCGAAACGGAGACCGAGCATTTTACAGTCCGTAAATTTGCAGTCGCGGAATGCGGTGTCCTTGATCCTGCAGTTACTGAGATCACAGCTTTGAAATTGGCAGTCGATAAACACAAACCCCGAAAGATCAGTATCGGGAACGTTACAATCAGCAAAAACACATTGTTCATACTCTCCTTTCGACGGAAAAGAGTCGACCTTCAGGTTACTGAATCTTTGCCCCTCTACCCTCGCGGTTAATTTGGAATTCATATTGAAATTTGTGAGTACAGACACTGATTGAAATTACCCTTTCAGTGGGATTGTACGGAGATAAGTTTGTATATTAGCTTGAGTATCAAACTTAAAGGTCCGCCCAATCCCCCACAAGTCTATGAAAAAGATTTATTTTCTTTTGGCGATGCTCCTTGTATCGCAGGAAAATTTCGGTCAGGAATTCACCAGTATTTTTACCGAGCCCTTCGACAACAACCTTAACAAGTGGTCGCTCCGGAACGAAGAGGAATATACGACGTCCATTTCCAATGGAAAGTTCAAGATGGTACACCGTGGTGACCGTTACTATTATGTAGGGCGCACGGTAATGAGCGACAAGAAAAAAGACCTGCGCATAGAAGCAAAACTCGTTTTCACAAAACACAAAAAAGGACATGCGGGCATCATCTTCGGATGTGACGATGATTATAAGAACACTTATTTCTTCATGATCAGTCCTGATGGTACCTACACCTATGGGCAATGGGCTCCGCAGTTCGAGACTTTTACGGGTAGCATCAAGTCGTCGTCCATCAATAAAACGCTTGGCGCGGAGAACAAGCTTACCGTAGAGAAGGACGGTCGGAAGCTCAGGTTGTCCATCAATGGAAAGGAAGTTCACACAGACTCTTTTCCGAAGCTATATGGCAAGAATATGGGGGTCGTTGGAGGGGGCGGCAATTTTACTGCGGAGATCGATTATCTCTCAGTCACTCAAGCCGATTGATTCAAGTTTCATATAGAGCCGCGCGGCGTTCTGACACCAATCGAAATAAATTCCAGTACTGATGAGTCAGGTGTTCCGCAAAGCCATGAGCTTTTCTTCCAGTGTCACGCGCTCCGAGGCGTGGCGGTTGAGCCTTTAGACTTTCGCTTTTTTACAATTCAATTCTATTTCTTACACGACAGACCGGATTGCAAGGACAACGCACCGGGCATCGGGTACAAAGGATTCCATTACAATGCGGAACGTTACCGCTTCACGAGTACAGGATATCCAAAAGACAGCCGCATATCGTACATGATAGGCTGAAATGCCCAACGGGTTTTTTCTGGTCTTTTAGCTATGTTTGCTTTCGATTTTAAGGAACCCCCATGAAAAAAAGCCCCGCCGGAAACGTTCGCGTTTCCAAGTTAACCCCCTTGTCTGGTCACGATCATTTCTGCTGGTATCAAACGTCCCGATAACATCTGACTACATCCCTGAGTGGGGCGTTCGCACTTGTGAGCGAAGTATTCAGTCGGGAAAATTACCATGAAACCTATGACAATGAGAGATTATTTCGAAGCCGGAAATCCTATGTCCCGGAAATTCATACAGTTGGCTACCAGAGCCATTCTGACAAGTATCTGTACCGTCGCTTGCAGTGGCACCTCCGTCGGGCAAGATTTCGATAGATACAGAACACTGCTACCGAACGGACCGATCCCGAGAGATTTTACGGAACAATCTTCCGTAAAGGTAGCCGAGCAGGTGACGAGTATCTCCGAGCGGAAGTCACGGCTAAAAAAGGCAAAGAAAAAATTCGTTCTGGAGAGCACCTTCAGCATCGATGACTTTCTCGCGAGCGGAAGCGTATTGTTCAACGACGACATTTCACTTTACCTCGACAACGTCCTCAGGGAATTGTTGAAGCCTTATCCCGACCTGCAGAAAAAGATCCGCGTGTATGCGGTGAAATCTTCGGCGGTCAATGCATTTACGACGAATGATGGCATGATCTTCGTCAATCTCGGGCTTCTCTCGCGCCTCGAGAACGAAGCACAACTTGCCTTTGTCTTGTCGCACGAGATCGTGCACTACCAGAAGAAGCACGTGATCAATGCATATGTGACGAATGTCGAGATCGACAAGTCCAGGGGAGATTACAGAAAGCTGTCGGTAAGCGAAAAAGGCTTTGCCAGAAGCTCGTATGCCCGGGAACTGGAAACTGAGGCCGACATTGCCGGGGCCGACATCTATGCAAAAAGCGCGTACGCATTGGATTCTGTGGAGCAGGTATTCGACATTCTGAGGATGGCCGACTATCCGATCACACGAGCTATATTCAACAAACAGATCTTCGAGTCCGGCTCCTATGTTTTCCCTGACTCGGTTGCATTGCAGGCACTTTCTGCATTCGACATCAACGAGGACTATGATGACAGCGAGCACTCGCACCCGAGCATAAAGAAACGACGTGAAGCCATCGGAAATAAATTTGCAAACAAGACCGGTGG
>CBHTUB010000035.1:0-22101 GCA_966095595.1 uncultured Chryseosolibacter sp. | reverse complement strand
GAAGCGGAATTGAAAATCGTTGTGAAAGAAATAATTGCTGTCGACCCGGATCGCAGTGTCATAGAAGACGCGACGTTCGAATGTCGTTTTAGGATAAATGCTGAGCATGGTTTTCCAGTCACCTTCAACATTTTTGAACTGCAGCTCGAGATAGTCACTGAGGTCAGGAGCTTCGCCGTTGCCCTGCCACTGGTAAAAGAAGCTGAGATAGACAGTTTCCTTGTCGATGGAAGGATCGCTCAGGTCGATAGATCTGGAGATCAGCTTGTCTGTATAGCCGGTAACCAGTATGTTCTCCGGGTCGTAGGCAAGTCCTGTGGAATCGAGTCCGTCGAAAGTTGCGACATTAATTGTGGGCTGCCCGATCGCCATGGTATTATTGATCCAGATGGAATTGCTCTGTTCCCAGAGCGATGAATCAGGAAACATTCCGGATGGAGTCGAGAAATCGTCCCAGAAGGGCAGGGTGAGTGGTTCCGTGACGGGAAGCCTTGCGCTGGAGATGGATCGGAACGTAGCAGACTTTTTTATCGGTACGATTTCAATTTGCGCATGACCATGAAGCCACACATTCATGCAGAGGGTGGTCAGCAGGATCTTGAAGCAGAAATTGAAAGCAGTGGTCCTCAAAATTGTCAATCGAGATTTTCGTCACCAGACTCAGAGTCCTCATCGATCGGTGCATCGTCGGGATTCGATCCGGGTTTGCCTATCCAAATATCAACGACATCGCCTACCCGAATATTTTCATTGGGGATCGGTAATTGTTTAAGGACAACGGCACCGGTAGTGTCGCCGGAAAAATTCACCCTTCCAATGCTGAGGTTGGAACTCACGATCACAAACCGCGCCTCATCCAGCGACATCCCGATCACGTCAGGCGTGGCGAAGTTCATACCGCCTCCGTCCATGATGACCAGATCTACTACAGGTCCCTTCGGCACACGCGCGCCCGGAGCAACGGCATGACCATTGATCTTCATTCCCTTCACGACGTTCAAAAATGGTCCGCGCACCAATTCTATCCTTCCCCGTTTTAATTCGCTTCCCTTTAATACGGCATCGGCATTGACAAGTGACCCGTCGATCAGGTCGGGCATCGGTACCGTTGGCGGATGAATACGGTTGATCGACAAATAGATCTTCCGGTTCTCTTTTACTTTCGCCCCCGCGACGGGAACTTGTTTCAGCACTGTAAGCGGAGGGTATTCCGACGAATATGAAGAGTCGTTGATCTCAAAGCGAAGGTCGTGCTCTTCCAGGAATTTCGCCACCTTTTCGATCGGCATTCCCTCCACGTTCGGAACGGTGATCGTCTCGTCGTGATTCGTGCTCGAAGGCAGATAAACATAGAAATAAAGTACCGCCAATAACAATATGATGCTTGCCGCTGCAATGGCATGGATCAGTAATCCCCCTAATGTATTGTTGTGATACTTCTTGCTAAACTGGAGCTTCATGGGTGCTGAATTAACAAATATAATCGATCAGAATTTCAACGCCGAATTGAAGTCCCGCTCTATACGCTTGCCCCGGTCGTAACGTTCGCAAGCCAAGTCCAACAGACGTGTGATCAGGTCGGTGAAGTTGATGCCCCGCTCTTTCCACATCATGGGATACATGCTGGAGTTGGTAAATCCAGGTATGGTATTGATCTCGTTGATATAGATGTCACCCTCCTTTGTAAGGAACAGATCCACCCTGGCGAAGTCTTCGCAATACAGTGCTTGATATGCCTTTACGGAAAGTTGTCTGATCGTCTCTGCTTCGATTGATGAAAGCCTGGCCGGAACATCGATCTTTACTGCATCGGGATCGACGTACTTCGCATCGAACGTATAAAATTCATATTTGCTGCTGATGGTGATCTCACCCGGATATGAAGCCTGTGGCGGCGTGTTACCCAGAATGGCACATTCGATCTCACGTCCCGTTATGAATTCTTCCGCGATCAGATAATCGTCGTACCTGAACGCTTCGTCTACTGCAAGTTTGAATGATGCTTCATCCTTTACCTTGGTGACCCCTACGGATGAGCCCAGGCTTGAAGATTTGATCATGAAGGGCAGTCCGACATGCTTTGCAATTCCATCAAGTGTCAGCGAATCCCTTTCAGTATAATGGTAAGTCACGAATTTCGTAACCGGTATACCAGCCTCCTTGAGCAGTCGTTTGGCTACGATCTTATTCATCGACATCGACGATCCGAGCACGCCTGTTCCTACCATGGGAATATCCATAGCTTTGATCAGGCCCTGAATGCTGCCATCTTCTCCGTCCGTTCCGTGAAGCACCGGGAAAATCACATCGGCCTTGATGCGGTCTCCGCTCGACAGCAATGTGAAGCCCGGTCTTTGCGCGTCGAGGATAAGCGCCAAAGCCTTTCCTTGCTCGATGTCCTTCGATACCCCGGAAGTCAAAAACCACTGGCCGGACTTGCTGATCCCGACCGTCAGGGGCTCAAAAAGTTCTTTATCGGTAAATTCGAAAATATTGCGGGCGGAATTGACCGAAACGCCATGTTCAACCGATCTGCCCCCGTAGAGAATGATAACTTTTTTCTTTTTTGACATCGAACAAAATTTGGGCTTAAAGATAATTAATTAGTGGCTCGGCAAAACCTCAAAACGAGGTCCAGGCACCGAATTCTGAGACTTATTCGGGCTACAACCGGGCGTAAGGCTGAGTGAAAAATATTTTCAGGGCTTTCCAACGAAACCGGCCGATTAGCCGTCTTAACGCTGAGCGGCAATTGGCGGCTTGAGCGGCAATTTGGACTATTATTTGCTTGTTCTTGTCGACCAAAGCCGGTAAGTGCTATTTTTGCCGGTAAAAGAAAATCTCAAATCAATTATATGTTCAAACCTACCAGAAAAATCCTGTTTGTTGTAACTGCGTTCTTTGCGGCCGGGTCGGTGTTTTTGACCTCCTGCAAAGACGATGATGAGTCGATCCGTCCTTCCGTTGAGATCCCTGACCAGTTCAGCGACAATACACCGGAAGAAAACAAGGCAGCCCTTGAGGACAATGGTATCGAGTTGGTTAACAGCCTCGAAACCTTCAAAGCCACAAACGGCGTAAAGACCCTGATCTCCCTTAATTCGTGCCTGAACTCTGCGTCACTTCCCGAAGGTGGACGTGTAGGTACCGAGACCCCGGCTGGCAAAATGATCCAGGCTGTTTCATCTTTTGGACGCGGAACCGCAAGTGCGAAAGATGTCCTTGAAGCAATGAGAACACGCGAAGGTGAGCCTGCTACGTCACCCCGGGCCGAGTTTGATGCCGCTGCCGGTATCTACGCTTACAGCAGGGCCAACAATACATGGACAAAAACCGCAGCAAGCGATAAGATCGTTTTCCAATTCCCTTCTACTGAGGCGGGTACTGAAAACGACGCAGAGCTGTCAATCTATGATTTCTCCACGGTTGCAGTAAATAACGTTGAGACCGGTTATCAGGAAGATCTTCCGACCGGTGTTAAGTCAGACCTCAAAGTCAACGGAACCGCGGTAGCTGAGTATCGCTTTGCAGCATCCTACAAATCCAACGGTGAGCCTACAAGCGTGAATACAAGCCTGACAATCGCTCCGTTCAAACTGTCATTCACTGCAAAGAACACTACTTCAGAAGTAGCTTTCGACTACGCTTTCACCATGAACAACGAAAACCTGATATCCTATGGTATCGGCGCTTCCGGCCAGTTCACAAGTGAAAATGCTCTCGGCGATGAATCGAGCCCCGAATCGGTAGTTAACGATGCGTCGGCTTACTTCCAGTTGATCAACATCAAGTTCGCTGCGAAGATCGATGTCAAGAAGTGGAGCGAGCTCGTTGGTGACAGCGAGTCTGAGCAAGACTTCATCGACGCCCTGAACGGCGCGAGCGAGCTGGTGGTCTACTATGCCGATACAAAGGAAAAGATCGCTGACGGCGAATTCTACCTTACTACAGAGGAATATTGCTATGACACCGATGGAGATTTCATCGACGACTATTGCTACACCGAGGAAACAACGGACATCCGCATGATATTCGCTGATGGTTCGAAGGCTGATCTTGCAACCTATACATCAGAAGGATTTAACGACCTGACAACCGCATGGGAGGAATTTATGACTTCCCTTGATGAAGATCTTGGTTAATAATCGGTCAACCTAAAGAATAAGGCCCCGCTTGTCGGGGCTTTTTTTTATCTTCTCCGTGCCACCAAACGATGATAGGTCACGCCATAACCGCCCCACACTCCAAGAACATCGTCTCCCTCGATATTTGAAAGAATTTCGTTCCCCGAGGAGGCAAAGGGATTTCCGATCACATACAATTCCCTTTCCAGCGTACGCCAGAAATCGAAATGCTGGCGATCCATTGTGCAGAATTTTACGCGAACCGTATCGCCTTCCGTGAAATACAGGTCGTCGACTACATTGCTATAGTTTTCCGGACCCCTCAGCAGCGAGAATGTAAATGTCTTTCCATTGAAAGATTGATCAGAAATGGCCGAAAGATAGACCGGGATGAATCGTTTATCCTTGCTCAGTCGTTGCGTAAATACGCGGTAGAAGTCCTCGGTATTACCATCGTCGGTGAATTTTCCGTAGATGTATCCAAGCGAGTCTTCGCCTTCAACTGACTCGAACCAGAGATCGGAAAAGGCCTTGGGTTCAGGGATGGTAGTGAACGCGGTATAAGTCTTTCCCTGCAGCTCGACTTTCAACTCGTAGGTTTTCCCAACCTCACCTTTCAGCGATGTGGCGGTGTAGATATAGGGAGGGAAATAATCTTCGTCTTTTTTAAATGTGAGGATCTCCGAGTTCGTTCCATCGCTGATCGTAACTTTTGCGGTGGTCACCACGAGGTTGCGAACGGTTGACGAATCGATCTGATCGAAGTAGGAGATACTTCGTCCGAGCATGACGATCGGGTAACCGCCGTCTTCTATCCAGCCGTCGACAACGAGCTTGGGCTGGTAGTCGACAACATCGAGATCCGGTTCGGTGCTACAGGCACTGAGTACCATGAATACCGTTATTAGGGCAGACGCAAAAATGAATGTCGTTTTCATTGGAATTTCACTCTATACGTTACGGATGGAATGACCGGGAACAGCGATACTTGCCTCAAATCAGTTTTCAGGCTGTACTTCTCTATATCCCCGCTGCTTTCAAAGTAGATGTAGTACGGATTTCTCCTGTTGTAGACGTTATAAACGGAAAAGATCCACGAGGACTCGAATCGACCGCCTTTCTTTCTCGTGTAGGTGGCAGCCAGGTCGGCGCGGTGGTAGGCAGGCATCCGGAACGCATTTCGGTCGCCATATTCGTTGACTACATTCCCCTGTATGACGTATCGCGCAACCGGAAGGTTGAGCGCGTTCCCTGTTCCGTAGACAAACACGCCCGCAACGGTCCAGTGATTGTTAAGCTCGTACGTAGCAAGCACCGAGACATCGTGTAGCCTGTCGTATTTTGCCGGGAATACTTTTCCCTTGTTCAGCTCCGGGAACTTTCGTGTGGTCCTTGAAAGCGTGTAGGCGATCGAGCCGGTGAGCCTGCCGGAGCTTTTTTTGAGAAGCATTTCGCATCCGTAGGACGTGCCCTTGCCAAATACGAAGTTGTCATCGAAGTTGAAGCCCTTGCTGTATCCGATAATAACGCCATCCCTGTACTCCAGTTGATTGAACATCGATTTGTAATAAAGGACTACACTCCCTTCGATGGTCTGGTTTCTAAGATTGCGATAATAGCCAGCTGAATACTGGTTGGCATACTGCGGTTTAACTTTCGTCGAACTGGTGACCCACATGTCCAATGGGAGGGAGGCTGATGCGAGCGGTGCCATATGCATCGACTGATAGGCGCGGTCGTATGAAACTTTCACGGAAGAGATCGAATTAATGCTATACCTGAAGCTTACACGCGGTTCAGGATTGATATACGATGCGATGACGTCACCTTTGGAGTATGTAGTCGTGTCGAGGATCTGAAGCGATTCGTCCACAATGTATCGCGTGAATGGACCTTTTTGCGCGAAGTAAGATACACGCAACCCAAAATTGCCTTCGAGCTTTTCGCTTAGCTTCCATTTGTCGTTTAGATACACCGAAGCCTCATCGGCGTACAGACGCACAGCGTTTCCAAAATCGAGCTCCACATCCTCGCTGTGCGCATCGACGTTGTTGGGACGGATCCGGTGATCGGTAAAGGTTATGCCACCCGCGATAGTATGCTTGCCTGCGAACAGGTCGATGCGATAGCCGATATTTCTATCTTCGATATCAGACACCACCTTAAACCCATAACTACCGATCGACGCGCCAAAATCCATTTCATACAACGAGACACCACCCGTCAGCTCTCCGATCAGGTTTTTATTGAATTGATGAAGCCACTGCACCGAGCCCGTGGTGTTGCCCCAATCGATGCTATTGGAAAAACTGCTCTTCGTCGAAAACTGAAAATCGTCATTGCCATGATAGAAACGAAGCCGAAGCTTGTTGGCCGCAGACAGGTTATAATCGGCGTTTACATTGACGTCGTAGAAATAATAATCGATTTGTTCTTCAAGGGAGAATAACCTTCTCAGGGGATCGGTGAATAGATCAACGTATGATCGCCGCGCCCCGACAAGAAATGAACCTTTGTTTTTCCGGATTGGTCCTTCGACCATCGCGTGGGCGGCCACGAGTCCTATGCCGGCCTCACCTTTCAACGTTTCGTAATCTCCGGTTCGTGATCTTACCGACGTAAAAGATGAGAGTCTGCCTCCCAATGATGCCGGAATTCCTCCCTTGTACAGATCCACCTGATCGACCAGAGAGCCGTTGAAGACGGAAAAAAAACCGAAGAGATGACTAGGATTATACACAATGGAGTTATCCAGCATGATAAGGTTCTGATCGATCGCGCCACCCCGGACATAGAACCCGGTGCTCCCCTCCGTCGCGGTCTGCACTCCCGGCATGAGTTGCAGCATTCTGATCGGATCCGACTCGCCGAGCAAATAGGGAGTTTTTTGAAGCTCTTCTTTTGTGAGTGTCACCCGGCCGGTCTCGGTCTCGCTGACATTTGCCTCCACGCGATTGTCAGTGATGGTCACTTCCGCTATTTCCGTTGCAATTTCTTTTAATGAGATCTCAAGGCTGACATTGCCCGTAACGTCAATTGCGAGCTCTTGCTTTTCATACCCTAACATCGAAAAAGTGATGGAATAGGATCCGGGATCCAGTGGCAGCGTAAACTTACCATCGAGATCGGTCGCGGTACCACGCGAAACGCTCTCCACCCACACCGTGACATTCACGAGTTTTTCGCCTGTGTCGGCATTTTTCACCTGGCCATCAACACGGTATTGTCCCTGCGCCGGTGCGATCCTACAAACCACAAGCAAAAAGAAGATCAGTGAGGAGTGGAATTTCGACACGGTGGCTGATGTGATGGGCGTTTACATTTATTCTCCAACAAAGATCCGTTCACGATGAATCTTGCCGTTGATCCTCATATCGACGATGTAAATTCCGGCACCGTGACCGGCTACAGGAAATTCATATGTCTGGTTCAGAACATCGAGCCACAACACCTCAGCCACAAGCTGTCCTTTCATATCGATGATCTTACAGGGAACGTCGGTTCTTTGCTCAAGGTCGAAATGAACGGTAGGTGAGGCCGGACTTGTTCCCGCATAACGGATGTCATAGCCACCTTCAACTGCTGCCGAGGCAAACGGCTTGTCCGTAAGGAAAAATTCAATGTTGTCGAGGAAAAGATTGTTGCCGTTGGAATTGACAACCTTGAAGATCACACGGATGTTCTCTTCTCCGGCATAGTCGGAAAGGTCGCCTTCAAGTTGAAACCAGTCGGCAGACGATTGAGGTTCCCATTCGCTTTCCGACTCCTCAAATTCCGGCCAGACGAATTTTATCGGCTCGAGCGTTTCACCACAGTCCCTGCTGACGCCAACGGTGAGGACATCCTGTATCAGGCCACGCTTCCTGTACGACATGTCGAAGACCAATGAAGCTGTCTTCGCCCTTCTGAAGTCAAGAATAGGAGAAACAAACCAGGCTTCGTCACCGATCAGCGGGTTGGAAAATCCCCTGAACGCCAGGACCGTCTCGTCGTCATATACTTCCGTAACGTTCCATTTCTTGCCGAGATCCGAATGAATGTTGAGATTCGCCCATGTTTCATGAACTTCATCTTCGAAGGTCAGCCTGATCGGGATGACATCCTGCTCTTCGTGATTTGTTACGGTCCGGACAAATTGGTTGTTATCGGCTTCATCGGAAATCGCGGTCTCATCTGACGAAATCTCGACGCGCAACGTATTGGTTCCACTCCCGAAGGTGATCTCCGGAATATTCAATGTCGTTTCTTTCGCACTTTTGAGGTCGAGGTTGGTGAAGCTTTCGGTGTGAACAATTGTTCCGTTAACCTTTACGATGGCGTCGAGCGAACCAACAGTAGAAGCACCTGTGTTCTCGATTTTCAAAGTCAATGGAAGAGTCTTTTCGCAGGAGATTCCTCTCGGGTTCACCAATTCTTTAATGGCGACATCTTTTGTCGGAGTAGTGGCGACCGTGATGTTGTCGATATACAAGTTATTGCCGTAATGATTGACACCGACAAAGGCCAGCTGAATTTCGGACTTCCCGATATAGTCATAGAGATCTATAAAGTTTCTCTCCCAGTCCTTCGACTCCTCAGGTTGAAAGGATGTGGCAACTTTCCCCGCTGTCGCGAGCGCTTCGCCGGATTTGTCGAGCACGACATCACCTGAACCCAGGTTCTCGCATGACTCGATAACATAGATCTTAAACCCATCTTCGCGGTCTTCAAATTGTGCGTTGGCGCGGTCGAGGAAAAGATAAGCCGTATCGACATTCTCGAGACTAAACACCGGACTATAGAGCACATCCTGTTCTCCTTCAAGCTCGTAGTGATAGAAGGAGAGGCCGAGTGCCTTGTTGGCGAGCGTTTCGCGGGGAGCCGGCATCACTTCCCAGGTGATCTGATCGTCGCTGTTCACGATCCTCCATCCGGAGGGCGTTGAGTTGAACTTTTCATGGAACGGTACAGCAATCGACTCAGGCACGAACACCTCATGCCTAAAGGTGTTCTTGTTGCTGATGGCATCACCGTCAGTCACGCCGTTTGTCAGGAGTATTTCGAAAAGAATAACATTCAACCCACCGACCAGTGTTTGCTGTGAAAATCCCACAGTCGTAATTCCCTGGGGTGTCAGGCTAAGCGTGAAGTCCTTTGTCTCTTTGACAATCCCATTGAGCGATATCCGGATCCTTGCGCTCGTGATATCATTGATGCCATAGTTCAGGAGTTCGATCGATGGGATAACGGCCAACCCGCACTGACTTTCGGTAGGAGAGACCACACTGCGAATCCCCAGATCGTTGGGAACAGGATCGGGTTCATTGAGCCCTATAGACGTCAGCAAGGATTGTCTCCGCGGGCTATTTTCAATAACGATAGCCATTCGATCCATCTGTTGTGCAGTGAAAAGATTCATACACGCATCGTCCGTGTAGTCCATGAAGTTCTGGAACATCTTTACTATGTCACCGCAACTTTTTGACGGATGTGAAGGACAGCCCCGCGTATAATCCGCCTGATTCGGCGTGTCATCCACATAGTCGTTGCCGGAGCAGCCGGTGTCATCTCCCCAGATATGCTTGAGTCCGAAAAAGTGTGCGACCTCATGTGTTGCCGTCCTTCCCTTGTTGTACAATGGTTCAAGGTTAAAATTGCCGTCATCATCCGAGCCAAAGCATGTGTGGGCGATCACAACGCCATCAGTAGCCGCAATGCCGTTTTGATATTCTTCAAGGCCCTGAAGATCTGATATCGGGAACTGCGAATATCCGAGGAAGTCGACCATATTGCACACCCAGATGTTGAGATAGTCCTCGGAAGGCCAATAGCTCAGGGACTTCAACTCATAGTTATCGTTCATATACCAGTTTGCCCGGTTTCCGTCAACGCGGACGATCCCCGTCGTCGCCAAGCCATCAGGGTTGCGTTTGGCCAGAACAAATTCAATGTCCATGCTTCCCGCCACCGCGGCAAATTCGGCCGGTGTGCTGGCAGCATCTGCGTTCGTTCGGTTAAAATCATTGTTGAGCACCTTGATCTGGGAAAGGATCTGCGCATCAGAAATATTGGCACCGGTGCCAACGCTTTCGCCATTGTGGATCACATGGACTACTACTGGTACTTTATAGGGTCCGCTTTTTTTTCTGAATGCGGAAGTCGCGGCGATTTGCGCTTTCTTCGTTTTGATCCATTCTTCAAATTTCTGCTGGCGATCAGATAATTTTGAACCGTAGGCGTTCTCTTGATATTTTACGGTACCGCACCTTTGCGCAAGGCTTTCGTGACTGTTCACGACCAGGAAAATCAGCAGGGCTATCGCAAAGGGTATGGATCTGGGGGAAGTCTGCATCATTACAGGAAGAATCTTAGCGTATTGATTGTCTGAAGTTACAAAGTGTAACCTTTCGCAGACCGGTTATCAGGCAACAGGCGTGAGGTTGATCACCTCGATTCCCTTGATTTCAGGAACATCCCGTTTTATGGCCGCTTCAACACCGGCTTTAAAGGTCATGCTCGACATTGAACAATGGCTGCAGGCACCAACAAACTCGATTCTCACAATTTGATCTGCCGTAACCTCCTTAACTTTTACATCACCACCGTCGGCTTTCAAATACGGGCGAATAGAGTCGAGAGATGATTCGATCTTCAGGATCAGTGCGTCTGGTGATGTGATTGTATTCATTAAACTTTTAATTCAACAGGTTCAGTCTTGGTTAAATTTGCATTCCGGATGGCTACGCGCCGCGCAAGTGTTTCCGCAAGCTCCATGAAGGCATTGGCCGTAATTCCTTCCTTTAGTACTGCGGGAAGTCCGCTGTCACCGCTTTCGCGAATGCTTTGAACCAACGGAATCTGGCCCAACAGGGGAACATTGTGCTTTTCGGATAAGTTCTTACCCCCATCCTTACCAAAGATATAATATTTATTGTTAGGCAGCTCTTCAGGAGTGAAGTAAGCCATGTTCTCTACCACGCCCAATACCGGAACGTTGATCTGAGGCTGCTTGAACATCGCAAGACCTTTGTTCGCGTCCGCCAATGCCACCTTTTGAGGTGTGGTAACGATCACCGCTCCCGTTACAGGCACAGTTTGAACCAGGGTAAGGTGAATATCGCTCGTACCCGGAGGAAGGTCGATCAGAAGATAATCGAGGTCTCCCCATTCAGTATCCGTAAAGAACTGTTTCAGCGCCGAGCTGGCCATAGGACCACGCCATACCACGGCACTATCCGGGGGTGCCAGAAACCCGATCGAGATCAGCTTGACCCCATACTGTTCAATGGGAATGATGGTGTTTTTGCCATTGATTTGGCGTACCATCGGCTGTTCGTATTCGCAATTGAACATCGTGGGTATGGAAGGGCCATAGATGTCGGCATCGATAAGTCCTACCCTGGCACCGGATTTAGCCAATGCCACCGCCAGATTGCTGGTAACGGTAGATTTTCCAACCCCGCCCTTTCCTGATGCAATGGCAATAATATTCTTCACGCCGGGCAGCAGCTGTGCATTGTCGCGCAAGCTGGTCACGGAAGATGTCATGTTGATATCCAGGGCTGTTTCCTGCCCTATCACGCGGCGTACGGCCTCTTCGCAGTCAGTTCTTATTTTTTCCTTCAGCGGGCAGGCAGGTGTAGTCAATACGACGGTAAAACTGACGTTGTCGGTGGTCACTTTTACGTCCTTGATCATGCCCAGAGATACCAGATCGCGTTTGAGATCGGGATCCTGAACCGTTGATAATGCCTTGAGAATATCGGATTGTGAGAAAGCCATGAGGTTTGAACAAAAAATTCCGGCGATTTGTCCGGATATCCTGCAAATTTAATCGGATTTCCTCTTAATTGCCCTCTGCCGGGAGATAAATTGATCGCGGTGATTTTTACCTCAAACGACCGATCTTTCCCGTATCTTTGAAGCCCATTTTTAATTCCGTGATCACCCGAGAAACTATCGACGAAATCAAGAATCGCATCGACATTGTAGATGTCATCGGCGACTTCATTTCCCTGAAAAGATCGGGTCAGAATTACAAAGCCCTCAGTCCTTTCGCCAACGAGAAAACCCCGTCGTTCTTTGTCGTTCCTTCCAAGGGGATATTCAAGGACTTCAGCAGCGGCAAAGGCGGTGATGCCATTACGTTCGTGATGGAGCACGAAAAAATGAGCTACGCAGAAGCGCTCCGGTACCTGGCAAAGAAATACGGTGTCGAGCTTAAGGAGCAGAACGTCCGCGATGACAATGAGGCGAACGAGCGGGATAGTCTCTACATCGTGATGAACTTCGCGAAGGACTATTTCAAGGACCTCCTCCATTCCAATGACGAAGGGCGAAGCATTGGTCTTACCTATTTCAGGGAGAGAGGCTTCAACGATCGCACGATCGGGAAATTTGAGCTGGGCTATTGTGTGAACGAATGGGACGGCTTGCTCAAACATGCATTGTCGAAGGGATTCAGTGAAGAGATACTGGAAAAAGCAGGGCTGATCATTCGCAGGGATGATCATAAGAAATACGACAGATTCCGCGGCCGCGTGGTTTTCCCTGTACAAAATCTGGCAGGGAAAGTAATTGCTTTCGGCGCACGTATCCTCACCAAGGAAAAAGATCAGCCGAAATATATCAACTCGCCGGAAACGGAGATCTATCACAAGAGCAACGTGCTCTACGGATTGTATCAGTCGAAGAATGCAATCCGTAAAGAAGAGTTCTGCTACCTGGTAGAAGGCTACACCGATGTGATCTCGCTCCATCAGGCGGATATCGAGAACGTTGTGGCATCATCCGGAACGGCCCTTACGGAGGAGCAGATCAAAATGATGCGTCGTTTCACGGAGAATGTTACCGTTCTTTACGACGGCGACGCCGCGGGGATCAAGGCAGCGGTTCGCGGGATTGATCTTGTTTTGAAGGGGGGGCTGAACGTTCGCATCGTACTCCTGCCCGACGGAGAAGATCCTGACAGCTTCTCGAAAAAATTGGGAAGCACGGAGCTGAAAAAATATCTGCTTGACCATACGCAGGATTTTATATCGTTCAAGATCGGTCTGTATTCGAAGGAAGCTGCCAGCGATCCGATCAAAAAGGCTGAAGCTATACGGGAGATCGTTTCCAGTATTTCGGTTATCCCTGACCCGATAAAACGGTCGGTCTACACCCAGGAGACGAGCCGCCTGCTTAACATCTCCGAATCGGTGCTGTTGACTGAGGTTAACAAGATACTGATCGGTGAACGGAACAAGAAAATACAGGACCGGATAGAGCAGAACCCGGGAGTCATTCCGGTCGAACCAGTCGTTCAGGAACAGGACGTTTCGAAGACGGATCTTCCAAGCCTGATCAGGTTGCAGGAGCGCGAGGCCATCCGGCTTTTGTTGAATTATGCAGATAGCCACTACGAGGAGCAGAGACTGGTAGACTTTATGCTCACGGAACTTGAAGAAGTCGAATTCTCCGATCCGATATACGCCGAGATCTACCGGATGTTCCGAGAAGGCGCATCAAGGAACGAGACGGTCGATACGATGTACTTCATGGAACATGGTACGCCGGAAGTGAAGAGCATGGTTGCCGATCTCACTACTCCCCGATATGAGGCCAGCGAGCACTGGAGTGGAAAGTATCAGATCTTCTTTCCGCGGGAGAAGGAGCTGGTACATGACCTGGCATATACCAACGTGTTACGTTTGAAGTTCAGGTTGATCCAGAAGCTGATGGAGGATAACCTCGTGGAAATGAAAAATGCAAAAGGCGAGGATGACCTCGAGCGGTATTTCACGATACATGAGCAGCTTAAGGGAGCTGAACGTGAAATTGCTGCCATTCTCGGAATTGTAATATCGAAGTGACGAACAGATCGAAGAATATTTTTGTTATAACCGTAAATCATTAACCCCGCATGAGCGAAATAAAGCTGAACACGATCGAGGAAGCAATCGAAGAAATCAAGAATGGTAAGGTCATTATCGTCGTCGATGACGAAGACCGCGAGAATGAGGGGGACTTCATATGCGCGGCGGAATGCGTTACCCCGGAGATCATCAATTTCATGGCCACGCATGGCCGCGGACTGATATGTGCTCCCCTTATTGAGGACCGTTGCGAAGAACTGGGTCTCGAGCTGATGGTAGGCAGAAATACCGCGGCATTCGAAACGCCGTTCACGGTGTCGGTAGACCTGATCGGTCACGGCTGTACAACCGGTATTTCGGCCCATGATCGCTTCAAAACCATTCGCGCGCTTATCGACCCTGCCACAAATCCCGATGAGTTGGGTAAACCCGGCCATATTTTTCCTCTGAGGGCGAAAAGAGGCGGTGTTTTAAGACGCGCGGGCCATACGGAGGCAGCTATCGATTTCGCACGCCTTGCGGGATTTAAGCCCGGCGGTGTGCTGGTGGAGATCATGAATGAAGACGGGACCATGGCGAGGCTTCCGGATCTTATCAAAGTAGCTCAACGTTTCGACCTGAAACTCGTTTCTATTAAAGACCTGATCGAATATCGCGTCAAAAAGGAGTCGCTGATAAACCGGCAGGTGGAAGTGGATATGCCGACCGAGCACGGTCATTTCAGGCTCGTGGCATACGAGCAGACCAACACGCAGGATGTTCACCTGGCTTTGATCAAGGGAACCTGGCAAAAGGATGAGCCAGTGCTGGTAAGGGTTCACTCGTCATGTGTGACCGGTGATATTTTCGGATCGTGCCGATGTGATTGCGGATCGCAGTTGCATCACGCTATGGAAATGGTGGACAGGGAAGGCAGGGGAATTGTCCTGTATATGAAACAGGAAGGTCGTGGCATCGGTTTACTAAATAAGCTCAGGGCGTATAAATTACAGGAGGAAGGATGGGACACCGTGGAGGCAAATACGCAGCTCGGTTTCGATATGGATGAACGTGATTACGGCGTAGGCGCGCAGATCCTCAGGGACCTCGGCATCAGCAAGATCAGGCTGATGACGAACAATCCGAAGAAACGTGTGGGCCTCATGGGATACGGCCTGGAAATTGTTGACAACGTGCCTATAGAAATAAACCCGAACCCTCACAACGAAAAATATTTGCTGACAAAACGTGATAAGCTTGGCCACACGATCCTGCGAAACAAATAAACTGCTACGGGGGAACCGGGAAAGGGTGATCGTAAAGGTCACCCTGGTGCTTTTGTTTTCTCTTGCGGGACGTTTCGCAGAGGCGCAATCATGGCCTTTCGAATTGTGGCACGACGGAAAGTTGGTCCTTCTTCAGGGAGATACGTTGAAAGGACTCATCAAATATGATCTGTCACAGGACCTTGTTCAGATCGCTGCCAATGAAGGGAAGAATGCCGATGCCTTCACGGCCCGCAAGGTACTCTTCTTTGAGATCTATGATGCCACCATATCGCGCTACCGGCAATTTTATGCCTTGCCTTTTGCTACTACGGGAGGGTATAGGGCCCCCGTTTTTTTTGAGCTGCTTGCCGAAGGAAAAATGACGCTGCTGGCAAGGGAATTTCTCGAGTCGAAGACAGTTACATCACCCTACTATTTCGGTTCATATTCTCAGGTCGTGCTGAGTCATCATTATTTTTTCCTCAGGGAAGATGGCACGATCGATCAGTTTTCCGGCAACAGGAACGATTTTATTGACTTGTTCGGGAAAAAGGACAAGGACGTGGAAAAATACATCAAAACGAACCGCCTCAGATTCGGAGAGAAAGAAGACATGGCAAAGATCGTCAGCTATTACAATTCTCTCTTTGATATTTAACTTTCTGCCGTACTTTTAACAAATCAACTTTAAGCTGTACCCGCATACATGAGCAGGCCATTGATTCTTGTTACCAACGATGATGGTATCACATCCAAAGGTATATTGACACTCGTCAACGTAATGAAAGAGCTCGGCGATGTGATCGTTGTGGCGCCCGACAGTCCGCAATCGGGGATGGGGCATGCCATTACGGTAGGCGAGACCCTGAGGCTGGAGGAAAATTTTATCTTCGAAGGAGTGAAGGCGTTCGAGTGTTCCGGTACACCCGCGGATTGCGTGAAAATGGCACGTCACTTTGTGCTTCGCGACCAGCGACAACCCGACATTGTCGTGAGTGGTGTAAACCATGGCAGCAACACTTCCATCAGCGTATTGTATTCAGGTACGATGTCCGCTGCAATTGAAGGGGCTATCGAAGGCACGCCGTCCATCGGATTTTCACTTTGCGATTTTTCCTATACCGCCGATTTTTCCCACACCGTTCCCTATATCAAAAAAATAGCGTCACAGGTACTTGAGAAGGGGCTTCCGAAGGGCGTTGCCCTGAACGTCAATTTTCCTCCAAGGCAAAATGAACATCTCAAGGGTATTCGGGTCTGCCGCCAGGCCAACGCAAAGTGGATCGAAGATTTCGACGCGCGTATGGACCCGCATGGCAGACGCTATTTCTGGATGCTCGGAAACTTCGTCAACTTCGACAAGGGCGAAGACAATGACGAGTGGGCAATAGCCAACAACTACGTATCCGTTGTTCCATGTCAATTTGACCTTACCGCACATGCTGCGATACCGATCCTCAACGAGGACTGGGATATCCTGCGTCCGCTTTCGTGATGGAATCTATTTTTTAATATTTCCGGCATGTTCAATGCACTAGTCCACAGGCTCGAAGAAAGATTGAAGCAACCGCTTCCCGGTTCAACTGCGCACGATATCATGCGCGCCACTCCCGTCGGCCCGATAACTCCGAACTTCAGGCATAAATTGCCACCCAAACCCGGTGCTGTGCTGATCCTGCTCTACGAGAATAACGGACAGGTTTGCTTTCCGCTGATCAAACGGCCGGAGTACCTCGGCGCCCATAGCGGTCAGGTTAGCTTGCCGGGCGGCAAGGCAGAGGAGGGAGAAGACGCGCTCACCACAGCATTGCGTGAAGGATACGAGGAGATAGGCTCATCGAAGGATGAATTGACCATACTGGGAACGCTGTCCGAGTTTTTTGTGGTCCCCAGTAATTTCCTTGTAACTCCGGTGGTTGCCTATTGCGATCACGTGCCCGAGTTGCGTCCCGATCCGCGCGAGGTGTCAAGGATCATCACGGGAGATCTGCTATCGTTGACAAAGCAAGATGCGATCAGAAACAAGGAGATCATCGCAGCTGGTCAGTTTAGAATGATGGCGCCGCATTTCGAGATCGAGAACGAGATCGTGTGGGGAGCGACGGCGATGATGCTTAACGAGCTTTGTCATATTGTGAGAGAAATTCAAACTTCATAGAGATAACGTGTAAATGCACAACGCAGAGCGCCCAAATTTTGCAGGGATCGCATAAAGAGTATCGAAACAAAATTTCTACGGTCCGGGGCGGTCAGCGTAAATTATCACGTGCCATGCACTCCTAAAATCTTAAATCAAATGGATAACAATAGCTCTAAACAAAAGAGGCCGTTGTTAGTCAACGGCCTCTGTATCAATTACGCTGTTAGTTAACGTCTTTTCTTCGCGGCAGCTTTCCCTTTCTTGCTCACTGCCTTCGCGACCACTTTAACGATCTTCCTGACGATCTTTTTCGCTATGCCATTCTTAGGCTTCACAGATTTTTTAGCGGCTTTCTTTGCCACTTTTTTCGCTGCTTTCTTTGCGGTTACTTTGGTTGCAGATTTCTTCGCTGCAGCCTTGTTCACCTGTTTCGCAGCTTTTTTGTCTGCCTTTTTCTCCTTTGCCTTCAAAGGCTTCACGATCTTTTTGCCTCCCGGTGTTTTCCCGATCGGGCGGGACATCGGCTGCTTGAAAGTGGACGCCGTGATCTGCTTTGCCATCAGGTTAAGAGCAGAGCCCGCCTTGAACCACTCTATCTGACCGGCATTGTAGGTATGATTCAGTATGATGGTATCTTTTGATCCATCCTTGTGATTCAACACCATGGTCAATTGCTTGTCAGGTGCAAATGATGTCAGATCGATCAGGTCGATTGTATCGTCCTCCTGTACCTTATCGTAATCTTCTTCGCGTGAGAACGTCACCGCAAGCATACCCTGTTTCTTGAGGTTGGTCTCGTGGATACGGGCAAATGATTTGACAAGGATGACCCGGATGCCGAGGTGGCGTGGCTGCATCGCAGCGTGTTCGCGGGAAGAACCTTCACCATAGTTATGGTCTCCCACTACGATCGTTGAAACACCGGCTGCCTTGTAAGCGCGTTGTGTTCCCGGAACTGTTCCGTATTCACCGGTCAACTGGTTCTTTACAGAATCGGTCTTGTCATTGAAAGCGTTTGTCGCTCCCGTGAGCGTGTTGTTCGAAATGTTGTCGAGGTGTCCGCGGAATCTCAACCATGGTCCGGCCATAGAGATGTGATCGGTGGTACACTTGCCTTTTGCCTTGATGAGCAGCTTCATGCCCATGAGGTTCTTGCCGTCCCATGGCGCGAAGGGCTCGAGTGCCTGAAGACGATTCGATTTAGGATCGATCTTCACCTTCACCTTGCTGCCATCAGCTGCCGGAGAGATGTAGCCGGGGTCCTTCACGTCAAAACCTTTTGGCGGGAATTCAAAGCCGGTTGGTTCGTCAAGTTTTACTGCCTTGCCTTCATCGTTGGTAATAGTGTCTTTCAGCGGGTTGAAGGTGAGGTCGCCGACGATCGCAAATGCGGTTGTGATCTCGGGAGATGCTACAAAGGCATGCGTGTTCGGGTTGCCGTCATTGCGTTTCGCAAAGTTTCTATTAAACGATGTAATGATGGAGTTCTTTCTGTTCGGATCGTTTGTGTGACGAGCCCACTGACCGATGCAGGGTCCACAGGCATTCGCCAGAACAACGCCACCCATCTTTTCAAAGATGCCAAGGTATCCGTCGCGTTCCACCGTATAACGAACCTGCTCTGAGCCAGGTGTGATGGTGAACTCCGCTCTTGCCTTGATCTTTTTGTCGACAGCCTGCTTCGCGAGTGACGCAGAGCGCGATATGTCTTCGTAGGATGAGTTGGTACATGAGCCAATAAGACCTACTTCGAGCTTTTCAGGCCAGCCGTTCTTTCTCACTTCGTCCGCAAATTGTGAAATAGGAATTGCGCGGTCGGGAGTGAAAGGTCCGTTGACATGTGGCTCGAGCTTGCTGAGATCGATCTCGATCACCTGATCGAAATATTTCTCGGGAGATGCATAAACCTCAGGGTCGCCCTTGAGATGCTCTTTCACTTTATCGGCAAGTGCTGCTACTTCCTTGCGACCTGTGCCGCGGAGGTAGTCCGCCATCTTTTCATCATAGCCGAAGGTCGAGGTAGTAGCCCCGATCTCGGCGCCCATGTTACAAATGGTCGCTTTACCGGTACATGACAACGAATCTGCGCCTTCGCCAAAATATTCAACAATCGCCCCGGTTCCGCCCTTTACGGTAAGGATACCGGCAACTTTCAGGATCACGTCTTTTGCAGCGGTCCATCCATTGAGCTTGCCGGTGAGCTTAACACCGATCAGCTTTGGCCACTTCAGTTCCCATGGCATACCAGCCATAACGTCAACTGCATCTGCGCCACCGACACCGATTGCGATCATTCCGAGACCACCTGCGTTCACGGTATGAGAGTCTGTTCCGATCATCATGCCGCCCGGGAATCCGTAGTTTTCAAGCACCACCTGGTGAATGATACCGGCACCCGGTTTCCAGAAACCGATCCCGAACTTGTTCGATACCGACTCGAGGAAAGTAAAAACTTCTCCGCTTGCCGTAACTGAATCTTTAAGATCTTTCTTTGCGCCATCCTTGGCGAGGATCAGGTGATCGCAATGAACTGTGGATGGTACGCGCACCTTGGGTATGCCTGCAGACATGAATTGCAACAACGCCATCTGTGCCGTAGCATCCTGCATCGCCACCCTGTCAGGGGAGAAGTTCACGTAGGATTTGCCGCGGGTAAATGATTCAATCGATTGTTCGTTGTGGAGATGAGAGTAGAGGATCTTCTCCGAGAGCGTAAGGGGACGGTTCACAACCTTACGGGCCTTAGCAATTCGGTCCGGGAGTTGTTTATACACCGCCTTGATCATGTCTAAGTCAAATACCATAATAATAGTTTTAAGGTGCGCGCTAAAGTACTAAAATTTTTCTTGTGGATTCATCAGTTCGAGCGCCTCGTTTTCTTCATGATCACCGCTGGTCAATCCGTCCCTCAGTTTATCTAAAAGATAATTCAACTGCTGAGCTTCGGCGACGGAAAGATTATGGAGGGTCTCCTCGAATTTCACCACCGGACGCTCCATCCGATCAAGCAACTCCATACCGGAAGGGCTGATCACGATCTCGGCCAGGCGCTTGTCCCGGACGGCATCCGTTCTTGTCAACAATCCCTTGATCCTCAAACGTTCTACGATCCTGGAAGTGTCGGACATTTTATCCAGCATCCTGTCCTTGATCAGGTTGATGGAAGCCGGATTCGGGTGTTGCCCGCGCAATATCCGAAGAACATTGTACTGCTGACGAGTGATGTCGAATTCCTTGAACACTTCACCCATTTCGGTGATCAGAAAATTGTGTGTGTACAGGATGTTGAGAATCGCTTTCTGGTATTCCGAACGGAATTCCCTCTGCTGGATATCCTTAGATAGAGACATATGTTTGGTTAATTTGGTTTGGGTGAACCAAAATAGCCAAATATTCAGACTTTTGAGAGGTCAAAATGAGATTTGTGCGGTCGTATCGCGGGACGAATTACTTCGTGTTGATGTAGTTCAGGAATTCACGACGGATATTTTCGTCATTAAACTTCCCCGAAAAGTATGCCGTCCCCGTTTTTGAGTTGGTATCTCCGACACCCCGGGAAGCCACGCACATGTGATTGGCGTCTATTACCACTGCCACATCCGTGGTATGCAGCACGCGCTCCATTTCCTGTCCGATCTGGACCGTCAGGCGCTCCTGTACCTGGGGACGTTTGGCATAATACTGTACAATGCGGTTGATCTTCGAAAGCCCGATCACCTTTCCGGCCGAGAAGTAGGCCACGTGAGCCTTGCCGTAGATCGGCACAAAATGATGTTCGCAGTGGGAGTAGAAAGTGATATCCTTCTCGACCAGCATCTGGTCGTAGTTGTATTTGTTCTCGAACAGCCTGGCATGCGGACGATTCTTTGGATTCAACCCGCTAAAGACTTCCTTGACGTACATCTTCGCTACCCTGCGGGGAGTTCCATTCAGGCTGTCGTCAGAAAGGTCAAGGCCGAGGATCGTCATGATCTCGCGGAAGTGTTTTTCTATCCGCTCGATCTTTTCATCGTCCTCTATATCAAAGGCGTCCGGACGCAGCGGAGTATCGGCCGACGAACCTACATGATCGTCTCCCGCGTCATCAGTGTCTTCTGGTTTAAGAGGCCGGATATTCAACGAAATTCCTTTCTGTCTCATACAAAGTGATTTTCAGATCTAAATTATTATCGATCTTCTGCCTTAGGATCCTCCAGATGATCACTGCGATATTCTCCGCGGTGGGGTTCAACTGTCTGAAATATTCAGTATCCAGGTTCAGGTTCTTATGATCGAATTTAACTAAAACATTATCCCTTATCAGGTCGCTGAGCAGTTTCATATCGAAAACATATCCCGTCTCAGGGTGAGGTTCACCTACTACACTGACAATCAGCTCGTAATTATGACCGTGAAAATGAGGGTTGCTGCACTTGCCAAAAACTTTCGAATTCATTTCATCCGACCATTCCGGATTGAATAATCTATGAGCGGCGTTAAAATGTTCTTTCCTTGAAACCTTAACCTTCATTCAGTAAAAGTAAACAGGATATTCTGTAAAAGGTTCATCCAAAAGCGAAAAGCTGCCTGATCCCGGAGAAAAAGCAGCTTTCGTTTCAATATCTGGACTTATTCAGAAGCTGGAGGCCGACTGCTGATGAAAGCCCAGGACCGCGAGGTTTACGCCGATCATGAGTTCATGAGTGGTGTATCGGGTCCCCACCGAACGATTTGTGGGAAGCTCAAAGGCATAGCCGAAACGATATTTGTCGGAG
>CBHTUB010000034.1:0-22326 GCA_966095595.1 uncultured Chryseosolibacter sp. | reverse complement strand
AGAAAGCATGGGTAAAGACGCATCTGGCACTACTATATTATCATAATATATGCCAAATGCGCTTATTCCCATTAACCTCCTCCTTGTTTTTCGATTATTTTATTTAGCTTTTCGCTTCCCAACGTTATAAAGGACTCCTCCTAGATTTTCACTAATTTTTTCCAGTGACCTTCCCGCTACGTACCCGCCGACACCTAAGTCCATCAGCGTCCAGATATGATCGTCAAGCGTCGTCACCGGGAGATTGAAATATGGTACGAGAATATAATTATTGAAGACGATGAGCATGCAGATGCACATGAGCATCGGCCTCCAGTTTCGTTGCAACCAGCTCTCGCCCTTAGCTTCCGTTTCAACGATCCTGGATTTGCTTTCGAGTAGCTTGCTTTCATACTCGATGCAAGCACCTTCAACACTGATCAATAGTTCTTTGTACTTGAGTTGTAGCTCAAGTTTTTCATCTGACTTGTCGATCCGATCAATGGCGTTGCCAATTGAATCAACCGTTTCTTTTACACCAGTGCCTAAGATTTTTGAAAGAAAACCTCCCAGGCCCGGACCTTTTCCGACTACACTTGCCTCCATTTTAATTTATTGTTTGTGTTAGATAATTGATTTAGTAATGCGTATTGTCTTCCGTAACCATACCGTCTCCTAACCGCGGTATTGTAGAAATTTCTTTCGGCTCTTGCCACTCCAAGCCAAAATGCCTGAAGAAGTCGAACGAAGTTTTGTCGGAGTAGCGGTTCTTGGTAATGGTCACTGCTCCTCTGTGAATCTCGCCGACGATCTCGGCCAGATGCTCCCAATCCTTGCCGCCTCTGAATTCTCCTGACTTGGTATGTTGAAGAATGAATATGAACGCGGTTTCGGGATACTGCTTTCGAAGCTCTTTGTATTGATTTAGTTTTAATCCCAAATCATTCACTGAGTCGAGGATCACAAAATCATAGTTCGACAATTCAGGATCGTTCAGGTTTTCTGCGAAGTGCAATCGCTCTGACAGTGGATTGACAAACTCCTTTACTTTTGCGCTCATTGTTGGTGAGGCAAATTCCTCAGAAGAAACGTATAGCACACGTCCAAAATTGGCAGCCAGAAAATTGGCGAACTTCAACAGCAAAATTGTTTTTCCATGATGTGGCTCTCCATGAAACATCGCCGTGAAATTCTTTGACGGTCTGCCAAAGACAGTCTCCCAAAAGGAATAGAATGGCAAAAGATCAAGTTTCCTGTTGGCCATCTCTTCGGCAGTCAATACGCCGCTAAGACCTTTATTATGTGAACACGCACCACGTGCGGCGTCAGAATACTTTTTGCTTCTACACTGGCGTAACCGTCTTCCTTTTGTGTTATAAATCTTTCCTAAATCGTGTGTGCATCCGCAGGCACTTATGACGCCTTCCAGACCATTAAGCTCTGCCTTGCCGATCGGAATCTTGTCGCCCTTTCTATTTTTGATGCTCTTGTAAATGGCCTTTACCTTATCCACATACGGATCATTCTTTGTAAGCTTTTTGCTTTTAAAAAGATTGTCGATGTATTTGATGAAGGCATTGATCTTTTTCTCATCGGCGTTATCCTGTAGGCCAACGAACCGCTTAATGACCGAGATCGATGGGTAGACTTGTTCTCCACCAGCGATAGCCACCAGCCTTCCGAGGTCTTTGCCATTAATAGAAAACGACTCATCACCCTTCATTTTGTTATACGCCTTAACAAGCTTATCCTGGATCATTTCAATTTCTTTAGCAAAAGGTGAGGTTTTACGGATGAGCTTCTGCACAATCGCCCGCTGGAGCCCTTTGATAAAAACCAGGACTGCGTTCGGAGATTTCACCCTGTTATGGAATCCAACAAAACGTTTAATAAATCTGACTTCTTCACGAATGGAATCAACTCCTTTAGGTTTTACTTCCGCGGATTTCGCTGATTTTTTGTTCGCCCTTTTCTTCACTTTTACTTCTTTTTCTTTCTTGCCTTCCTCTCCACCGATTTCCTGCTTTACCTCATTGAACAATGTTTGAAGTGAGAATGAATAATTCACCCACTTACCCTGAATTTGTTCAACAAGTACTTTGTCGCCCTTGACTTGTGCCCAGACATCGCCTTTAGCGATCCCACTTTGTGACCTTCGAATCTCACTGACTGAACGACCATTTTTAACATCCGAACGGATCAGATCTTTTGCCGCCTCTCTGGCAAGAGTTTTAACATCATCATTTCTCTCATTGCTCTTCTTTAACAGATCAGAGAGGTTAGCAAAATATTCATCAACTAAGGCTCTGATCTCTGCGCCAGTTCGGTAATAACCCCAGGTAGAGTGGTTTTCAGTAACTTCTTTTACCAAGTAATAACCCTCGCGGAGTTTCGCAGGAAGATCGGATATGTTAATCTCCTTTATTTTCTCAAAATAGTTTTCAGCCGTGATCATACACCTTCATTTCAACTTCACTTTTTCTTCGTATTAATTGCAGGGCTTTGGCCTTAAATGCCATCGCCTTTGCTTTATCGATTGAGCTTTTAGATTCAGTTTCAGTTTTAAGTGAAACTCCAAAAGTCTTATATAGAATTGCACAGACAATAGCGTCAGCCTGGGCAATGATCCGCAGCAATGAATGTCGCCTCATGTTGTCTTTCTCATCATTTGCAGCCACTAAAGCCTGTTCGATTTTCTCAATCATCGCGCGGGTGTTTTCATCTAACTGAATTTGCTTTATTCCAGCCTCGCGGAGCATGGTTAAATATTTTGGTTGGTAGCTCATCATTATTCATTCAGCCTTTCTGCCATTTCCTCTATTACCGTATTGATCTGTTCCACCGCCCGGTCACTTGAAAAAGTCCACCCGAAATAAAATCGGTTGGGTGCGAGTTTTGCCGTCTTTGAATAACTGGATTCTTCGATGGTCTCGATTAAATGATCGCGGGTCATTCCCGTCCCAAAGCTCGAAGGGATCGTAGCCTCGAAATGATCATACAGGGCAACTAGTCCCTTAAATCCCTCGAACCTGAAGAATCGCGGATCAGAGGTAAGCAAAGCAAGCAGATTAATATCCAGTGATTCATCATAGTTCTTCACCGGAATAATTGCAACGTATGCTTGTTCTTCGAACCCATCCGGTGAGCTTCCGATGACGATAGTAATCCGTGTCGGTATATGTGCTTTCTCCAGCAGTTGCGCAACGATGATGGCCGCAACTCCGCTGTAAAGAAATTGCTCGGCAGTGATGCCCGAATGTCCACCGCAGCTAATGAACAATTCCACAGATCGTTTCTCCTTGCTTTGTGGAGGAAACCAGGCGAATACGTGTTTGTTTGTTGTTCTCACTTTCGGTTTGCCGTCCGGTTTTTGCTCCCATCGTTCCGTCACCTTCGTATGATCAATTGCCAGTTTGCAACCGCGATCCGAATGAATGACCTCCGATCTGTCAACTACTTTTTTAAGTGAGTGACTGTAATATTCGCGGAGCCGATACATTCCCATTACTGCCCTGTCGAAGACAAACACTCCTAGGCCGGTGGCATTATATCTCATTTTCTTTGCGTTGATCTTGTTGCGGACCGCCGTCGAGATACGATCATTTACCTGCTCATAAATTGTTTCAATGAGTTGAGGGCTTTTATATTGAGTAATTCCCGCGCTCATTTCCTCATAGGATGTGTCTGAACCATACCATGTTGGGTTTCGTGCAATACGCTGTTCCACATAGTCCTTATCGAATCGATCCAGGTAGACTTTGTTACTCTCGGAAAGACTATTGAATTTCTGATCTACCCACTGCCTGTACTCCAGCAGGTTTTTAAAATCATCTTTGATATGGGCTTCGAGCATTCTAGTAAGCGAATTTGGTTTTGTCGAATTCCCGGTACTCGAAATTTTCAAGTAGTTCCGCATACCGGATTTTTTCCCTGATGTTCTTTTGCTGTATCTCTGTGAAAGTCGAAATGTAGCTGTCCACCGTACTCTTTAGCGTCTTACCCTCAGAGGCTTTAACTCCGTCTTTTCCCTTATTCTTTACCCTGATCATTTCAAGGTTGTATGTATCACGGGCATTCTGCATAAAGCGCAGGGAAACCTGGGCTTCATACTTGAGTTCTTCTATGGTGCTTCGCATGCGGTCGCTGATACTCCATACCAGATCGTTTTGAAGTATCTCCCTTTCGATCACAGGGTTTTTTTCGATGAAATAAATGCTGCCTGCGAATCTGTCAAGCAGTGACAAGTCCTGTTTATTATTAGCACCGTAGACTACGCTCTCCTTATCCGGGTAGATGTTGCCTGTGGCGATACAAGCGAAGTGGTCGTGCTTGGTAAAGCTCTCTTTGCGTGCGTTAAAAATTACGGCGTTCGGAATTTTGGTCTTGGCCAAAGCATCATTGAACAACCCTGCCGTGTTAGGATCTATCTTCGGGAGTTCATCAAGGATCAGTACATATCCGTTTGTCCACGCTTCAATAAGTTTGCCCTCTACGTAACCATCCATTGTCTGACCTCCAATGATCTCCGTTGGAGCGGTCCATTGGGAGCAGTTGATGGTGATGTGTTTGCGGCCAAGTGCCAGTTTGGAAATTACGTTCTCAGCCAGGTATGTCTTACCTGTTCCCGCGCCACCTACGAACATTACGTTGTTTCCTAAAAGGATGTCGTCAACGATGTGCTGGAAGGCAGGAATCGGAGGTCTTTTGAAAGTTGTTGTTGTTGACGACGGCAGTTCGTAGCGGATAGTTTGTGGCTGCGTCGATAGTATCTGCCTGACTTCCTGGTCAAGGTTTTTAAAACCTATCTGAATATTGTGAAACTCGTTCTTTAGAAGTTCACGTACCGCTTCTTTATTTACAGATTGACTTTGCTGATCCTTTAAGGCATCGAATAGTTCCTGGAATATTTCTTCGACATCTTTCGATCTACCTTTTGTAGCCCTCTTTACTGTCTTTGCATGACTTGTGGAGGAAGTAGTTTTAATGTCACTCTCAAACTCTTTGAGCGATTTGTTTTCCATCTCCAATTGTTCCACCAACAGCTTGTCTATCTCCAGAGCGGTTTTATTTTCGACGGTAAAATTCTTACTCAGCTTTTCAATCATGGCATAGCGCTTCTGAGTATCAGCATCCTGATTGGGAATGAGATGATTATATTTTGTTATGCTGTACATTTCAAGTCTTATCTGTAATTCAATACTTCATGTCTTGTCTGCAAGGCCCATGCTTTTTGCCTGAACAGGCGCAGCTTATCGCTGTCAACCTGGATTTCACCAACGCCATTGAGTTGCTTTTTCCTTTTGCGTTCCAGTTCGACCCGCATCTTGAGCAATTCGATCTCTGCTTCTGCTTCAAGTTCCAGTAGTTTTATCTCCTCATTGTCGTTGTCTTGTGCTGATCGTGAATCATTTATTACAACCGGGCTTCCGTCTGCGTTGATTGCAACAATCCGAACGGAAACGGAAGTTGAATTGAAAGCTTTTTTGAAGGCTTCATGGATTGGCTCGCTTACGTAGGCGTTATTCTTTTGCCGGAATTCCCTGAATGCTTTGTCTTTCTTGAATTGTCTGAAGAATACACCTTCGCCCATAATGGCTACAACACGGCCATCGGGGTTTAGTAATGAAAAGGCGTGTCTTACATGATCTGAATCCTGGCCATCTTCGAATGGAGGATTCATGATGATCTTGTCATATTTTTGTTTTGGGTGATATTGAAGAAAATTCGAGGCTACAAGCGAGTGGTCTTTGAGGGTTAGTATTTCACAAAGACTAGTATTTACTTCGACCGCATGCAGCACCTGGTATTCGTAGCTCTTCTTTATCGCATCAAGTATATCACCTTTGCCGGCGGAAGGTTCAAGAATCCAATCTCCACTTTGAATCTCCGCAAGTTCAAGCAATCTTTCGATTAAGCTCTGTGGCGTAGGAAAAAAACCCGGTATCTTTGCACCTAAGACTTGCATTTCAAGTTCTCTTATCCTTAGCTCATTCTCAGTTTGCTTTTTTATCTTTTCTGGCGAATAGGCGTCTGTGAGTTGAACTTTCAATTCATGTGCTATACGCCATTGCTCTTTATTATCGATTCCTAGTTTTGACAGATCATCTTTGAAATGATCAAACGCATCTTTTGAAACCTCGTATCTGTTGATAAGCTCTACTTGAGTTCTGGTTCTTATGTTAGCCAGATACGGATAGAGTATAACCTGACCTTTTTTATGTGCCTCGGCGAGGGCATATAAAACGGTCTGTACTTCTTGGAGTTTGTACCCTTCCTCACGCATTCCGGCTGCAATCCGCGTGCGTCTTTTCGTAGGGCGTTGTCTTCCAATTGCAGGGTTAAGCCTCTCATCTATTTGCTTCTGCATTGCATCAGCTAATACACGAAGCTTCTCTGAAACTTCCTGATTGGAACCGGTTGGATTCGTTGGCTCCTGTGGACTTTCAGGATCGTCTTCACCGACCACCTTGTTATAGTATCTTTTATAGGAAAGCGCATGCTCACTGATCAGCGAGTGAATTGAGGGAAAGGCTTTTCTAAGATAGGTCTTGCTATAAAAGTATTTTGGAGGAGTTTCTTTAACGGCAAATTCAGTTTTTTCTCTGAGGTTGTCGAACTCCTTAACACTTTTTACGGTAACCCAAAAGTTTCTTTTTTCATATTGAGTGTTATCTACGTCAATTTCGTTTTCGCTTAAATAGGCTGCCATTTCTCGGGACTTAGCGTTATCCAGCGCATACCACATCGTCTGTTTTTCCGAAAACCTGAAGCCATGCGCCTTGAGCATTTCCCTGACTTCAGCCGTAGGTCTTACAGAACCAAACCGTATCTCGATCCCATCCGGTGCTTTTTCACCATTCGGGTGAGTCCTGTTATTGTTGTAGGTGATCTCCGGTTTGTACTTTATTATATCGCCTAAGAATATTTCTTCGCTCTCCTCCATCTATCTGCCCGTGTTAATCTCCTCGGTGTAAATTGTTTTTCGGAAAAATAGAGGGAACGCTAGCTGTAGGTTCAGGCTTTTATCAGCTTCTAAGTGTAAATGAATATTTATCTAAAAAAATCTTCTCTTATGATCGAATGTTCACAGTTTATTACAGATTTTGAATAATTTCTGAAGTTGTGATCGCATATATAAATCGATTTCCGATCTTTAGAAAAACAAAAGAGCCAGCGTTGTAGCTGGCTCCGGTTATCTGAGTTATGTTTTCACTTTATCGCTTGAGCATTTCTTCAACTTCTTCCATTGTCAACTTGCAGCGTTTCGGTACGCCAAGGATTTTGAAAATCGTCAGTACTTGCTTGATCGAATAGAAGTGTCCTATTTTCTCACCGATCATTTCTGGATACCTTGCGATCCACCTCTGAAATGTCACCCAGCACACTCCATACATTTTGGCAAGTTGTCCGTGGTTGTAGGGCTTTAAATTGAAAACTTCCACTTTGTCACTCGACGAATCTCCATTTGTCATCTCTCTCTTTGTCATACATTATTCCTTTTTGAGGGTTTAAAAAAAACAAGTTATCCATAGACGTAGTGATTTCAGTTGAGCAGTCCTCTGCTAAAAAAAGAATTACAAACCGAATTGGCAGGAGGTTAATGAGAAACTTCTGGACAGTGCTATAAGACGGGATTGATAGGCTTGCTGTGTTGAAAATCATCCCGTCGTCCATGTACATATGAACGACAGATGTTTAAGCATGTTTTATGCCGTTAACGATTTTGAATGATTTTAAAAAATTATATTAAAAATTGTGACGTCTTTAATTTCTTCCAGTCAGCTGAGGGGCTGGTCGTCAGTGAATGCTACTCGGAAGTTTAATTAGAATCATTCAACTTAGTTCACCCAAGGACCAGATGAGTATGACAATGCTTCCCCAGACAAAGACACCATATATCCATTCTCTTACATAAGGGCTATTGAACAACAGACAGTGCTCGATAAACCCTCTTATGTCAATCTTGAGGCGCCGAAACCTTTCATTTTCCATGGCTATCTGAGCAATTCTTCCAATACGGAAAGAAGCTTCACATTGTCAAGGTTCGTACCCCTTTTTTTCTGATACTCAGAACTAAGGTAGTCAATCCAACTCTCTATGCGTGTAGGCTGATGCGTGAGTAGCCAGACGAGAATTTTAAGATCCTCAACCCGTAATTTTCTAAATTCGGCTGATTTGTTTTGCAACAACACAAGCATGAATTGATCAGCTCCGTCGAGTGCCATATAGCAGTCGCCTTCAGCGGTCATAGTATGCTAACAGGTAAGTACAGGAATGAAGCTTCAGGTCGTCCTTTTTTTGATACGTCAATTTTCGACGTCGAGCCGGCAATTATCCTCCGGGCTTTTAGAAGTCGCAAGGTCGAGGCTACAGCGCTTGGGCTGATCGTCGGCAACTCCGCTCGGATGACGGAAAGTGCTTCTGCATGCGTGTATGCTCTATGTGGGTTGTTTACGAACAAACTGATTACCCTTAACCGTAGCGGTGTGATCTCTATATCATACGACGCTAATAAGCTTTTTAGAGGAGTCTGTATAGTTTCCATTTTTTTGAGACTTTTTTCCTGGATCCCAATTGCACGAGGAAGCTTCTCATTACTGAGTAACTTCCTGTGCAGGATTGGGCTTCATCTTACTTCCTTATTTTTTCCTATGTCGCTTGAGTTCCTCCTTCATAGTCAGATATTCTGAAAAGATGAGTTGGATATTGAAGTTGTCTCGCCGCAACCGCCGTACTACCATCTGAACATTTTTGCCCGAGCATCCGGCAATCTCAGCCACCACGTGAAAGTCTCTTGAAGTAGCCTCCATTGCGATTGTTTCAAAACTCTTCATATTTTCAGGTCTGTTCCCTATATTGGAACACAACAGCGCATAATTGCTTACTAATAAGCAATTATAATAATCAAAACTGCAAATTACAAGTGGCTAAATCTGTAAAACGCGAAGTTTCTACCCGCTTTCTCGAAATAATGGACGATGTGATAAAAGGCCATCAGGTCGAGAACATGAAGAAATTTTGCAAACGGATTGATTATTTGCCACAAAACTTGACTCAACTTCGACAGGGTGTCCGAGAAGTGAACATCGAGATGATAATTAAACTGTACCAGGAATTCCGTGGCAATCCAGTTTACGTTTTACTAGGGGTAGGAAAGAAAATTCTCGAAGAGAACGAAGCACCGGTAATCGCAAAAAATTTAGTAAGTTTGAGTACCGACGCCGACACAAAACTGATCAAGCGATTGGAAGATTTGTTGGAATCGAAAAATGAAATAATAAGTCTGTTGAAATTGGAAGTCGATAGACTAAAGTCTGAGTTAAAGGATCGGGGGAGACGATAACTTAAACAGTGTTTTTGGAGTTATTCTGGCTGCTCATTTTTGCTAAGAGCCCATAGCGAAACGAGTAATCAGATTTGATTATTGTTGTCATTTTAGTTATTCATCATGGGCTACAGTCTTTTTCGTCTTGAGACAATCAAGAATCGTTTTCTTCAAAGTTCCGATCAGGAATTAAACATCCTTCTCTCTTTTCTCCGTGAACAGCTTGACAAATCCAATCATAAGGAACATGAGTCTAAGCATTCTGTCGTTTTTGAACGAGCTGTACTTGAGAAAATTAAATCAGAACCGTCAATGATCACATCCGCTGAGCTTGAAGATTTATTAGACTTTATCGAGGAACGGATTGAGATTAGCAGAAACTCGGATCGGGGAGATAGAATCCTCGGAAAGATGGACACGGACACATTCTACGCGCGTGAGGAACTATACACATCACTTGAGAAGCACATCTTAAAACTAACTATTGGATAAACATGGCAAACAACAAACCCGGAGGCGAAAAAATCTCCAAAGCCGAAGCCGCTAAAATGAAAAAGGCTTACAAGGATAAGAACAAAGGAAAAACTGAAATGGTGGGATTCAGTGCAGATTTTATACGGGAACTAGTGAGCAATCCGGCTGTCGATACAGTGTGGCTCGCCTTTGCAGAAAATGATAACGGAGAAAATACTATCATTATTCAAACGATGGACGCTGCGTCAACTACCATAGATGACGGAGATCGCGGACAACTCTGCCCACCAAATTGCCCATGAATTAACCACTTGTAGTGTTTCTAATCACGACGATATTGTCTTTTATTGTTATCGTGCCGTTGATGGTCGGCATATTAACTTTTCGTCGTTTAAGCAACGCCTATAAAATGATCGTTTATTTATGTGCAATATGGCTAGCTGCTGAAATCTATAGCTACGTGTTGCGCATAAATAACATCGTTAATGCTCATGTTTCTTACTCATTAACCGCTTTCGAGATTTTTTTATATGCATTGTTTTACTACAACGTATGCCAGGATCGAAAGGCACGAAACGTTTTTTACAAAATTGCCCCTTTAGGGCTGGTACTTATTGTTGCTGATTATCTAATTTTTGACACCCCACTGAATACGTTCAGTTTATCCGTAGAATACGTGGCGCTAACATGCATGGGCCTCTATCTGTTTTACGAAATATCCATTGGGCTTGCATCCAAAGAATATTCAGTGGTCAATTTTACGCTGTTGTTTTATTTACTCTCGAGTTTTCCATATTTCTTCGCATGGGAGTGGCTGAGAGTTGACAATATGGATCTGTTGATGATTTTTAATATCAGCCATCTTTTAGTTCATACTATTTGCTACTTCGTAATGGGATTTGTTTTATGGAAATCTTCATTGTCATATTCGGTACGCTGATTATTCCATTCGTCATTTTGATCGGGCTAATGATCTTGGGACGCAAATATTCGGACGAGAGCGCCCGCAGGGATCGATTGTTAAATACGATGGAGAACATTATTGAAATGAAGAATAAGATGATCAAGCAGCTTAAGGCTTTCAAAATACTTCATTGAGGCTTCGATAGACTGTGTTGTCTAGTGCAAAAAAGATGGGATAGGGTTAAAATTGGGTTGAATATCGCTGTTATAGATAAAATTCGGATTGAAATCAGACGAATGGGACATTCTATTCATTTGGATTATAGTACACCTTGGATTTTTTGTTAGCTAATTCAGTGGTCTGAAAACCAACTCTCACCTGAAATCTGTTTGCATACAAAGCCGCCTGATCACGATAATTAAGTGCGTAGATAATCGTTGTAGTTAAATAAAGCTTAGGCGCAATAACGATCCGTCGACCAAGTCCCACCGAATATTTATATACCCAGGTGTTTCGCACGCGGTCATTATCCTGGATTGATGCCTTTGTATTTGAGGCTTCCCCATACAGGTAAGTGTTCCGAAGAATATCGTAGGCGAGGTGGAATTTCAGTCCAATATTGGATGGGGAAATGTATTTAACGCTTTCGATGGAGTCTTTCATTGTTAACCGGTAGGTTCCACCTAAACCTGAGAGAAAGCGTTGAGAGAACCTGAAAGCGACAGAGGCGGTAAGGTCCAGAGACAGGGGTTGAATGCTAACCATGTTAAAGTCACTCGAAAAGACGAGGCGTTCAGAAAAAGTTTTCCCCTTTAATGAATTGGCCTTTGTAGCATCTGAGAGATCGTTTGAATTGGAATAATTACGATACTTCGATAACAGTTTTGAAACGGTCTCTCTGGCCTTGATTACTGGTGATAGTTCTGAAAATAGCGGCAAGGCAGCGGCCTTTTTTGAGAGGTCTGTCACATTTGCTGCAGGAAGGTCGGGAAGCTCAGCTTTCGGTAGCTTGGGAATCTCAGATTGTGGTAATTCAGATAATTCGGATTTGAGACTTTCCACGTCTTGCAATGGCTCGGTAACCAATCCATTCATATCTGGCATATTTTGATCCAATTGATTTAGTTCCGCTATATCATCCAGATCGCGGGGCAATGTGAGCATCTGATTTAAAGTATCCCCACCTACGTCCTGGAAGGATCTTGAAAGATCCAATGTGTCATATCCTGTCTTTCCCTCAAACAAAGTTTCGAGATTCCGTTGAAGAGAATCGTGGGCACTGGAATCTTTCAATGAACGGGCGAGGCCCGAGTACCGCTTGGATTCTATGGTAACATTGAGCGGAGACTTGTCACGTAAACTGTCAGCCAGGTTATTCGCAATGCCTTTCAGTTTCTCTTCGTGTAATGATTTACGAACAAATGCTAGGCTGTCCCTCTTGTAAAACTTATGAAACTTTACAAGTCTTTTATGACCGTCTTTAATCTTGTCGAGCTTTCTTAGGTGTTTCTCAGATAATGTTATCTGACTAGACTGCGCATTTGAACTATATGCGGTCGTCATTAACAGAATCAAAGAAATTAGAATAAAGAAGTATTTTAAGGGCATACGAGTTATCCTACACTCAATAGCACAATTTGATTGTCATCTTTTAATAGCTCCAGGCTTTCTCGCAAGGCTTTTATTCCCGCTAGCTCCGCTTCGGCTAGCACGGGGTCCTCCTGCTCGGAGAAATCCTTATTGAAGCTGATTAGCTCGTCAACGGTAAAATTATCAGGATTCAATTTATTCAGATAGGCTTCGCGATGCTCATATGTAAGTATCGTCGTGAAATTCTGCCGACTTTCACTGATCTGGTTTGCGATATCACCATACTTGCCCTTTAAAAGATCGATACCTTTATTCTCATTGAGAAATACCAGCAAGTCTGCAAAGATGTACCCTGAATACTCAAAGTCCTTTAGCTGTCTTGAATTTAAATCCAAATAGTTCCAGTAAGGATCGATTGTCTTTTTTTCAAAGATTTTCTGCTCAACCTTGATTTCCGCATTGTTACGGAGTTCATTTAATTTTCCGACGTCGATGAGCCTGAAGTCTGCTATTGCTGACATTATATATTCTTGAATAATGTTGTCTAAGATGCAATCAAAATTCTCACTTCCATATTATTCTTCCATTTTGTCGTTCAAAACCCTTGATTAATGAGAAGGATTTTTCACCATAAGAGTTCAAGACAGGGTCTAACCATTTATTTGGTTATTGACAGTTCTGATCAATTCAAAAAAGCGCAGTCCATCAAGGTTGCTGTTAGGATCGTCACCCCGCAAGTAGTGACGATCAACAATATCAATCTTCATATTCCGGTTGCGCGGAGAGAAGTATGCCTTGTCAATTAAAGTCAACGCCATATTCTTCGCAGGACCTTCCCATGTTTTTTCTACAATTTCCCTAACCTCTTCAAATACCTTGATTTTGTTTTTGATAATTATGTAGTCATCAGAATTAGGAAACATGCATGTCGACAAATCGATTCCATCCATGAACATAACGCTGACTAGCGTTGCTTTTGTGAAATCAACACGAAGCATCGGATTAGGCAATGTCTTCTTTTTCGGGTACAAGTCGCGATTGACCATTTCACTTCCTCTAAAGAATGCTTCTTCAAGCTTTCCTTCAAAACTACAATCTTGGAATCTGCTACCGTTAAAGTCAACATTATTCAGTTTGCAGTCCTTAAATCTGCAGTTTTCGAACAACGTATTTGTATATGTTGTGCCTCGTAAATTGCTTTCAATAAATTCCACATTTCGAAAATAGCCTGAATCATCATTTAACGAGGCATTCATGACGACTTCGTTTAAGTATGTTTTCTCAAATTTTACATTTTCTAATTTGCATGCCCAGAATTTCGAATAATCCAGTTTGGCACCGACAAAGCTTACATTCCTAAATGTACATTTCTCCCAATTGGACTCGTACAAGGTTGAGTATGAAAGGTCCACGTCTTCAAGTACAATGCTCCTTGATTGAAATTGCCGTCCGGACAATCTGCTTTTTCCGTCGGGAGCTTCCACTGGAGTCGTAATGCCACGAAGATCCCAGCGCGCTTCATGGTGTTGCAATCCCTGAACCGTTGATAACTTTCCTCCAGTTGCAAGTAGTTTAATAATTAAGTCGTGGCGGCTCTGCCATTCTGAGGAGCTATGCCATCTGTCCTTCAAATTCTTCATACTTTTAATTGCCAGTAAATGTAGAGAATGTTGGAACTACATAATAGGGTGTGGCTGTGTTTGGAAAAAAATTATAGTTCAAGTGAAAACCGACGCCAAAGTCATTAATGTATTTGTTATGGGCATTCCATTGTCCCGGAGTTGTTATGTCAAACCAATAAGTGCCTTTGGGCGTGCTATAGACATCAGGTCCATACTTAAATAGAGGAGTGGTCTTTACTCCGTAAGCCTGAAGAAACTCATCTGCATTAACTTGCCTTTTAAAAAGCATATCGATCGCGGTACCAGTATACTTTCTTAGTGCGCTAGGATCGCCATGAGCCGCGTACAATTGCCTAGCACTCAACGTATGATTTTCAATTGCAAATTGGAGATGGCTATTAAGTCTGACATTTATTTGCTCAAGCATTGAAGCAGTCTTAAGTGACTTGTAGAGAGCGCCAAATTCGGCGAACGCACTTCCCAAATTCAAAGCCGCACTTCCATAATTACCCTCTCGTGCGTCCATCAGCCCTCTTGCAGCAGCGGTTGTAGGCAAGAAACTTCCCACAAAGCTTGCAGCCTGTAACTCCCAACCAAACTCTCCATTAGCCATTCTTTCGCCATAGCTTAATGTCGGCGCTTTTAATGGACCAGTGAAGCTGTTCCAATTCTCGTGGAATTGTTGCATCATAGGCGCATTTAAATGTTCTTGAATCTGTTGCGCGCCAGACGCATATTGTTGTCCTATAACGGCTTGTCTTTCAAAATGTGCATTTATTCGCTGGGCTGCATAAGCGATTGGCCACGTCAAATTATAAGCTGCTGCCGGTGCTGCCCCGGTAGGGTCTGCAAATGAAATTGGATTGCTGAAATTAAAATTAAAAGGAGAAGTAGAATGGAATTTGTCAGCCAGCGGATCTACGGATGCCCATTGACCCAACGCCGGATCATACATCCTAGCCGGGGTCTGATACAATTGTACATCCAGGTCCTTCTGCAATTCCAGCCCTTCAAATAAATATCTATTTCTCAGCTGAGGTGAAAATTCTCCATTAGCATCGGTCTGAAGGCGATCCAGGCTGTAATTATTGAACGACAATCCATAGGGGTAATAGTCCGTGGATTGTAATACCTGCAAGGTCTTGTTGCCTTCTTCGTGAACTACATACACTTCATCGAAATACACATTTGTCAATGCAGTTACATCAGATTCGTTTGCAACAAAAATGTAGAGGCTTCCGTTTCTGTCGGCCGTAAAGGACTTGTGCAACTTTTCAAACGCCTGATAGGCAGTTGACGTGATTGCCTGCGCGCCCGAGGCAACATGCAAATCATTTTCATCAAAGAATAACCACGCAAGGTATGCTTTCGGGATCAGTGCGTTTGAGCTTACGCTTGAGGAGACAACTGGCAGGTTACTGTTGAATGACTCATACAATGATCCGCCCTCAGGACCTGACGGAATTCCGAAAGTTCCGGTCACAGCAGTGATTAGCGCATTTGCCGTAATTACATTGGTTGAATTGGTCACCTGGTCGTAACGCGCAAAGGCTTCCATGTAAACTTTGTCACCAGCACTCACGCTCAGCATTTTGGCAGGGCCTATCGGTTTTCCGGTGAAGGTGTTGCATTCTGATGACCTGTCTGGAGCAGAAAGATTTTCACTTCGCTTCGTGTAGTTTACTGTAGCGTACGACGGTCTGGTCGCATCGACGTTCTCAAAATCCGTTTCTTCAGTCGCTGCCATCGAAGGCTCCATCGTTGCCTTGTAGGAATGCGTCTCATTCACATTTCCATAGACGACCCTGATGTTGCCGAGGTGATCCTTTAGATAGTACTCGTATTCAAATGAACCGTTGCGATATACAAGCCTTCCCTCAGTATTTTGCACTGAGGATAGAATGCCGTTATCATACTGCGCAGTGCCGACAAAGTCTGTTTGCCACACCTGTGCGTTGTTGACCGTGACGGTGCGACGAAGTCTGCCGCCATTCGCGTCATATAAATATTCGATCTTGTCAATCTGCCCATTGGCGCGGGTAAACTCGATCTTCACCGGAAGATTAAGGTGATTGTAGGTAATTGAAGAGATCTCTTTGTTAAAGTCGAAGGCAAGATTTCCATTGCCGTCATAATTGTATTCGTTCTCCAAATTTGCAGTAGCTGACTTGAAACCAAATGGGCTATCAGACAGATCCGTAACAGCGGCTACCCGGTTACTTTCCGTTCCATTGGATAGGTAACTATAAGACAGCTGATCGATAGGCACGATATCGGTATTATTCAGAACGCCATTCCGCTCAAGTGTTTTGATGTTACTTGCATTGTCATACGAGATGCTTTCTTTCCACGCGTCCGGGAGTGCGCTAAAGGTGCCAGCATCCTTTACCGCCGAATTTGAATTCCTTAACCGGCCAAAATCATCATACTCATATTTGTAAATGTTTTCCTTTGCCGGCGTGATCAACCGGTTTGTGCCCCAGCGGATGGCTGAAATTTGTCCATTATAAAGGCGATCGTTGTTTGTACCATTGACTGCTATTTCTTCCTGATAGTAGGTAAGGTCTATGCCAAACAAATCATTACTATCATCGTTGGTTGTACCTATAGATAGTGAGGCATTATTAATACCGGTCAACCAACCTTTGATGTTATAGCGTCTATCAACGGATTGCAGGAATGTGGCTCCGCCGTCTGTAGAGTGCATTTTATGATCGATCAGTTGTCCCAATTCATTGTACACATTCTCAGTCATTAAAACTTCTGGTTGTGTGTTTACCTGATCATACATTCTTGTCAATCTTCCAGCGTTGTCATAGGTATACCGCTTCTGAATAGTAAGTAACGATTTAGAGTTGTAAAGCTGTTCCTTCTCGACATTGCCAACGAAGTTATATTTACTTGTCACCCGAACAACCCCGCCGAGATGGGACTCGGTGATAGTTTGGATTGGCAGATATTTCTTGCTGAAGTATGTTACACTGTTGAGCCATAACGATTGGCCGATGACCCTGGTCTTCGTGCCAGTGATTTTACCTTTTACAGACATCAGAGCTTCATTACTTTGAGGATAAGTTGCAAGGTTCTGAAACGCGTAGCTTTGGTTTTCGGCATCCCATCCGGAGTAGGACAGGAAATCATAGTTGTCATAGTAGTTGACGCTCACCAAATCGTTCTGTGAAACCGTTGACGGAAACGAGTTTGAAAGTGTATAGCCGATGGCTGAATTAACAGGACTCTCAAATCTTCCTGATGAGCTTGCAACAGTTGATCGGATCGTTTCAATTGAGCTGTTTGAGACATACAATCCGGACATGATAGGCCTGTTGAACGCATCATACTTGGCGAAGATGAACTCATTACGTTTGCGTTGTTCAGCGTCCTGGGTCAACACGATACGATTCCACTGATCGTAAACAAAATAGGTCCAGCCACCGGCGGGAACACTTTTTGCGATCAGTCGTTGTTGATTATCATAAACATATTGGAAGGCCCATCGGTCAAGAAAGGATTGTTTATCTGCCCCCGACGCGTCATATTCGGTCGATAATCTGGAAACACCTTCCGGGAGGATAGTATACATGAGAAGTCCGTTGGGACTGTATATGTAATGAGTTTGCAATGCTGTCGAGCCTGAGCCCTGGGATTTCATTACAACTCTTCCACGGCTATTCTCATAGGTTGTTACGCGATGCGCTGCCTCATCGGTGGTCTCTGTGATAATGAGCGTTCGATCGGGATAAGTGCCATTTTTTACAGGCGGCCCTGAAATGCAATCGTCCCAGCGTGTGATTCCGACAAACCCTCCTTCGTTGTAACTGATTTCTGTTCGTCGGCTTCGGGCTGTAGCATTCCACGGGTCGTCTCTCGGTGTAATAGTTTGTTGTAGTTTATTCAGCACGGAGAGTTCATAGACGTTTTCTTTAAAGGGCTTAAATCCACTGGCAACTCCAATTGGGGGAGAGGTATAAAAATCTGACTGTGCGCTAATCACATTCTCGTTAAACTTACCTGCGATCGTTTGATCAGCCGTATAGGGAAGATATTGCTTTGTCTGTCTTCCATCTGCATCATAAGAACTGAATTGAACAAGGTCGCGTGATTCTGGGCTGGTGCCGGCGTCCACAATTTGGGACATTCGCCCCAGTCCATCAACATATTGATAACTAACGGCCTTGGATCCGGCCGCCAATGAAGCAATTTGTAACTCAGAAGTTACACCGGAAACTAACAGCTTTTCCGTGCGAACAAAGTTTTGGTTTGCATTGACGGGTTGATTCTCATGAGTTGTAATTCTGGCAAAGAAGTCATCGCCTGAGGTGGCCGCAAAGCTAAAACCAGGGAGGAGCCTGACTTCTTCCGTGGCATAATATGACCTATTCTCGTAGACAGAAACATCCTTTGAGCCCACAACTTCTGACTGCTGAGCGACAATACGCTGTGTCAGGAAAATCAGTGGCAAAAGAAGGAAAATGAGTTTAGCTTTCATAAGCTTCAGATTATATCCAAAAATTAATATCCTTGACATGTTGACGAGCTCTTATATGCAACTAGCGTAAATGTATCAGAGGTGATACTTTGTGCACATTTATCTTTTACAATGCATCTTACGTACCAGGTACCGGCTGTGCCGTCACCGAACCCTGGCGGGCCGACTACTGACTGCATATCATTGCCGAAATTCGTCCACGACCCTGACGAACCTTTTTTATATTGCCACTGATAGTCCTGGACAAGACCCGCGAATACCCGTAGCGTTGGAGGGTTTACTGTTGTCCCTCCACCAGGTTCCGTAAGCAAAACCGCGGACTGTTCGGACTCAGCCTCCGCACTAGTGGCATTCGCCATCGCGTCAATCGATATACAGGTAGACGTATAAGATGGCTCATCTCCACAGACATCATATCTCGTAATGCCGTCAGCACAGACTGCTATTGATGTAAGGGCAGCAGAAATACCTACAGTTACTTTCGACGTGGTGACGCCAAAGTATTCCGGGTTTTTCATAGTAACCTTCACTACATAGCCATCTGCTTCACTATAGCTGTGGTAAACAGTTCCTGATGTTGTAGTAGTTGTGTTGCCGTCACCAAAATCCCACTCATATTGCGTCAGGCCATAGTTTGTATTGATGGAGGCTCTAAAAGTTAGAGTTTCACCTACCTGCTCACAGCCAGTGACTGTAATGTTACCAGATGGTAAATCCAGTTTTTCGTTTATTGTATGGTAACGGTAACGGGTAACTATATTTCCACTATAGTCCTTCACTAACTTGAGACGACTCATGTCATCGTAGGTATAACTGGTAATTATTCCATTTTCGTCGGTAGTGGACTTTACTCCGATCAACGGTTCGAGATCAAACGATTTCTGATGAACAGTGGAACCAGCACTTCTTGTTACAGAGCTAACAGTTGTGCTGTTGTTTGCCCATGCGATTGATGTTTGTACTCCACTTTCGTCAGAGACAGTTATTGGATTGGCATAACTATCGTACGAATCGAATGTTTTAATGAGCTTATAGAGCGATGAGTTGTAGCTGAAGATATAGCCAGCGCCTTGTGGAGCTGAGTACGACCATATCCACGAACTAAGGGGTAATCCCATTCCGACGTTGGCCCTATAGGTTTTCCACGGAAGAGTTATCGCGCTACCGGCAGAAAATTCCTTGAAGAGCTGTAATTGACTGCCCGTGACGTAGTCTGTCCCACTCGGATAGTCTATGTACTCCATCACCTCAATTGGAATATTACTGATACCTTTGAAGATCATAAGTTTAATCCCTTGCACTTCCGTAGTAGATGGTGTGTTTGCATATGGGTAGTCGGCGGGATATTTATATTCAGTTACCATTGCAATCCCGTCCGGTAAAATTTTTCTTACACGTCGTGGTAGCATATCACGAGCAAACACCGTCTGACCTGAGCCATGAACCGGATAATAACTAAGCTCGGTTTTGGTGATCACGGCTTTAGCGAAGCCAGCTCTGTCGACCTGGGGCAGATTCTCCGATATCTGTTTAACAACATATGGTTTTGATATGTGATAATATCTTCCAACAACATAGTAATCATCGAGCCATACCATCGAAGTCCTCTGAGCTGCTTTTACGGCAGCGATCTCATCGTAAGCTGGCAGATCAAAATCATATTGATAGGAAGTAGATTGAACGAGCTTGCCATCCTCATCATAATTCGCTTTGCTTAATATCAGGCCGCGTTCCGATGATTTAGAAGTGTTAGGGACATAAGGAAACGTGTTTGAGGATTCCTCCCCCTGGGGACTCGTTGTGAAGCCAATTGTCTCACCTGGCTCGTCGGCATGTAATTCATCATCAGTGAATGTATATTTTGCATATCCAAAACCAGGTTTTCTCTCGATCACGTTGGAGTATGAAATGTGATATCCATTCAGGCCGAACAAATCGGTCAGTGAATTTGAGACTCTAACGAGATGGTCTTGATTTATTGCAAATCCAGTCGGGGGATTATAGCCCATTACTTGAAAGCTCTGGGCAGCGGATCTGAAATGATATTGCGGCAACGCCAGAATTCGACCACTTGAAACTTGGTTGTTAGTGAATTTATTGTAATAGTAGTATGTCGAGAGGCAATCGTTGTCATTCTCACACTTCTTAACCACCCGTATCCTGGCTCCTCCTGCAACTTGATTAGTTGTTCCATCGGCTGAAAATGTGTGCCCTGCGTAAACAAACTCTGTATATCCACCGGTAGATTCATAAATTCGTGTAAGGATGTTTGCACGGGACAAAACTGAGTCCGCTGCTCTGTCGGCTCCGGGAAAATCGCCACCACAAGCTCCTGAATCATGAACAAATGGAATCTTAGATGTGTGTGTGCTGGCATTGAAATATCCCCAATGATCTATTCGATGTGAGTCCCGGCTTGGTAAATTTGTATCGTTGTATGCCAATGAATACAAGACTACACTACTGTTGCTTGTGCCTTGTTGAACTATCTTGTCGAGTCTGAGACGTTTGCAGTATTCACCGGTGCAGTTATCTGCTAAAAAGTAAGAGTAAACAAAATCATAGTCACCTATTGTGATGCCGCGGCTGTTGCGAACCACGATATTGTAGAGCTTATCGGCGCCTGGAATGTCCTGACGAGATCGGTTAGAATAAAAATTTACGCTTCCGGTTGCGCAATTAATTGTCCTAAGTTCGACAGGATTTGTAACAACAGTTTCTACCACCTTGTCAAACACCTCATCATCACCACACTGTGGTCCACAGCATTGCCTATAAGGAGAGGAATAGTATACTTCAGTACTCTGTTCCTGGGTGAAGTATTGGTAGATGACGCTATCGGCATTCGCGTACGTGAAATTAATTAGGTCAGAACCATCCGGTGCGACTATCTCACTAAGATACCATGAGGAAATATAACTAAACTCAGTTCTGATAGTGGGATTCTTATTTTCGGGATTGGGATTTATTACCCTCTTGGTTCTAAGTAATGAATTCTCCCTTTCTGCGGTTAGCTTTCCAAAGACATATTTCACTCCACTTTCATCGACAATTGTCCAGGATCCATCAGCGCTTGCCATTGGCCCGATACCTGGGGTAATCCTCAAATTTGCATGAGGCAGCAAAACCGGGTTGCCGAACGCGTCAATAATGAATTTTCCGGTTCTCCCTAAAATATTGAATATGAACAAATCTGGCTCTCCATCCCAATCCCCATCAGCAACCTTGTTAACATACTCCGTGGTATAGTCATCGTCTGCTTTTTTTCCGATGCCATTTACACCACAATAACCATTCGCATCCTCATCCGGCAAATTTTTAACGACTCGGCTAATGTTTCCTCCGGCATTTAACGTCCATCCCAAACCGACATTACCGGGTATGTCCTGCACCTTTACTCCATTCGCGCTATAGCTTAGAAAAATTGGAACATTAACTTTCCTGCCAGATAGTTGTGTAATGGGCAACTTCACATCCGCTGTACCAGTGTTTAGATTAACCTGGTGGTTGGCAAGTGTCGACAATGAGAACACGTTTGGAGATGGTGGCGCATAACTATCATCTCCGTGATAGGACTGTGCGTATATCACTCGCGGTAGGATCGAGAGTATGAGGGCGAAAAAAGTAGTTCGCAAAGCTGTTTTACTTTTCATTGCCGTCTGCATTTTTATCTGGCTGAATCTTGTTTATCTTTTCTTCAAGTTCAAGAACATACAAGGTGAGTTCTTCTATTTTCTTCATCAGGAGAACGTTCATTTCACCAACTGATAAACCATTTTCTTTGATCTCTGAGGCGGATGGAATCCCTGGAAGATGTTTATTGACCTGAACAAATTCGCGAACTTCTTGCAGCGTGGGCAACTTATACTCATTTTCAAAAACATAGTCTGGCCAATTTGCCTGTAGCTTAATTACTACTTCTTCTGTGATCGCTTTGCCTCCA
>CBHTUB010000033.1:0-22356 GCA_966095595.1 uncultured Chryseosolibacter sp. | reverse complement strand
ACTGGGCGGAAAATGTAAAAAATTGATATTTTTGGATGGCATGGTAACGGAGATCACACAAGGTATCAAGGTCAGCGTCGAAACGGAATATCAACCGGCTTACTCGAGTCCGAGCCAGTACCATTATGTTTTTACGTACCGTATCACGATCGAGAATCAGAGTGAATACACCATCCAGCTCATGCGCAGGCATTGGCACATTTATGACGCAGGCTTTACGGCACGGGAAGTAGAGGGAGAAGGTGTTGTGGGACAACAGCCCGTACTCGAGCCGGGACAGTCCCATCAGTATGTATCGGGTTGTAATCTGAAGTCGGGCATCGGCAAAATGATTGGCACCTACAAGATGGAACGTGTGGTGGATGGCTCCAAAATGCAGGTCAATATCCCTGAGTTCACAATGATCGCACCGCTTCGCCTCAACTGATTTGCCTAACACTCTTTTTCAAGCGCGCACGTGGCTTTCCTATTGGCTGAATGCTGTCGACCAGCACTCACTGCACTCCCCCTTTTTCTTCGATTTCTATAAAAATGTCGTCAAGGCGGAAGATTCGGAAGTTGCCATTGCCGAGAAACTCAGGAATCAGCTGCTGACGGATCAACGCACCGTAAACGTCGACGATCCCGGCAGCGGTCAGGGCAGGAAAAGTCAGCGTCTGATCCGGGATATCGCGTCTTCAAGCCTGAGTACAAAAAAATTCTCGGGACTTTATAAAAGGATCATTGAACATTACGGCTGCAAGACCATCGTTGAACTGGGAACCAGCTTCGGCATCAATACCCTTTATCTTGGCGCCGCGGCAGGCTCGAAGGTCCATACCTTCGAAGGAAGTGACGCCATAGCAGAGATCGCGAGCCTTACTTTTCACTGTGCCGAAGCCAGGAACATTACTATTGTCAAGGGAAATATCGACAGCACGCTGCCCTCCCATCTGTCGCTCATCAAAAAGATCGACTTTGTTTTCATCGACGCCAATCACACCTATAAAGCAACTACCGGGTATTTCCAGAAGATCCTGCAGAAGATCCACGACAAATCCATCGTGATCATCGACGATATCCATTATTCATCCGAGATGGAGAAAGCCTGGAACGAGATCAGGAAAAACGATCTGGTTTACGGCGCCGTGGATCTTTATCGGTGCGGAATCTTGTTTTTTGATCCATCACTGAACAAACAACACGTTATCTTACAGTTCTAGGCGTTGATTTACAGAAACATAAGCGTTAATTTTGCTTTCTTTCAAATTCTACAATGACCGAGAACACCAGGCTTTCAACTGCTACGGAGACAACCCCGAAAAAAAATAACAAGACGACGATCATCATCGCGCTGATGGCGATCATCATCATTATCCAGGGAATCAAGATCTACCTGGACTCAAGGGAGAAGCAGGAGGTGATCACACAACTTACTTCTACCGAGCAGGAACTCGACACTACGTTGAAACGCCTTCAGGAAATTCGCACGGAGCTTAACGCTAAAATAGAGGAGGTAACGAAGCTGGGTGGGGACGTTTCGGACTTGCAGACGGCAAAGGCGGAGATCGAAAACGAGCTCAAAAGAACAAAACGCGCTACCGGAAAAGAGATCAAGGCATTGAAGGACCGCGTGGAAGGCTATGAGCTGCTGCTGAAGACCAAGGACGAAGAGATCGAGCAATTGAAGAATGTCAACAAAGAGCTGCTGACCGAGAACAAGTCGCTCAAGACCCAGAAAAATGTATTGGGTGACTCGATCAAGCGACTCGATCAGACGAAGCAGCAGCTGGCGACCAAAGTTGCACTGGCCTCACAGCTCAAGGCTGAGAACTTCAAGATCGTGGCGTTAAACGACCGAGGGAAAGAAAGAGAGTCACCGTTCCGTGCACGACAGATCTCCAAACTCAAGGTTGAATTCAACATTGCTGAGAACAATGTGGCTCCTATCGAAGGAAAGAAGATCATGATCCGGATCATCGATGAAAATGGGCAGGTCCTGTTCGACGTTGCCCGGGGATCGGGTACCTTTATGCTGAACAACAAGGAAGAATTCTATACAGCCGCCCAGGAGATCCTTTTCGACAACACCCGTCAGCGGATCACCTTTACCTATGAAAAGGGGTCGGAGTATGCGTCAGGCAGTTATATCCTGGAGGCCTATACCGACGATTATCTCATGGGGAGTGGCGAATTTGTTGTGAAATAGCCTTAACCAGCTGAATCACAACTTCTTAAGGCGTCTTTACCAGCATCTATCTTTTATATCCTTTTTAGGGTCTGATTTTTCATTTTCGCCGTCTTTTCCTACCTTTGCAGGCTCAAAAACTAAAAAATCATGAAAAATTACGAGACGGTATTCATTTTAAATCCCGTTTTGTCTGAAGAACAGGCAAAGGATACTGTCGAAAAATTCGTGAAGGTTTTGAAGAAGGGTAAAGCTGAGATCCTCAACACCGAGAACTGGGGCTTGAAGAGATTGGCATATCCTATCAACAAGAAGTCGACAGGCTTCTACAACCTCATCGAATTTGCGGCAGAGACAAGTCTGATCAACACACTCGAGACCGAGTACAGACGAGACGAATCTGTTATGCGCTTCCTTACTACTGCGCTTGACAAGCATGCGACTGCATACAACGAACGCAGACGCAAGGGTGAATTCAAAAACAAGGCGAAAAACGTTAAGAAAGCTCAGGAGGAGCAAGCAGCATGACATTAATGAACGAACCTATCAAGCGCGCAGAGATCAAACCGAAGTACTGCCGCTTCAAGAAGAACGGTATCAAGTACATCGATTACAAAGATCCTGACTTCCTATTGAAATTTATCAATGAACAAGGCAAGATCCTGCCCCGCAGACTTACCGGAACAAGCTTGAAGTTCCAGAAGAAGGTTGCCCAGGCAGTGAAACGTGCTCGCCACCTGGCGATCCTTCCTTACGTTGGTGATTCATTAAAATAATGTAAAACACTAAGACAAACGAACATGGAAGTTATACTAAAACAGGACGTTCAGGGCCTTGGTTATAAGAACGACATCGTGAAAGTAAAGCCTGGATATGGCAATAATTACCTTATTCCAAATGGCTTTGCATTGATCGCCAACGACTCTAACAAGAGACTCGTAAACGAAAATATCCGCCAGGCTGCTCACAAGGCAGCTAAGGTTAAGCAGGACGCCGAGGCACTTGCTGCCAGGGTTGGTGACCTGACAATTGAGTTGAAGACAAAGGCCGGCGAAAGCGGACGTATCTTCGGTGCAGTTACTGCGCTGCAGATCTCAGATGCCCTTAAGGCTAAAGGCTTCGATATCGATCGTAAGAGAGTTATCCTGAAGGATAGCCCCAAGGAATTGGGTACTTATAAAGCTACGCTCGACCTCCACAAGGAAGTAAAGCATGAGATCGCTGTAAAGGTTGTAGCTGAATAATTCAGATACGACAAACAATAAAAAGAGCCCCGATAAGTCGGGGCTCTTTTTGTTTATATCGTTGCAAGTCTTGATTGCCTAATTGACTTTCAAAAGCTCCACTTCGAAGATCAGCGTTGAGTAGGGAGGAATCACGCCACCCGCTCCGCGTTCGCCGTAGCCAAGGTCAGAAGGAATATACAACACGGCTTTTCCGCCCTCTTTCAGAAGCTGCAGGCCTTCGGTCCAACCGGGGATCACCTGGTTCAGTCCAAACGTTGCAGGCTCTCCCCTGCTCACTGAGCTGTCAAACGTGCTGCCATCCGTAAGCTTGCCGGTGTAGTGGACGGTTACGCTGCTCGTAGGTCCGGGCTTCTTACCGGTACCCTCGTTGATGATCTTGTACTGGAGGCCGCTTGCCGTTACCTTAACGCCTTCCTTGGTTTTGTTTTCGTCAAGAAAGGCAATGCCTTCCTGTTTTGCTTTGGCTGTTTTTTTCTCCATGACTTCTTGCATGTATTGTTGAACAAATGACTGAGCTTCCTGCGCGTTGATCGCAGGGTTGCCTTTCTTTAAAACATCCTCCAAACCGCGGATAAATGTTCCCGCTTCGAGAGAATCAAATCCCTGAGAGGTGATATTGCTGCCCACCATTACGCCGAGGCAATAGCTGGCCTTCGACGGACCCTGGGATAGCTGCACGGGTGGCGGAGTTTTTAAACTGTCGAGATTGGCCTGCAGCCTTTTTACCTGCGACTGCAAACGCTGCACTTCCGCCTGTAGTTCTTTCTTGCTTTGCGCATGGGCTGAGATCAGCAGCAGAACGAAAAGCGAACTGAAAATTACTTTCATAGTTGACTTTGTAAAATTGAATTTCGGTTGCCAAAGAAATGAATAATCTGACTGATAACGAAGGGAATTTCCGTCGAATAATGTCAAACGTCCAGGCGCTTTTCATAGGGAACGAACAGCCCTGTCTCCAGATTGAGCTTGAGTAGTCGCAGGTACATTGCCCAGCAATAGTTGGAAACCCGATGATGCTCGTTATCGGCCGGCCAGCTGGTGTGGAAAAATCTCACCTGTGTCCGATCGCCTCTCTGACTCAGCTCAAAGCGAATTCCTGAACCCATCCAATCGTCATCAGATTTTGTCATTCGCAGCCCGAAAAGATAAGGTGGCCTGACCTCCTCTACGATCGCTTCCCATTCGTATTGCGGACCAAAGTCAAGTTTGTAGATTTCACCTTTCTTCGGCACGCCGTCACAGGTTCGGGTCCACCACTTGTTGAGTCCCCCGGGGGTCGATATAAGCGCATAGACCCGATCGATATTATCGTTGATCGTAAAGTAGTGGACGATGTCGGGCATGCGTTAAACGTTTGGTATTCCTGGCGGATCGCGAGCCAGCCTGAATCATGACCCCGGGAAAGTTAATAATAACCCGAGGATAAACCTTTACCAGCGAACACTTGTTTCAAATAGATCAATTGAAAAAATTGTATTACTTAAACACACAATATGCAGGATATAAAAGACAAGGTTGTATTGATCACCGGAGGCAGTAAGGGCATTGGCTTCGGCATTGCCGGGTCGCTCGTCAGATCCGGGGCGAAGGTTGCCATTACAAGCCGCACACTGCAAGCCGCAAAGGATGCAGCGGATCGCCTGAACAAGATCAGCCAGGGAAGTGCATTGCCCCTCGAAGCCGACGTCCGGGATTATGCGTCACAACAGCGCGCCATAGAGGCTGCGATCGGCAAGTTTGGAAAGTTGGACGTACTTGTCGCCAATGCAGGACTTGGACACTTTGGCTCTATCGAAGAATTGACCAACGAGCAGTGGAAGGAGACGATCGATACCAATCTCACCGGAGTATTCTATAGTGTAAAGGCGGCGCTGCCTGCCCTCAGGCAGACCAAAGGTTACATCATTACCATAGCAAGCCTTGCGGGCGCAAATTTCTTTGCCGGAGGTGCAGCCTACAACGCCAGTAAGTTCGGCCTTGTAGGCTTTACACAGGCGATCATGTTAGACGTCCGCAATCAGGGCATTAAGGTTACGACCATCATGCCCGGGTCCGTTGCCACGGAATTTGGCAGCCAGCCGGGAGCACACGACGCCTGGAAGATCCAGCCAGAAGATATCGGTCAGATCGTCATCGATCTGCTGAAAATGCATCCGCGGACCTTGCCCAGCAAGATCGAAGTTCGACCTTCGATCCCAGGGAAATAAATTCTACCGATACGTTCAGGCACCTGAACGGGATATTTTAACTTTGGGCCCCAATATCAGAATATGAAAATCGCCGAAATACACACTGCAAAAGGCGTCATGAAGATCAAATTCTTCGAAAAGGACGCACCTAACACCGTTAAAAATTTTATTGACCTCGCAGAGCATAATTTCTACGACGGACTGACCTTCCACAGGGTAATTCCAAATTTCGTGATCCAGGGAGGTTGTCCCAATGGCATTGGCAACGGAGGCCCTGGCTACAAGATCGATTGCGAGCTTACCGGCGACAATCAGTATCATGATCGCGGCGTGCTTTCGATGGCCCACGCCGGACGAAATACAGGCGGCTCACAGTTCTTCATCTGCCACAACAGGGAGAACACCAAACACCTGGACCGCAACCATACCGTCTTCGGCAAAGTATACGAGGGACTCGAAGTGATCGATCAGATCAGACAGGGAGATGTGATGCAGAAGGTGGTGATCAAGGAGGTTGAAGGAGCATAGAACGCTGCAAGTCAGGATGGAAGGTTACCGGATCGGTAGCCTTTTTTTATTGGATCCTGGATCTAATGTTTAATAACTGGATTGAAGATTGCAGATCACCAAACGATCCGGTCCTGCCTACGAAACTCCCACTCTCCCACGCTGTCGAATCTGTTCCTGTAGGTAGTTCTCGAGATACAAAGCTTCGACTGAGGTCAGTTCCTGCATATCGAGGGACACTATCTCCCTGTAGAAATTATACATGGTGCGGATGTAGTCGATGCTGAGCTTTGGATTGCTTTCGATCTCGTTCTTCTTTTTGAATTGCTCGTGCGTATAGATGAAAACTCTCCGCAGGGTACTTTGTGTATCGAAGGAAAACGAGATGGCGTGAATATCCAGTAGCGGAAATCGTACGTCTTTTTTGATACGTCCGGCACTATCCTTCTCATAATAATCCAAAGTCGAATCGGTTATTGCGATCGCGTAGACTGTCTTCGCGTTCTTTAATACCCGGATGACGTTTCCCCCGATAACGATGAGAAAGACCACGGCAATAAAACCTCCTATGAGCACGAAGAACACGGGAAACCCATCCTCCATATCGAAGGCAGTGGACATGATCGTGTAGAATATCGACAGAAATATTATGGAGAAGCCAATGAGAAACAGTGCCGTTAGTCCCACGGGATTTTTCCATGACAATTCCAATTTATGTCCATAGTCTTTTAGATCATATTTGGATGATTTCGCTGAATCAACCGGCATGCGTACGGGATTAACATCCAACCTCACAGCCTGCTTTAGTGTTTCGATATGCCCGAGCGCTGCACGCTCCGACCCCATGCTCATCAGTTCCCATTGCCCGCCGTCCTTCTTCTGCAGATACACATGATAGGTATAGTAGCTTCCTGAACTCCTCGTGCCCGATGATGACGAGCTTTCTTTTTTGATCTTCAACCTGAAACCTTCGATCTCGTCATAGTACATGTAGGCCGTCTTTATCTCCGACTGCTGTTGATTGACCTGCACCCTGCCATTGATGTTGTCAAAGATGAGCTCATCGGGTGTCGACTTGCCTTGCAGGCCGGGTAGCCGGATCCCTACCACGACGGCAATGATCCCGAAGAGCGGAAACAGGTACCGCATCATGGAGAGGGGCATCCCTGCATCTGCGGGAGCAAACACAAGTAAGCCCATGCCGATAAGTGCAAACAAACTTCCAACGACGATAAAAACTGATTGACCACAACCGGACTTCAACCTTGTGAAGACGACGCGGTCCTGACCGGCAATAGTGTAGGAGAACGGCATTTGCTAGGATTATCGCAACAATTTTACAAGCTGACGGATTTCCGTGAAATACCGTAAAGGCGCAACTTTCAAAAAATGTTCAAGGCGGTTTTCAGGAATTAACCTAACTTACACTTGCGCTGATCTATGAAAAAACTAGTCTTTATCGTTGAGGATAACCCGGTACAGCAGAAAATGCTGCAGGTGCATTTCGAGCAAATGCTCGGTGAGTACGCGGTTCGCACCTTCACCAATCCGGACGACATCTTCGACCACATGGATGAAAAACCATTTGCCGTTGTGCTGGACCATTTCTTCGACGACAAGCAAGGCAAAACCGGGATAGATTATCTTCGGGAGCTGCGAAAAAAATATCAAAAAGTCCCGGTGATCTATCATACAACCCTAAACGACGAAAAAGTTCGCACGGAAGTCCTGTCGATGGGTGCCGAATATTTTATCATCAAAGATTCTGCATCTCTTGTCAGGCTGAGAACGGCTCTCGATCAGCTCAAGGAAAAGACGAGCCGAAAGGGTTTCTTCAAGAAGCTATTTGGTAATTAACCCTTGCCATTCGAAAGTGGCAATGTGATTGAGAACACACTCCCCTTCCCTTTCTCACTGTCGACCGTAAGGGTCCCGCCTGTACTTTCCAGATATTCGCGACACAACGCCAATCCGAGGCCCGTTCCTTTTTCATTCCTTGTGCCTGCAGCGCTCACCACCAATTCAGGGGCAAGCAACGTCTCCAGTGTATCCTCATCCATCCCAATCCCCTCGTCGATCACCTGGATCACGAGATATCTCTCATCCAGCCTCTCGTCAATCCGGATAACACCACCCTCAAACGAAAATTTTATGGCGTTTGAAATAAGGTTTCTCAAAACAAGGTTCACAATATTGCGATCGGCATGCACGATCAAATGTTCGTCGATATGATTTTCAACGGTGATCTTCTTTAGCGTGGATATTGTCTTGAACAACGTGATGTTCTCCTCGACGAGCGCGCGCAGATTAAATGACTCGACCTTTACCTGTATGCCTTTCAGCTGGCTCGCCGTCCAGTAGAGAATGTTCTCGACCAGCACACTTGTCTTACTCAGGTCTTTTTCGATGTGCATCGCATACTCATTGAACTCTTCCCTCGAAACCGCGCCCTGGTTATAGATCTGCAAAATGCCGCGGAGAGAATTCAACGGGCTCTTGATATCGTGCGACATCACCGACAGCAATCGGTCTTTTACGGCGTTGGCCGTGATCAGCTGTCCGCTGCGCTCCTGCACCAGACGTTCAAGATTCTGGTTCATTTCCTCGAGGTTTCTATACGATTTCGAATAATGATGGGCCAGCAGGTACACCTGGAAGAGCAGGAAAACCAAAACACCCATCTCGACCAGATACATAAAATTTACCTCGACCGGAAAGAATCTTGAATTCTTCACTATTTCGGCCAGAATGAAGGGAAAGGACGCCAGTACACCGAACAAAATTATTCTCGCGTCCTCGTTACCGGCCTTCCACGCGCGTGAGATGGAATAGATCGCATAGATAAAGGCCAGCAACAATCCGGCATGACATATTTCCAGTAACTTCCCATACACATATTGAGGCGTGACGATCAATATCCCGCACAGTACCAGAGAAATACCGACGAAGAAATAAATCGGCCTTGCCGGAGCGTGGTCCCTGAAAAGATGAAATACATACAGGGGGAATAGTGCAACGATCGCGTACACACTTCCAAACTCGAGCTTCTTCCATATCTCCCAGCTTACGTTTGGCAACAGATTGGGTAGCAGGAATGATCCACCATGAACGATCATCGCGCGAAGGGCTACACCGAGACAAATCAGCGCAAGCCAGAGGTAAGGCTTACCCCGATGATAAAGAAAATAAAGAATAAGCTGATAGATACACAACGCTATGAGGCTTCCGGCAAAAAAGTTTTCAATCCCATGCCGTCTGTTCATCACGGCGAAGATCGCTGAGGATTTATTCAACACCGGCCAACCCGCAATCCCCCCGCTGAAATAGTTGAAGTTTGCCACCTGGATGATCAATTCGATCTCCTGCACACGTTCGGGAATGGCGACAAATGTGGCCAGCAATCTGGGCTTATAGGTAGACGGGTTGTCGGACACAATTCCACTCGATTCTACCAGCCGACCGTTGATCCATATCCTTGCCGATGCGTTGATGATCGGAAAATAGATCGCCAGGCCCGCCTGATCTTTCGGCAACTTCATTCTCATGCGATAGGTAGCATAACCCAGGACGTTGTAATTGCCTTGTCGGTGCCAGGAGCCTGGAACATTGATAAAGTTCTCTGTCGTCGCCGTTTTGCTCTGCTCGGGGGTTAATAACTGGTCCCAGAAAAACTCCCATTCGCCATTAAGCTCCACGGGGTTATCTTCTGAAAAATCATGGCCGGAGAGATCGATGTTGCCACGGATAACTTGACCTGCGCCAAACACCGGAACCAGTAAGATGATCAGGACATTCAAAAAGTGTTTCAACGCAATCGATTTAAATAAAAATATTCTCAGATCTGGGCTCGCTGGTCCTGATCGTCTGATTGGAAGGAAGCCTGATAATAAACGTCGTTCCCTTGCCTGGTGAACTCTCAACTGTCACATCACCATTCAACGCATTTACGTGTGACTTCACAAGGTACAATCCCAGACCTATACCCTCGATCTTTGTTTCGAAGCGCTTATACAATCCAAACAGCTTATCCCCGTGCTTTAAAAGGTCGATGCCAATCCCATTGTCTTCGCATCGCAGGACTATATACGCACCATCCTGATAAGAGTTCAGTCGAATGATCAATTCCCGATCCGGATGACGAAATTTCAGTGAATTCCCGATCAGGTTGTAAAGTATGCTGTCCACGAGACTTCCGATCCCATGAATTTTCTTTACCTGGAGATCTATGACGATCCCTGGGGCCACTTCCGCGATCAGATCGCCGTGCAACGCAAGCACTGAATTGATCCGTGCCCGCAGGTCGATCTCCTCGATGTCGTTGTGCTTCTCGGCCTTTAATTCCAGAATGAAGCTCAGGTCCTTGATCACATCATCCAGCTGAACGGAGCTCTCGCGCACCTTGCTGAGAAAAAATGCAAGCTCGGCAGCAGGCATATCCAGCGATATAATATTGACGAGTCCCAACAGCCTGGCGATCGGCGCACGCAAATTATGTGAAATCGCGTAGGTGAACTTCTCCATCTGGTCTGCATACTCGGCCAATCGGTCGCTCTTTTCCCGGATCTGCTCTGTGCGGCGCATCACCTCTCCTTCGAGGTTTTTAGCATAAGAAAGCAGTTCTTCATTTTGACGATTGATCACCTGATGGGCCGAATTCAACTTATTGTGCTGGGCATGAAGCTCGAGCGACTTGATCTCCAGCTCGTCGTTGACAGCCATGAGCTGCTGATTCTGCCCGGTAATTTCGTCGTTCATCCTTTTGATGGTCTCATTCTGACCTAATAAGATCCTGTTCTTTCTTCCCCTGTAAAAATACAACCAGATAGCGCCGATAAGCAAAACGACCAGGAGACCTGTCAACGCAAAGTTGTAGTTGCGTATTTGCCGATCCTGTTCCTGCGACCGTTGCAACTGTTCGATATCTTTCTTCTTTTTTTCAAGTTGCAAATCCTGCAATTGCTTCTCTTTCTCCAACAATACGATGTGCTGTTGCTGTTGTTCCGTTTTTGAGCGTTGTGCAGCCAGCTCAAGCATTTGATTCATTTGTTGATTCTGCAGCGCCGTATTCCTGTATTTTTCGTCCTGCAACTCGTTCTCTTTTCGCAACATCTCAAGCTCCGTGTTCTTCAGCTGCAATTCTTTTTGCCGCGCTTCCTGCTCGCTTCTCGTCCTGGCAAGCATCAGATCCTGTTTTTCCTTTTCGTTCAGCAGGCTTGCAATCTCTGCCTTGGTTTTTTCGACTTCGATCTGCCGTTCCAGGAACAGGCGATTTCTTCTTTTTTCCTTTTGAATTATTTCTTCCTGCCGTTGCGTATAGAGCGAGTTGTACTTCCTGAAGGATGCAATGTCATTTTTTCTGAACATGACCTCCGCCATGATCCTATACGTCTGCACAAGGGTAAGATCCCGAACATCGCCTGCAGGCGCTTCGTTAAGCTTGCGGATCGCTTCCTCCGCCCATCGCAACGCCCCCTTGTTGTTTCCCTGAATATATTCATGAGAAGCCAGGTAGTTGAGCGTATGTGCGGTCTTTACCGGATCGTTCAGGCTGATGGATATCTGATACGCCTCCGCCAGAAAATCGTGCGCCTCTTTCGTACGTCCCATATTTGCATTCTGTATGCCGAGATTGAGCAGAATGGTCACCTTGTCTTCCGGATTTATGGCAAAGTTTGATTCCGAAAGCGCCTGATAGGTCTTATCAAAATATTCGTTCGATCTCGAAGGTTGGTCGATCAGATAATATATATATCCGAGATTGTTGTAGGACTGCGTGATGGAATTATAACGCTTGTGCTCGATTGCCGCCCTAAGTATCTCTTCGTTGTATGCGATCGCGCTCTTATAGTCCTTTATAGCAAGACATAACGCGGCGAGGCGTTGCTGCGACTTCTCGATAACGTCATAGGGTTGATCCTCATTTTTTTGAATTTGCAGAATTCTTTTCTCTATGCCGATCGTACTTGCAATATCGCCCAATTCATTATAGCAGAACGAAAGATTCTGCAAGGCAGTGAGCTCTCCTGATGACACGCTGTCTTCACCTGAGACAACGTCTTTGTAATACGCGATAGCCTTTCCGAACTCTCCCTGGGTCTGATACTGCCACGCAAGCTGCAACTGGAGCGACCGTCGCATTACAGGATCCGACTCTTGCTTGTAACGTTGCATGAGTGAATCAACGGACTGACCATGGGCCGTCCACGAAGAAAGAACCGCTAAAAGAGCAACTATATATCTCTTCACAAACGAAGGAGATCAAATTATATTTCCATCAAAACATCAGCCTCAGATCAACAAGAATGCTTCTTCCGGGTATCTGATAGTCAAAAGCATAGAGATTGTTCTTGATCAGCATTCCCTTCGTATCCGTAAGGTTGGTTGAGATAAAACCGATCTCGACATTTTCTCCAACCTTGAATCCTGCTCTCAGGTCGAGCGTAAACCAGCTATCGACAACTGATCCCCTGAGATCATCGAAAGCGGCATCGCGATCAGAATCGCGGCGATTCACCTCACCCTGATAGTGGGCCTGAAGTGCCACGTGATAGGTTGCAGCCGTGTATTTGATGCCGGCGTTGACCAGATGCTGAGGTACCCACGTAATTTTTGATTTGCTCACGGTGATCGTCGGATCGACAATTTCTTCGTCCTGTCTCTGCGCATACGAATGGTTCAGGAAGCCATCTATTGCTCCAGCCTTGAACGCAAATTCGTTTTCCAGCCCGACCGTGGTGAGCGAATAAAGATTGGTACTGAGATTAAAGTTAGAGACGCTGTAGGCGATCTGGTCTTCGAAAGTGGTATGGAACGCGTTCAATCTCCAGTTGAGGTTACTGCTCAGATTGAAGTCTGTGCCCAGTTCAAAAGTCGTTACCACTTCTGGCTTGAGATCCCGGATGTTGGACGCTAGCAGAAATGTATTCGAACCGAAGATCTCCGACGCCGCGGGTGTCCTGAACGCACGGCCAGCCATCAATTTCAGGTTCAATCTATCGGTGGCCGTGTACACGAGACTGATTCGGGGACTCGCCTTATTGTACGACTTGCTTTCCTCGGTAGTACCGCCTTCATCAAGAGCATTGAAATTGAAAGAGGAGTAATCGTAACGCAAGCCCAGGGTGGCCTTTAGCTTATCCTCAAAAAAACCGGTCGATAGCTGTGCATAGACACCGGTGTTGATAAAGGGATTGTTCCCAAGCCAGGCAAAATAGCTGCCGACGTCGATCATCTCGTTATTCGGAGTTTGGGAAAAGTCGCCGTTCAGCGCAACATTGCTGATGTGCATATCATCGCCATCGTACCGGAAATAGGAGTTCTCTATTCCGCCGAGCAACACGGTATTCCCTTTGAACGACTTGCTCCACTGCAACCGGGTGAGCAGGTCTGAGGTGTGTGTCCTGAGTATCTCCGTGAGGCCATAGCTGTAGCCAAACACGTTGTCAGGAACGAGGCGCGTATGCCAATTCACACCGTGACGCTGGTATCGGACGAGATATTCATGCTGGAAGCTTTTAGTCGACTGGGGAGTCTTGAATCTCAGTGAGATCAATCTCCGGTTTTCGCTCATGTTCTCCGGTTGATCGGGTTTATAAAACAACCATCCATGGCCCGTGTTGAAACTCCACGCCTGCTCATGAAATTGCAATGAGAGACCTTCCAACTTTCCCTTCGGCTCGATCTTGGTAAAAAAATAGTAATTGGATCGTTTATTGGAGATGTTCACCTTATCCACAGCGTTGGCGTCATAGCTCTTGTAGCGATCACCATTGGAGTCAAAATAGTTGAATGCAGATACGAAGGAAACAGACTCATCGTCGTGTCCGACAAGCAGGTCGAAGACCTGTGTTCCCTTGTTGCCCACACGATAACGCACCTCTGCTTTTTTCGGGAGGTCTTTCGCAGACAATGTGTTGTAGGAGATCACGCCGTTGGTCGCGTTGGACCCATATAGCGCAGAGCCCGGACCTCTGATCACTTCCAGCGATTTCGTGAAAACGAGTGGCGTGATCTCCCATGTGAAGGCGGTACCATACATATTATCGTTCATCGGTATACCGTCGATCAACATGAGCATGTGATTGTTATTCCAGCCTTCGTAAATACCGCGGGAGCTGACCGTCATTCTGTCGTAATCCTGGGAAGGAGAAAAACCCGGCAGGCGAGCGAGCACTTCATTGCCACTGAGCCATCCATATTTCAGGATCTGGTCACGGGTGATCAGCGAAACGGTGCTGGGAGCATCCTTGATACTCTGCTCAAACTTCGATGCCGTAGTGATGGGAAGACTCATCAATTCTTCGAGGCTCAAGGCATAAAATTCGGTGGTGTCGGTTAAATCCTGAGAAAAGACGGTGTGTGAGAACAATAGAACGATTAGCGCCATTGTCCTGATGGGGTTAGTCAGGTTCATAGGGTGTTAGGTTAAATGCGTTAAGGAGGGCTTACCTTAATTTACACAAGACATGTGATAAAACAAAGTGCAAGCAGCCGGAGGAAACTCGGGATAAATGCCGATTGAGAGTTGAACGGTAAAGACTCCAATTGACGTTTCAGGACATCAAGTCAATCGGGAGATGAAATCATACATCCAAAATCCAGGATGCAATCAGTTCGGTGATGGGTAATTTTGACTCACTTCAATGTGTAGTTCTTACCCATTGGCGGATCGACGTCAACGTTCGCCGGCTATCGACCGCCATCCCATACTTTCTAATATTTTTCTAATAGGTGTTTAAACACCAGAAAATGTGAATCACATTATATTCGTGCCACCTTATAGAGAGGTTTTTTTAGGTTAAAGAAGGAGTAGCGAGGATGTCGCCACTCCTTTTTCTTTTAACGACGGTCTAGTTTTTCTCACGGATCCAGATGTTCCGGAAACTTATGGCCTTGCTTGGATCTCCATGGTCCTGAAGACTGATAGGGGCCTTTCCATGCGCCACATAACGCGGGGTGCCGATGTAGGCTGTATGACCTCTTATTGCGAAATTATCCTGAACAAGAACGCCGTTGTGAAAGACGGTAACGCGCGCGGGGGAGAAAAGACTTCCATCTTCATTGAATCGCGGGGCGGTATAATTCACATCGTATACATTCCACTCACCAGGCTTGCGCATGGCATTCACCAGCGGTGGATTCTGCTTGTAAACACTCCCAGCCTGACCGTTGACATAGGTTGCGTTGTTGAAATTATCCAGGATCTGTACTTCGTACCAATAATCCGGGACCTTCAGATCGTCGCTGGGATCCTGCAGGAATAATCCGCTGTTGCCACGCGCCTGGCTCTTTCCATCGATGTCCTCCGGAATACGCCACTCAATATGAAGCTGATAGTCGCCGAACTTTCTCTTCGTGGTAATATCGCCTGTTCCCTTTACAACCGTAAAGACGCCATTCTCCACTTTCCATTTGGCCTCGCTGCCATCACGGCTCTTCCACTCCGACAGGTCTTTTCCGTCGAAGAGCACAATCGCGTCGGAGGGTGGTGATACCATGCCCGGGTATGGGCCCGGATCGACTTTTTTGGGAACCGGTGTCCAATATTCCGTCATCTGCGGCTTCATTCTTCCAGCCAATGGAGACTCATCGCTTGCCTTGAGACGAGAGAGCGTGCCGGTCGTCTCCCTGTTTTTTTCCTTTATCGTAAGCGTCAGCTTGCCGGATGATAGCTTGCCGTCAAACGTTATGGGATTGCCATCCCGAACAATTGTGAATGAGAAAGAGTCACCCGAAGCTTTTCCATCCGTAAAACTTTCCCACCGCCAATCTGTGGTAATGGACCCTATCAGTTTTTTCCCTTCTGTCCCGAGCTCGAGCACCACTTCGGCATTGTCGCTCATCTTGCCATACCATCTTCCCGTCAAGTCACCAGCAGCCCAAACGTTAATCATACATAACATCAAAAGTGCGAGAAATAAATTTTTCATAGATCAGTTATCGTGGATCGTGAAAGTAGTCAATCCTTCAGGGGATGTCAAGGGGAGATCAATTCGTCCATGGCCGATGGATCAACAGGGCGTAAGAATACCCAGGCATTAATATTCGGGAAGCCGGCAATCACTTACCTGCGAGGCAGATCAGAAGCAATAGCTCCGGGAACTATTGCATCGACCTTGAAACAATAAACTTATCACTCATACCGAAGCGCCCGAACCGGATTCATCCTTACGCTCGATAGGGACTTCACAACAACTATGGTGATCGTAATGATCGCAATCAGCGCAACGGGAGTAAATATTATCCACCAGGCAATATCGGCATGGTAGGCAAAATGACCGAGCCAGTAGTCAGCAACAAAATATCCGATCGCCACACCCGCTACAGTCCCGGCCAGGACGAGGATCATAAATTTCCGGGACAATAATACGATCAGTGACGACGTGTGTGCGCCAAGTACTCTTCTGATACCGATCTCTTTGATCCTCGTGTCGACCGTGTATGTCGTGAGGCCATAAAGTCCCAGACATGAGACGAGTATGGTGAGCATCGAAAAGCAGGTAAGCAGTACGAGAATGTTCTCCTCCGATCTGTACTGTTTCTGCCAGGAGTCGTTGAGGAAAAAATATTCCATAGGATGGCCGGGGTCGAGCTGTTGCCAGGCTTTCCGGACGGTTGCCGTGTTGGCAGGATTGACCTTCAGAAAAATATACGGCATCTGATGTCCCGAAGAAAAATAAATTGTCGGCGAGATCGTGTTGTGAAGGGACTTGAAATGAAAGTCCCTGAGCACGCCAACAACACGTTTCTTTTCCCTTCCGGAGAAAGAAAAAGTTTCCACAGTCATGCCGACGGGATCTGTCCACCCGGCTTCCTTCACAAACGTTTCATTGACGAGCACGACATCACTTGCTTCGGCCTGCAGGAACTGGCCGGGCGATGTTCCTTCCTTAATCTTCATTTGCATCAGATCAAGGTAGGTGCTGTCGCCGGTGATTGCCTGCGCTTCAATCTTAAATTCTCCACCTGCCGACCGGAACCAAACCGGGATTGAGCCGGTCATTCCTCCGGGCAACGACTGATTATCGCCCGACGCCACCGCCGTAACACCCGGCACCTTGCGCAGCTCATTGACCAGATATCCTACCCTGGACGCGAGCGGAGATTGTGGTGACACCTCGACCACCATCACCTGATCTTTTTCAAACCCGGCGTCCATCGTATTGATCTTCTGCATTTGTGTAACCACCACACACAAGCCTATCAGCAAGGATGACGTGCACGCGAACTGGAGAACCACAAAAAACTTCCTCGCCCGCTGACCGGTTTGCTGATGCACAAAATTGCCTCTCAACACAGAAATGGGCTTATAGGACGACAGTATAGATGCCGGATAAAATGAAGCGATGACCGCCACGAGCAGAAGCAACAATGCTATGACGCCTGTGAGCACAAGGCCGGAGGTGGTTGAGAGGTCTATGGTCTTGCCTGAAAGCATTTCAAACAACGGAAGCGCTGTCTTCACAATGAACAAAGCCAGCACACCGGAAATTGCTGTCAATACGATCGATTCAAAAACAAACTGACGGAAAAGCGTTCCGGGTTTTGCCCCTGCAACTTTTCTGACGCCGATCTCCTTTGCGCGCTCGAGTGACCTTACCGTGGTCAGGTTGATAAAATTGAAGATTGCCACCAGGAGCAACAACACGCCAGCGCCGACAAATACATATACATTTTGTTTGTTTCCCTTCACGTTGTCCATCTCGATACCATGCGTAAAGTGAAGGTCGGTCAGGAACTGGAACTCATATAGTATGCCCGGCTGTTTCTCATCTTGTGAAAAGATCTGTATCGCCGCCTTGCGCAATTTTTCGTCAAAGCGAGCTGCGTCAAAGTTCTCGCTTACCAGAAGATAGGTATCGAATCGAAAACGCGGACCCGCAGCATCATCAAAACTTCCCTTCAATATCGCCCGCATATTCTTGTCCGAGTTCTGGGGGAAATCACGGTAAACTCCTGTTACCTCATATTGCTCGCCGTCCAACGTGATCATCTGCCCGAGTGCCGGGTCATCGAAATACTTGCGCGCGAGTGATTCGGATAGTACGATACTGCGAGAGGTTGGCAGTGCCACCGACGGATCCCCTTCAACAAACTGAAAAGTAAAGACGTCAAACACCGACGCGTCTGCCAGCACCACGTCCTTTTCCTTAAACACGGCGTTGCCCCTGGTGAATGTCCCTCCAAAATCCGCAAGGCGCACGAAACCTTCAATTTCCCCGTAATTGTTCTTTAAATATGGTGCAACCAGTTGGTCTGAAAAGCGCATCCGGTTTGTATTGGGCGGATCGATGAACTGCGTGGTCAGCCTCACGATCCTCGATGCGTTACTATGATGCTGGTCGTACGTCAGCTCATCATATACATAGTAGACCATCAGCACGCAGCTTGCAAGGCTTACCGCCAGTGAGAAGATGTTGATCGCCGAAGAAATCCTATGGCGTTGCAGATGCCGAAAGGCACCCTTGAGGTAATTGATGATCATGGGGTTGAACGATGAAATATTTCTTCAATACGGGATAAACGGGAAGTTTGTTTCGAAATGTTGGTTTCAAAGTGGAAATTTCAAATTTCATATCTCATATTTCAGATTGCGATATTCGGTTTGCAACCCTTAAAATTTGAAATCTGAAACATGAAATCTGCGATATGATGTCAACATGTGATAACCCCTCAGTCAAAATTTATATCTAACGAACGCTTCCATGGCTTCGTACTCTGCGAGACCAAGTTGATTGTATGCCGCAGCGGTGGCATGGTTTCGGTCTTCAGCACGCATCCAGAACTCCCGCTTATCTGCTCCCGGAAACATCGCGCTGTCCTTCTGTGATTGATGCTTAAAGATTGCACGGCGTTTTCTCATCAGCTCGTCGGGACTCAGCGGAACGGCCATCTCGATCTGGTCAATGTCCCACTCCTGCCACGCTCCCCTGTAGAGCCACAACCAGCAATCTTTCATATAGTCCTTGCCCTTCAACCTCTTCACGGATTCGAAGATCGCGGCAAGGCAGACACGATGTGTACCGTGGGGGTCTGACAGATCGCCGGCTGCATATATCTGATGCGGTTTGATCTTCTCGATGATCTCCATGGTGATACGAATGTCATCCTCACCCAATGGTTTTTTCTTGACGGTACCTGTTTCGTAGAACGGAAGGTCGAGAAAATGCATTTGCTCATCAGGGATACCGACATAACGGCCACCCGCCTTTGCTTCGCCCCTTCTGATCAGGCCTTTTATCGTCAGCACTTCCGGGCTATCATTTTGACCGGGACCTTTTTGTCTGATGGACCGCGCGATCTTCTGGTAAAAACGTTCACCTTCGTCTTTGCTGAATCCGAACTCCTGGTTGAAGTCGCGAACAAAATCGGCAAATCGAACTGCATCATCGTCGAAGACGGCAATGTTACCGGAGGTCTGGTATGCCACGTGAACTTCATGACCCTGATCGACAAGCCTGATGAACGTTCCCCCCATCGAGATAACGTCGTCATCGGGATGCGGGGAAAAAATGATCACACGTTTCGGAAACGGTTTTGCCCGTTCCGGCCTGTGTGAGTCGTCGGCGTTCGGTTTCCCCCCCGGCCACCCGGTAATGGTATGCTGCAGGTCATTGAATACCTTGATGTTTACCTTGTACGCTGATCCGAACTCCGTAATGATATCGCCCATACCATGCTCCATGTAGTCATTGTTGGTCAGCTTCAGCACAGGCTTATCTACTTTTCCGCATAGCCACACCACGGCTTTCCTGATCATCTTGTCGTCCCAATCGACAACACTCAGCAGCCATGGTGTTTTTCTTCTTGTCAGCTCGGATGCAGAAGCGTCGTCGAGGATAACCTCGCAATTTGCATGGCGTTGAAGGAACGACGAAGGGATACTGTCACTGATAGGTCCCTCAACAGCTTTTTTGATCACCGCCGCTTTTCCCTCTCCCCACGCCATCATGAAGACTTTTTTCGCTTTCATGATCGAACCGACGCCCATGGTGATCGCCTTTCTGGGAACATTTTCTTCGCCGAAGAAGTCGCTTGCAGCATCGATCCTCGTCACCTGATCGAGTGTTACGAGGCGTGTGAGCGATCTTTCTGTCGAGCCCGGCTCATTGAACCCGATGTGACCAGTTCTTCCTATGCCGAGTATTTGAATATCTATACCGCCGAGCTTGTCGATCCTATTTTCATACTCCCTGCAAAAATCTGCGATCTTCTCTTTCGGCAAAGTGCCATCGGGAATGTTGATATGATCGCGCGGGATATCGAGGTCGTTAAAAAGGTGCTCGTTCATGAACCGCACATAACTCTGGAGCGCGTCCGGTTGCATGGGATAATACTCGTCAAGATTGAACGTGTACACGTTGCTGAAGCTCAGACCCTCCGACCTATGAATGTGAACCAGCTCGGCGTACATGCGTGTCGGTGAGGAGCCGGTGGCCAGCCCGAGCACAACGTGTTGGTTTTGCTGCTGACGCGATCTTATCAGGTCCGCGATCTGGCGCGCCACATAGCGGGAGGCCTCTTCCGAAGTCGAAAAAACTTTTACCGGGATCTTTTCAAACGCTGAAAGGTCATTGTTCATATCTTCGGCGGTTGTCGTTTGGAATGCCTTGTAATGAAGTTAAATTGTTGAAATTTCTCAAGTGTTTGCGGTAACATTAATTTATGTCTGAATTTCGAACAATTGTTGGCAATGAGCCCGTAAAGGACAAAATCGGTCTGCAGCATGCGATCTTAACCACCGGATCATGCTTTGCAGACGCTATGGGCAGCAGGTTTAGGAAATACAAATTCAGCTGTCTGAGTAACCCCTTTGGGGCGACGTACAATCCGATCTCCATTCATAACACACTCAAAAGTACGCTGGCCGGTGAGCCTTTGAGCGCATCGTCATTTGTCAAAAATCAAGAGATCTGCTTCAATTACGGTTATCATTCCCAGTGGCATGCGCAATCGGAGGAGCATCTGAAGTTGCTGATCGAAAGTGAGCTAAGAAAAGTTGGCGCATTTCTCAGGTCTGCATCGGTGGTGGTGATCACTTACGGAACGGCCTGGGTCTACAATCGCAGGGACACCGGTGAGACAGTTGCGAACTGCCATAAACTTCCCGGAAACCTGTTCACAAAAAAATTGCTGACGGAAGCGGAGATCGTTGCTTCGTTCTCGTCGTTTTACGAGGCATTAAAAGCCAATAACTCCGATTGCAGGGTTATCATTACCGTGAGTCCGGTGCGTCATATCAGGGACACGCTTGAGCTGAATTCGGTGAGCAAGGCAATGCTTAGAACCGCGACTCATGCCATAACACAGGAATACCGGGATGTTGCCTATTTTGCCGCCTATGAAATGATGATCGACGACCTGAGGGACTACCGGTTTTACAAATCCGATATGATCCATCCCACGGAAGACGCGGAGGAGTACATCTGGAAAGGATTCGCAAAAAAATATTTCGATGAAGAAACCCTTCGTCACCTCCAATCATGGAATGAGATCCTTGCTGCGCTGAATCACAGGCCGTTCCATCCTGCGGGAAACGTTGAGAAAACTGCGAAACTTGAAATCACCTATCGATGTTAGGGAAGAAATCGCCGCTATTGAATCGCAGCTGACCAGCTGAGCTGAATGGTACGATTTCTTTCCACCAGAAGAAAAAATTATGACTGACACCAGCAATCCAAACCGTCTTATTCATTCAACCTCGCCTTATCTTTTACAGCATGCCTACAATCCTGTAGACTGGCATGAATGGGGTGACGAAGCGTTGAAAAAAGCAAGGGAGCTCAACAAGCCCATCCTCGTGAGCATCGGTTATTCATCATGTCACTGGTGTCACGTCATGGAACGCGAGGTTTTCGAGAATAAAGATCTTGCCGACCTGATGAATGAGTACCTCGTGTGCATCAAGGTCGATCGCGAGGAAAGGCCGGATATCGATTCGATATACATGGATGCCGTCCAGGCCTTGGGCATTCATGGCGGATGGCCACTGAATGTTTTCCTTACCCCCGACCAGAAGCCGTTCTATGGTGGCACTTATTTCCCGCCTGACCAATGGGCGAATGTGCTGAGAGGCATCCACAAAGCTTTCAGGGAGCGTCGGGCCGAAGTCGAGGCTTCCGCTGACGACCTGACACAGGCATTGGCCCGGCAGGATACCAGTCATTTAAAAAAAGTTTATCAGTACGAGAGCTTGCGTGAAGATCTCGGGAAAATTTTCCAAAAGCTCAGCTCCGCCTTTGATGGC
>CBHTUB010000032.1:0-22425 GCA_966095595.1 uncultured Chryseosolibacter sp. | reverse complement strand
GACTATCTGGATTCGCAGCTCGATCTCGTAGAGACAAGCGCCGACTTGCACGAAGCCACGATCAGCCTCACAGGCGCGACAAAAAGTATTCAGTATCTTTCAGGCATAAGGTCATCATCCCCTGATATACCATGGAGCATAAGCGAATTGATCACGGTGGAGAAGATGCAACAGGTAATCGACAGCCTGAGGCAACAGTCGCTTGCAGCGCTCATTACATCGTACCACAGGGAAAAGATCAGGCTCGCACAGGTTCACTATAAGCTTGAAAAATCGAATATCAATACAGGCTTTGTGCAGGCCGAATATGATAACCGCCGCGCAGAGCAGGACCGGACGCCGTTCAACATTTCTCTGGGCGTAACAATCCCGATCTTCAATCCGAACAAAGGTGACATGACACGGCGCAAGCTTGATGAATTTGAGGCTATCGGTGAAATGTCGGAAGAAACACAGGAAAATAATTTTACTCTGGATCTCCTGGCAGACCATGTCGCAAAAAATGCGGCAGCCTATCTTTCGATCAACGCGCAATTGGAGAAGCTGACCACAAGTCAGATCGGGCGAACGTTGTCTGAGTTGAAGGGCAACGATCCGCGCGTGATGGTCAGGTTTTACGGCAGCACGCTAAAACTTAGGGAAGTTCAGTTGAAACTTTACAGGCTGATCCTATCCGATTATGTTGAATACGTTTCCATGTCAGGATCGCTTACCGGAACGCCACAGGTCAATTTTCTTTCTCCGACCTTGCAACCGCTCGACTAGTGTTTGTGGCCTCCCTTATGAATGTGCTTTGAGATCAATCCCATGAGGTTGGTGAAGTTGAAAGGCTTCTCCAGAGAATCATCTGCGTTGTATTTTGTCGCGACACTTCTTAACCCGGGATATGCGGACAATATGATCACCGGAGTATTCCGGGTAAGCTCATTCAACTTCAACTGTCGGCAGAGCTCAAAACCGCTGATGCCCGGAAGGTTGACGTCTAACAAAAAAAGATCGGCGGTCTCCCAATCGTTCATCAGGCTGTTTCCATCCGGCAGTACCTGGACGTCATAACCAGCCTTTGACAATGAATCTTTAAGCAGGAATTGGATGTCTTTGTCGTCTTCTACCACGATAATCTTTTCCGCCATCTTAAAAGAAGTTTTTTAGGTGGGGGATAAAATTATGCCAGCGATCTTTTAACGCCCGCTATGTGGAAAATAGGACGGTGTATTTAAGTTTGGAAAAAAAATGTCAATGGTCGGTATTACATGGATGGTGATGCAATTTTCAAGGACGAATAGTATAATAGTATCATGATACAACAGACGGCTTTGCCATTTGTTTTTGCTGCTGCGCTCATAATCTTTTCGTGCTCTGACGATCCGAGAGAATATCCTCCCGCGGATTACGTGACCTATGAGGTGAATTTGAACAATCGTTCCGAAGATCGGTTCAAGGTAGTTGTGTCGTTACCCCCGCTCACGTCGTCGGACAATATTTTTCAATTTGCTTCCACCGCACCGGGGCTATACAGCGTTACCGATGTCGGCCGATTCATCGGCGACTTCCGTGCACTTGACAAGAACGGACATTCGCTCGGTGTTGAAAAGATCAGTACCAATCAATTCCGTTTGTCGGATCCCGAGAATACGACCAGGATCGAATATACTTCACGTGACACATGGGACACATTGTACAACGGCTCGGTGATTGCCAGGATGGCCGGCACGTCGCTCGAGGCCGACCATGCCCTGATCAATACGTATTGCGTTTTTGGATATCCGGAAAATTTGAAGGAGCAGAAAATGCTGGTAAAGCTTTATGTTCCGTCCGGCTGGAAAACAGGTACCGCCCTTGAGAAAAATGCTGAAGGATTTTACGAAGCCAATGATTTCGACCACCTGGTTGATTCACCCTTTCTCGTCGGAGAACTGACGGAATCGGCTCAAATGATATCAGACAGTGAAGTAGACATCTATTGTTATTCGGCCGGCCATCTGGTCACGGCCGATCAGATCTCGACGAGCATTGGAGATGTCATCGAATCAGCAGAACAATTTCTGGGAGATATACCGGTCGATCGCTATTCCTTTCTTTTCCACTATGGGGAATTTTATACCGGAGCGTGGGAACACTCTTACTCATCGACCTATGTGATCAAAAATTTCGATCCGGAGCAGGTGAAGTGGATAACGGCCCATGAATTTTTTCACATAGTCACTCCGTTGAACATCCACAGCGAGGTCATTCAGGACTTCGACTTTGTGACACCGACTGCGTCGCAGCATTTATGGCTCTACGAAGGTGTTACGGAATGGGCCGCTCTTACCATGCTTATGCGGGCCGGCAAGATCTCACAGCAGGCTTATGTCGATGAGATGATGGATAAGATCAAAACAGACCGAACTTATTTCGACCCCGATGTGAGCCTGACAGAGCTGTCGCGGAATTCATATGTGCAGCCATGGTCCCGCCAGTATGGAAACGTGTATTACCGCGGCGCACTGACGGCAATGCTTCTCGACATTCGTTTGCTCGAACTCTCGGGCGGACAAAAAGGTCTTCGTGAAGTTATCCTCGAACTCATCAATACCTACGGACCGGACACGCCTTTCGATGAGGAAATGTTCTTCGATGTCCTTGTCACGATGACTTATCCCGAGATCGAACAATTCATCGCCAGCTACATCGAGGGTCATGAGGAATTACCGTACGCCGAGTACCTCGGCAAAGTAGGTATCGGGTTCATTGACGGAGAAACTCCTACATGGAATCATGTTCAGGCTCCAACGCCCGAACAGTTGTCATTGTATGACGTATGGACAAAGAACATGTAATCGGTTTTCATAGGGAGTACAGTAAACTGATCTGGTTAAAATAGATAAAACTGAAACTGTTTGTTCTCCGTATTTGTAAGTGTTGAATCAAGCACTTGCGCCATGAACCTCTCCAGTTTCGCGACAACATCTACCATCGTTCTCCTGCTGGGCATCGCTGACAGTTTTGCGTTCGCGCCCGCAGATACGGTCAAACAGGACAGTGACAAATACCAGCTCCGCCTGACCGCGCGGATGCATTCAATGAGTTTTTTTGGCTACGGCGGTGTACTGGTAAGCAAGAACACTGCGGCAGACGTCAACGTAACCTACAACCGGAAGCGTTATGGCGCGATGTTCATCAAGGCTGTCGACCTGCAGGACATCCATGGCTCATACAACTTTACGCTCGCTGCGGCTTACGCGCGGTTTGAACTGTCGAAACGGTTTACGGTCATGCCCTACCTTGGCGCTTCCATCGAGCAATGTGAAAAAGTGATTGATCCGGGCTCCGATGCTGTAGTCTTTTTGATCAGTTCCTGGCGCGTCACCAATCGGTTTACGATAGAGCATTGTGCGCGCCTTACCGGTCTCGTGATGGAACCTGAAAATTTTGACTGGCTTAACCGGTTCAGGTTCATGTACGCAAAGGATCATTTGGATCTGATGCTGATGTTGTGGAATAACAATGCATTCTTCGACGATGCGGGCTACACGACCATGGGCTTGAATGCCGCATTTGCCCGTATGAAAGTATCCGAACGCGTCACACTGAGCACAGGCATAACGGCGATCGTGCTGGCCGACATTTACCATGAAGACAGGAATGATTTTAATAATGGATTGATGCTATCGATAGCCGCCAGTCTCCAGTAACTGATATGGTCAAAATACATAAAACTGAAACTGTTTTTTATCCGTTTTTACTGAAAAATTTGTTTTACTTAAATGTCTGTAGAGACAACGCAAATGGGAAATAGGAATCTTTACGTTGCTTACATCGCGCTGGCTGCAGTTTGTCTGGTGTGGGGTACCACTTACCTCGCGCTCCGGATCGCCGTGCAGCATTTCCCCCCGTTTCTTTTCACGGCCATCAGGCAGACCGTTGCGGGCGGATTGTTACTTGCCTTCATGTTCATCGCAGGTAAAGCGAAATTGCCTTCAAGGGAACAGCTTGTTCAGCAGGCCGTCGGCGGATTTTTTATGATATCGATGGGTAACGGCCTTGTTGCGTGGGCCGAAATGCATATACCGAGCGGCATCGCCGCAATCATCTGTTCTCTGATGCCGGTTGTTGTGATACTGGTGAACGTGATGATCAACAAGGACGAACGTCCAACCGTGCCCATCATTCTTGGACTGGCCATCGGCATGATCGGTATCCTGCTCATCTTCGGACAAAATATCGATCAGTTCTCGAAACGTGAGTACACGTTAGGCATAGTTATGACATTCGCTGCGGTTATCGCATGGGCGTCGGGCAGCATATGGATCAAGAAGAAGAATCTGGAGAGCAATCCATTCGTGAATGCGGGTCTGCAGATGTTCTTCGGTGGCCTCTGGCTCTATCCGCTCAGCTTTGCGTTCGACGACCTGTCTACCGTGTCATGGAGTCCTGAAGCGGGGTATTCATTGTTATACCTCATCGTGTTCGGATCCATTGTAGCGTATGCGTCGTATTCGTATGCCCTGCGCAAGCTGCCAATGACCATCGTGTCGCTCTATGCCTATGTGAACCCGGTGGTCGCGATATTGCTCGGGTGGCTTGTGCTGGATGAGAAGATGAACCTGAAGGTTGTGGTTGCGATCATCCTCACCGTAGGAGGCATCTACATCGTGAACAAGGGATATCAGTTGCGTGATGCATGGAAAGCACAATTCAGCAGATAGGTCTATGAAACCGATATTATTTCAAACCACAGACTGGGAAGGACTTCCGGCGGTCGAGAAGAAAGGCGAGTTTGGCCTGGCGCGGTACAAGACGATGCAGTTCGAACAATTTCGGGTGAGGATCGTTGAGTATTCTGCAGGGTACAAGGCCGATCATTGGTGCAAGGCGGGCCATATCGTGTATTGTCTTGAAGGGGAAATGACCTCCGAGTTGAGTGACGGCAGGAAGTTCACGCTTAAGCCGGGAATGTCGTATGTGGTATCTGACGATGCGAGCTTTCATCGTTCAACTTCAGAAAAGGGAGTGAAGCTGATGATCATTGACGGACGATTTTTATCTCACAACAAGGAAATAGCCGTAAACCCATGGAAGATGTAATGACGCACATCGTCGACTATGCACCGGAGCACCAGCCGTATTTCGAGAAGTTCAATCGCGATTGGATCGAAAAATTCTTCTGGATGGAGCCGGTCGATTTCCAGGTGCTGCAGCATCCCGATGAGCATATCATTGCCCGGGGCGGCAGTATATTGATGGCGCTGTTTGAAGACGAGCTAGCCGGGACCGTCGCGCTGAAATTTGTCGAACCCGGAGTTTACGAATTTACAAAGATGGCAGTCGATGAGAAGTTTCGGGGACGCAAGGTTGGCGAGTCACTCGCGCATGCAGCGATCAGCAAGGCGAAAAAACTCGGAGCGCGGAAGATCATTCTATATTCGAATACCAAACTTGCACCTGCCATTGCACTCTATAGAAAATTGGGATTTGTGGAAGTTGCGCTGGATGGTCCCTACAAGCGGAGCGACATCAAAATGGAATTGGTTCTTTAAAGATGAAGACGATTGACTCAGCCCTGAATATCCGCGAATGTTCGCTTGCTGATGTGCCGGAGCTCATCACGTTGGGCATTAAAACATTCCGGGAAACTTTTGAAGCAGTGAATTCAAAAGAAGATATGGACCTTTACCTGTCTTCGACATTTAGTGAAGAAAAGATCGCTGATGAGTTTAAAGGGAACGGTGCAAAGTTCTTCATCGTCGAAGAAAATGGAAAGGCTGTGGGTTTTTGTAAAGTGAAGGCCAGCGAAATACCCGAAGAGCTAGAGGACCATCGGCCGATCGAGATCGAAAGAATTTACGCGATAAAAGATTCCATTGGCAAGGGTGTAGGCAAAGCGATGATGGAACACTGTATCGCCTATGCGCGTGAAAACGGCTTCGACGTTATCTGGCTGGGCGTGTGGGAGCACAACCAACCTGCCATAGCATTTTATAAAAAGGGGGGCTTCGAATTTTTCGGACAACATGTATTTATGCTGGGGCGCGATGCACAGACCGATCTGCTCATGAAAAAACATCTTAATTAATGGGACACCTCCATCAATACAAATCGAAAACGCAATGGGTGGGCAACCTTGGTACGGGCACCAGTGACTACAAGGCGTATTCGCGTAATCACGACATCCTGGTCGAGGGAAAGAATGACCTGCTTTGCTCGTCGGATCCGTCGTTCAGGGGGGACAGAAACAGGCATAATCCGGAAGAACTGCTCGTCGCTTCGATTTCGGGTTGTCATATGTTGTGGTATCTCCATTTGTGTGCCGTCAACGGTGTCGTAGTTCAGGAATACGTTGACGAAGCGTTGGGCGAGATGGAAGAAAACAAGGACGGAAGCGGTCAGTTCGTGCATATAACGCTTCGGCCCAAAGTGACCGTGGCAGATGAATCGATGGTAGAGAAGGCTAATGCGCTTCATCACGATGCAAACAAAATGTGTTTCATCGCGCGTTCTGTCAAATTTCCCGTTCACCATAAACCTGTTACAGTAACGGCTGCTGAAGTAAAAAAATGAGCTATCGGTTTCGCTATGCTAAGTTGGATGACCTCGCGGCAATTGTCGAAATATATAATTCCACGATCCCGTCGAGACTCGTCACGGCAGACACCAGCCCGATAACCGTCGAAAGTCGGATAGAATGGTTTCATAAGCATACACCCGAAAAGAGGCCGTTGTGGGTGATCGAGGAATCGGGTCAGGTGGTGGGGTGGCTTGCGTTTCATTCATTTTACGGCAGGCCGGCGTATGACGGTACCGTTGAGATCAGCATTTACCTTCATGAGAAGGCAAGGGGAAAGGGATTGGGTAAAAAGGCATTGCAATTTGCTGTTGATGAATCGGGAAAGCTGAACATCACTACTTTGCTCGGATACATCTTCGCGCACAATGATCCGAGTATCAAATTATTTGAAAAGTTCGGCTTCGTCGAATGGGCCCACCTGCCCGACATTGCCGTGCTCGATGGGATAAACCGAAGTCTGAAGATCTTCGGTTACCGGCTAAAAGATTAAACGACTTTCAATATGCAGAAGCTGGAGTGGTTCGAACGCAAATTCAACTTTGGATTCCACAAGGGAATGCTGCCTTTTCTTCTCGAGCGCCTCGAAGGCACTATCGCCCGGATCGAAAGAAAGGTCAGCGGCGTGCCGGAAGAAATACTGTCGACAAAGCTCGATGGCAAATGGAGCATCAAGCAGAATATCGGACATCTGGCTGAAGTGGATGAGATCGCGTTAAAGCGGATCGACGAAATGAAGAACGGTGTAAGCCCGATGTCGCCTGCGGTATTCGAGCCTCGCGTGGACTATAATGCACAAAAGGTAAGCGAGGTCATCGCATACTTCAAAAAGAATAGAATGGCAAATCTCCGGAAATACGCCAGCCTGGAAAGCAAGGACCTTGATGCGTCTGCGCTGCATCCACGGTTAAAAGTGCCGATGAATGCTGTCGATCTTGCATATTTCGACGCCGAGCACGATGATCACCATCTTGTACGGATAAATGAGATTTTGTCGAAACTCAATAAGTAATGTTTGTCCCACGCCAATATCAACCCTCGGAGGTAAACGAGATCTACCAATTTCTCGGGCATAACAGTTTTGCAAATCTTGTAAGTACGGTGAACGGAAAGCTGTGGGCTACTCACTTGCCATTGATGTTGTCCCAGGATCGCACAAAGCTGCATGGTCACCTTTCGCGCGCCAATCAGCAGTGGAAGTTTTTCGGAGAGCAGCGGGAGGTGATGGCGATCTTCAACGGTCCGCATGCTTACATCTCGTCATCGTGGTATGATCACGAAAACGTTCCTACGTGGAATTACATTGCGGTGCATGTTTATGGCACTATTCGCCTTGTTGAAGGCGATGAGCTGCTCAACGCATTGAAAGAGCTTACCGATAAATATGAAAAGAGCTCGAAGAATCCCGTCTCCGTTGAGGGAATGAGCGAAGGTTACGTTGAAAGGGAGATAAGAGGCCTTGTGGGATTTGAAATAACGATCACCGACATACAGGCAGCCTGGAAGCTTTCGCAAAACCGCGACAGGAAGAATTACCTGAATATTATTAGCGAGCTCGAGCAACGTCGCGCAGGCGATGACTTGCCGGTTGCCGATGAGATGAAGAAAAATATTTCCCGACTATATAAAGATCAATCATGAAAAAGATCGTAATCGTAGCCTTCGACAACTTCACGGACATCGACGTATTCCTGCCCTGGGACCTGTTGAACAGGGCAAAGCTCATCCACAAGGACTGGCAGGTCAGGATAGTTGGAACTGCACCTTATCATACCTCCGTATGTGGCATCAAGCTGGAAACACATGGCGACCTCACGGAGTGTCTCGATGCCGATGCTGTGTTCTTTGCCAGCGGCGCGGGGACGAGAAAGCTGATAAAAGATCCCGGCTATTTGAAGCAATTCAATCTTGACCCCTCCAGGCAGATCATCTCTTCGATGTGCTCCGGGGCCTTGATACTCGCAGCGCTTGGCTTGCTCGATGGTCTTACTGCGACTACCTACCCAACGGCGATCGAGGCATTGAAAGGTTATGGCGTAGAAGTAGTAGAGCAACCGCTGGTGATCCACGGCAACATCGCCACGGCCGCCGGATGTCTTGCAGCGCTCGATCTCGTCGGGTTCATCGTTGAGAAATTATCAGACAAAAAAACAAGGGAAGAAGTACTTGCCTCGGTTCAGCCCGTAGGTCAGGGGCTCGAATGTATCTACTGATATGAATAATACTGCACTGATCCTTATCGACATTCAGAATGGTTTCGATGAGCTTGCATTCTGGGGTGGTAGTCGAAATAATCCTCAGGCTGAGAAAAATGCTTCCGAGTTGTTGAACGCCTGGAGAGCGAAGAAGCTTCCCCTGTTTCACATCAGGCACGACTCCATTGTTCCGGGATCCAGGCTTACGCCAGGTCAGCGGGGGAATGAGATCAAGGACGCCGTGAAGCCGTTGCTGGGTGAGCCCGTCATCGGTAAAAATGTAAACAGCGCTTTTATCGGAACGGATCTGAAGGAACGTCTCGATCGGGCAGGCATCACATCGGTTGTCATCGTTGGCCTGACAACGGATCATTGTGTTTCCACAACTGCACGAATGGCTGGCAACTATGTTTACAAGACAGTTGTAGTGGATGACGCCACTGCCACATTTGACCGAAAAGGCAAGGATGGAAAAGTATACGCCGCCGACGTAATCCATAATACCACATTGGCAAGCTTACACGACGAATTTGCTACGGTCCTTTCAACATCGGAACTTCTAAAGGGATTTTAAAAATGCACAGGCTTCTCGAAAAAGATAGGGCATCATTCACAGGTTTATTGGCGCAGGCATCTGCGATCGCGGAAAAATATCTTGACACCCAGGATACGGTAGCGCCCGGACGATACATCAAAGACATACCCTTGCAATCTGTGCCTGAAACAGGCATTGGCGCAGCAGCAACGCTGGACTTGTTCAGGGATAAATATTCTGATCTTGTCGCAGCCTCTGCAGGGCCACGTTATTTCGGTTTTGTAACGGGAGGCTCGACACCCGCCTCGGTCGCCGGTGATTGGCTCGTAAGCGCGTACGACCAGAACGCATGCGGAAGCAATGATTCCATCGCGCCGCAGCTCGAACGTCAGACGATCCACTTTTTCAAACAGCTCTTCGGCCTGCACGAAGATTACTTCGGTTCGTTTGTGACGGGCGCTACGATGGCCAATTTCGTGGGCCTTGCGCAGGGTCGTCAATGGGTAGGTGAACAATCGGGGATAGATTTCAGCAACGAGGGGCTGGGATCCGTTCCGGTGAAGGTCGTGAGTGCTACGCCGCATTCCAGTATCCTCAAGTCGATGTCCATGCTGGGTATCGGTCGAAATGCCATGATCAAGCCTGCGACCCTTCAGGATCGCGAAGCCGTTGACATCGATGCATTGGAGGCGATCCTCAGGCAGATCGGTCATCCCGTCATTGTGGTGGCAAATGCCGGCACGGTAAACACCGTCGACTTCGACGACCTCGGGGCAATAGCTGCGTTAAAATCGAAATACAAGTTCTGGCTTCACGTCGACGCTGCATTTGGCGGGTTTGCAGCACTGTCGCCGGACTATGCGCGTCTCATGAACGGCATCAACGCTGCTGACAGTATTACGATCGATGCCCATAAGTGGCTCAACGTTCCATATGATTCTGCGATGCAGTTCACAAGACACAAGGGTGTTCAGCTCAGGGTGTTTCAGAACAGCGCGGCCTATCTTGGCGATCCGGAAAAAAGCCCGGACTATTTCCACTACACTCCGGAGAACTCCAGAAGATGGAGGGCGCTGCCTTCATGGTTCACGTTGATGGCTTATGGCAGGGAGGGGCATCAGGAGATCGTCGAGCGCAATTGTAACCTTGCTCAGGAACTGGGACGCAGCATACAGGGTCTTCGTTTCTTTGAATTGCTTGCGCCTGTGCGAATGAATGTGGTCTGCTTTACCCTGAAGGGTAGCGCGGTGACGTCGGAGACCATTCAGGCATTTCTCGCGCGCGTCCGTGATGATGGCAGGGTATTTTTCACACCGACTTTGTACAAGGGCAGACCTGGGATCCGGGCGGCTATTTCCAACTGGCAGACGGAACCGCAAGACATTGCCCTAACCCTGGAAGTGCTGGATAAGATTTCCAGCGAAATATTTCAAGTACTTGGCGCTGAAGGCTGAAGACAACATTACTCACCAAACACACGTTTGCATATTGAAAAGATTCAAATTTTAAAGTGAACGAAAGGAATATTCAACGATAATACAGAAATTCACCCGTTAACATTTACTACTATGGCAACCCTGACGTCAAACATCGCTGTCGAGCGGATCAAAAATTCGAGAATCAAGGAAGTAGACTTTAATAACCTTGAGTTTGGAAAGCACATTTCCGATCACATGTTTGTCGTCGATTTTGACAAGGGCCACTGGGGCTCGCCTTCGATCGTGCCCTTCGGCGACCTGAAATTTTCACCGGCAATGTTGTCCCTGCACTATGGACAGGCCGTGTTCGAAGGAATGAAGGCGTTCAGAACGCCAAAGGGCGAGATAAATATCTTCCGTCCCCACAAGCACCTCGAGCGCTTTAACCGTTCATTGGATCGCATGTGCATGCCTCCCGTTCCACAAGATCTGTGGTTGTCAGGCCTGCAGGCTTTACTTGACATCGACAAGAATTGGGTTCCGGATGGCGAAGGCTCATCGCTTTATATCCGCCCCGTGATGTTTGCTACGGAGTCACGCCTGGGTGTTAAAGTTTCCGACAGCTACAAATTTATCATCCTTACCTGTCCGGTGGGACCATATCAGGCGAAGCCATATCGGCTCAAGGTTGAAAACAAGTTCGTTCGCACTGCAGAAGGAGGAACCGGATTTGCGAAGTGCGCCGGCAATTACGGAGGCGCCTTCTACCCGACCCAGATCGCGCGCGAAGAAGGCTTCGACCAGATCCTCTGGACCGACCACAAGGAACATAAATATATCGACGAGGTAGGCATGATGAACGTAATGTTCGTGTTGAATGGCTGTCTCGTTACGCCCCAACTTTCAACTGCCATTCTCGATGGTGTGACGCGTGACTCGATACTGGCGCTGGCGAAGGAATTCCCGACGTTCAAAGTGGAAGAACGCCGCGTGTCCATCGATGAGATCGAACAGGGCTTCATTCAGGGAACATTGACCGAAGCATTCGGCACGGGAACAGCCGCAGTGGTTGCGCCGATCGCCGTTATCCAGATCAATGGTAAGGACTATCAGATCCCGGAAGCAGGCCCGACAAGTTTCCAGCAACAGGTGAAAAGAAAACTTCATAATATCCGCATGGGTATCGAACCCGATGTTCATAACTGGAATTATGTCCTGAAATTCTGATCGTCCGATCTCCGATTTAAAAATTCATTACTTATGGCTACGATTTCATATCGCAGTGATGCTGCCATCACTGAACAGGAGTTTATTGACCTTTTAAAACGGTCGACGCTCGATCAGCGCCGACCCGTGAACGATCCCGAAAAGATCCGTAAGATGTTGCGTTATGGTAATGTCCTGGTTACTGCGTGGGATCAGCAAAAACTTGTCGGCGTGTCGAGGGCACTTTCGGATTTTGCCTTTTGCACTTACCTTTCAGATCTTGCCGTGGATCAGGCCTATCAGCACAAGGGCATAGGCAAGGAATTGGTGCGGCTGACGCATGAAACCGCAGGACTCGAAACAACGTTGATATTACTCGCTGCACCGGCAGCCGTAAATTACTACCCGAAGATCGGGATGGAGCAATTCGAACATTGCTTCCTCATAAAAAGAAAAACAGCATAGATGAAAGCAGTATTGTTCAGGGGAAAAGATCAACCGATAGTTGTAGAAGATGTAAAGAAACCCAGGCCTGTAAAAGATCAGGTGCTCATCAAATTAAAATATGCTGCCCTCAATCACCGGGACCTGTGGCTCATCAGGGAAACTGCGCAAAATTTTCCAAACGGTATCATTCTCGGATCCGACGGCTCGGGTGTCGTTGAAGATGTGGGAGAGGATGCCGATCCGTTGCTCGTAGGTGCCGAAGTTGTGATCAATCCGAGCCTTGATTGGGGCAACAACCCGTTGGTTCAGGGTGATTCATTCAGGATCCTGGGCTTCCCTGACAATGGCACCTTTGCGGAATATATCGTCATCTCGAAAAAATATATTTTTGAAAAACCGGAGCATCTTTCATTTGCAGAAGCTGCAGCCGTACCGTTGTCGGCACTGACGGCTTACCGTGCACTTTTCTCAAAGGCGCGTCTTCGCGCGAAGGAGAAGGTGCTGATCACCGGGATCGGAGGAGGAGCTGCGCTATGGGTTCTTCAGTTTGCCGTAGCCTATCAGGCACGTGTGTATGTGACGAGTGGATCGCCTGAAAAACTGGAACGTGCAAGGGCACTGGGCGCAACAGGTGGCTTCAACTACAAGGATGCGGACTGGAGCGCAAAGGCGCAGAAAGAAGCAGGCGGTTTCGATATCATCGTCGATAGCGCCGGGGGAGACCAATTCGGAAAGCTTGTGGAGCTTGCGCTGCCCGGAGGACGGATCGTGAACTTTGGACGTACGGCTGGAAACATCACGGAGGTTTCAACGCGACTTCTATACTGGAAACAACTGTCTATCCACGGCACGACCATGGGCACAAGGGATGAGTTCCTTTCGATGCTGGACTTTCTCGAGAGCAGGAACATCAAACCGGTGGTCGATAAAACCTTTCCGTTGTCTAAAGTACACGATGCTTTCAATCAAATGGAAACGGGAAATCAGTTCGGAAAAATTCTACTGGAGGTAAGTAAATAAATAAATGTTGAGGGAGTGGACCATCGGCGAGCTGCTTTTCAGCACTGATAAATCGAAACTGGATGTTCCGTTTATCCACGAGTTTCTTTCGATGCACTCTTACTGGGCAAAGGGAATTACGGCTGAGCTTGTCACGAGGTCGATCGAGTATTCACTGTGCATCGGGATATACTCCGCCGGAAAGCAGATCGGATTTGCACGCGTCATCACCGACTTTGCAACCTTCGGCTATCTGGCAGACGTTTTTGTTACGCCATCATTCCGGGGAAAGGGCGTATCTAAACGATTGATGACATTCATCTTCGATATCGATGATATGAAGATCCTGCGAAGATTTTTACTGGCAACGTCCGACGCGCATACGTTATACGCACAATATGGCTTCAAGCCGTTGAGATCTCCGGATCGATTTATGGAAATTCATCAGCCGGATATTTATCAACGCCTGAAGGACGAGTCGTGACCTTGAAGTAATTCTTTCTTTTATATACATTCAGAGAAAAAACCGATGAAAGCATTAACCTCTCTCGCTGCTTTTTTTCTTTTGATGCCATTTGCTTTCGCTCAGGTCAGCGAAGCCACCCGGCAGGCAGATTATCTGATCAACAATTATCAGTTTGAAAAGGCGCTTCTGGCACTGGAAGCCGTGGAGGATTCCAGCATAAGCGTGTTGCAGAGAAAAGCATATTGCTATTCCCGATTGGGTCACGTCGACAAGGCCAGGGCATTTTACTTGAAGGTTGTTCAGCAGGATTCGTTGAACCGCAGCGCGCTCCAACAGCTGGGATTGCTCTTTGTAAAAAATGAAGAGTTCGATGCGGCACGCGATTGCTTCGGAAAGCTGACCGAACTTGACAGCACGAACAGTTACTACTTCAAGCAACTTGCGAACGTCCTGGCAGAAACCGAGGATGTCCTGGGCGCAGTTGTAAATTATGTATCAGCTCTCGAGTTGAATCCGATGGATGTGGAAGCATACACGGGAGTTTCTGAAGTGTTGATCGCCATGGAACAATTTCCAACGGCAGATTCCATTTTGACCGTTGGATTGGAGAAGACGGGAAATAAAAGGATCGAGCTGATGCTGGCCCGCGTGAAGCTGGATGAAGAACAGTATGATCTCGTTATCCGTCATGTCAATCATGTGCTGGAGAAGAACGATACGACCACAGTGGAGGCGAGGCTTCTGGGACTCAGCTATCATGAAACGCATGATTATCACAAAGCCATTCAGTGCATGCGATTTCTCGAAACCAGGGGCGTAAAGAGTGATTGGATGTACTACTACATGGGTTCGTCCTATCACCATCTTGGCGATCATAAAAATTCGATCCCTGCACTAACAGCGGCGATCGATCAGGGCATCTCGGACAATATCGGTGTTTATCATATGCAGCTGGCCATGGCGTATGAGCAGGCACATGACCACAAAAATGCGATCAAATATTACCAGGCCGCGTACGAATATTCGAAATCGGATATTTTACTCTATCACCTTGCGCGCAACTACGATGAGTACTACGAGGATAAAACAAATGCTGTCAGGTATTTCAAAAAGTATCTCAAGACCGACGATACTGTAAAGGTAGCAAGGCAATACGCGAAGTACCGTCTGCATCAGCTGTCATCTGAACTTAACTAGAACATGCCCTATCAAATTCTTCAACATCTTGAGTACAATGCCTGGGCAAATGCCAGGATTGTGGAAACTGTAAGACAAGTCGACGAAACAATTCTTTTCCAGGAGCGGAAAAGCAGTTTCACGTCGATAGCGAAGACCCTGACACATGTTATGGACTCGGAGCAAGTGTGGCTAAAACGACTACAGGGAATCAGTTTGAAACAATTCCCTTCTACCGGGTTGACGATCCCCAGGGACGAGCTCATCAATAGATTTGAACAAGGATCACGGGAGCTGCTTTCTTTTGTACAAAGTAAAGGGGATCACTTTATCCATACATCGATCGATTATACAACGCTGAAGGGACAACCGTTCAGCGATGTCGTTGAAGATATGCTGTACCATGTTGTGAATCACGGAACGTACCACCGTGGACAAATAGTTACCATGTTGCGTGAGGCGGGGATCACCACGCTGCCCGCTACCGATCTTATACTCTTCCTGAGAACAAAACGTACGCCGGCACAATGAAAATCGAACATCTCGCCATCTGGTGCACGGACCTGGAGAAACTGAAAAGTTTTTATACGACATATTTCGAGGCCCGTGCGGGAGAGAAATATTTCAATCCAAAAAAACAGTTCGAGTCCTATTTTCTTTCGTTCGACCAGGGTTGCCGGCTCGAGCTCATGCGGATGCCAGGAATTCCTGATTCGAACAACGACATTTACGATCAGTTCAAAGGCCTCATTCATTTCGCGATCAGCGTGGGAAGCCGTGAAGCGGTGGATTTGCTTACCGATCGCCTGCGGAACGATGGCTACGAAGTCGTGGGCGAACCGCGAACCACGGGTGATGGCTACTACGAAAGTGTGGTCCTGGATCCGGAGAGAAACCGTATAGAGATCACCATCTAGCTTCAGCGACAGTTTTGGTTGTTGGAGATGTTGCGTATCTTAGGCCTGAAATCGTCAAATTGACTATTATGGAGAAACAAACGCGCAGAACTTTCGTTGCCACAGCTGCAGCGGTGGGCGCAACAACGCTGGCGATGGGAACATCAATAGAATCCAAAGAGAAGAGGCAACTTGTGCATCACGTATATTTCTGGTTGAAAAATCCAGACTCGAAGGAAGACCTCAATAAGCTGATCGAAGGACTCAACAGTCTGAAAACGATCAGGCAGTTGCGTGTAGCCAAGATCGGCGTACCTGCGGCGACAGAAAAGCGGGATGTGGTCGACAACTCCTACAGCGTTTCATGGCTGAATATTTTTGATGATGTGAAAGCGCACGATGAGTATCAGGTACACCCCACTCACGTAAAGTTTGTGGACAGTTACAAACACCTCTGGCAGAAGGTCGTTGTATACGATTCCACGGATGTATAACGGATCTAGCTTATTCTTCTGATCAGTGCCATATAAAATCCATCGAAACCGTCCGATGGCAGTGCGTGGCGTTCTTCGATGAACTCGAATTGTCCTTTCCTGCTTTCCATGAACTTCGCTATCTGCAGTTCATTTTCTGATGGAAGGATGCTACAGGTTGAATACACTATCATTCCTCCCGGTTTTACCATCACGCAGTAGTCCTGAAGGATATGTTGCTGAATGTCTCTGACTTTCTCTATAAATTCCGCGGAGAGTTTCCATTTTGCGTCCGGATTGCGCCGTAGAACACCCAGTCCGGAGCAGGGCACGTCGAGCAGCAGTCTGTCGGCAGAATTCTCCAGCCTCTTGATGGTCTTGGACGATTCGATCAAACGCGTTTCCATATTCGATACACCAGCCCTTCGCGCACGTTTTTGAAGCTCGTCGAGCTTGAACTGCTCTACGTCCATGGCGATGATCCGTCCCTTGTTTTTCATGAGGGCTGCCAGGTGTAATGTTTTTCCTCCTGCGCCCGCGCATGCATCGATCACCCGCAACCCTGGCTCTATCCGCAGGAATGGCGCGATCAGCTGCGAAGCCGCGTCCTGCACCTCAAAAAGCCCCTCCTTGAATGCGTTCGTCCCGAACACGTTTTGCCGTTCTTCGAGCACCAGCGCATCAGCGAAGCCGATCAGGGGCGTTGCTTTCACATTTTCCTCAGCCAGGGTCTGCTGAAGCTCTGCCCTGGAGATTTTTAATGTGTTTGCTCTCAGCACCACCTGCGCTTCTTCGTTCGATGCATCCAGCTCTTTTTCCCAGGCCACACCGAGCTCCCTTTCTCCCAGCTCGTCGAGCCAGTCGGGGATCGAGGCTCTGATCTTCCTTACCTTTTGCAGCTTCTGATACGAGGCAGCGATGGCAGATCTATCCAATGCGTCGAACTGCGGCCATCCGGGTAGCTCCGCATCGTTCAGGAGAAACCAGGTCCCCAGCAACGCCCAGTAGTCGTTATGCTCTGAGCGACTGATCTCTGCCAGTAACCTGTACCACCGAACGATGTCGTAAGTCGTCTCTGCGATGAATCTCCTGTCGCGCGCGCCCCATTTAGGATTGGACTTTAACGTCTTCTCAATAACCTTGTCCGCGTATCGGTTGTCACCGAAAATTGCCTCCAGGGCATTGATCACTGCTTCGGACGTACTGCGATGTAGTTTGAAAGGCTTCATGTGCCTGCAAATATAGAGTAAGTCGGCATGAATAATGCATAGCTCTCGTGACGGTGATTTTTGCACGTTAAACGCCGAAACTTTTTTGGGGAAATCCGTATTAAATAGCCGGTTGCCCGCTGGCTTTTTGTTGTACTTTTGTACCACCACTGATTGTTATGAATAAGCATCTATCCATATTCGCCATTTTCTTTTTTGGCATCGTCCTGATCGCGCAGGCGCAGGACGACCAGTTCTCGAAATTGCTCAACAAGGGTCTCGGCGATCTGGGAGCAAAGAAGAAAGCAAAGCTCGATTCCATCGATTTTCAATTTGCGATCTCGGTGAATGAAAACTCGGGATTGATCAACGTGTCACAGAAAGGCGAGCTGGTGACGCGCGGGCTGTACGGCATGAGGTCTCACGCGGAAAAGACCCCTCAGGAGATCGCCCGTGATACCGTAGACTACGCGACGTCGTTATATGAAACACGTTTGTACAAGCTCGCAGAATCTGCCTTTAACGATGCAAAGAGTTTTATCGAAACCAACAGCCTGACCGACGACATCAGCTACACGCGTTGTATATCGAACATGGCGCTGGTTTATATGGCTGAAGGAAAAACCAATGAAGCCCAGGAGAAAGTTGACCTCGCCCTGAAGTCTAGCGAGAAGCTCGGAAACTCGAGTCCGGCCTACATCGCAAACCTCAACAGCCGGGCAAAGATCCAGCAGATGAATGGCCACTATAACGAGGCTGAAAGGGAGTTTGACGAGGCGCTGGAATTGGCAAAAAAAACCTTCACGGAAAACAGTCTTCAATATGCGATCATTCAAAACAACAAGGCGATGCTTTATCAGAATGTCGGGCGGTATACCGAAGCGATCGACCTGATGAAAAAAGCCATTGCGACGCAGGAGGCTGCCTTCAAAAAGGCATTAAAGCGCAGTAAAAATTCTTTCGACGGCCGCAGGTTCCAGACCAACCTGGCCTTCATGTATCAGATGGCCGGAAAGTATGCCGAGGCTGAAGCCGTATTCATCGAGATGAAGAAGTCGTACGAGAAGAACATTGCCGCCGGCAACCCCGAGTATGCTGCGCTGCTGAACCAATTGGCATTGCTCTACATAGAGACGAAAAAGTTCGATCAGGTGGAGGCGCTGTTGAAAAAGGCCCAGGACATCTTTAAGAAAAAACAAAGCGAGCAAAGCCCCGGTTACGCGCGGGCTACCGCGGACCTCGGGATCTTTTACCGCATTACAGGTCGCCATGCCGATGCGGAACCACTCCTGACCAAAGCTCTCGGCATAAGGGAACAGGTTCTCGGTATCAACCATCCTGACTACGCACGTACACAGGAAGAGCTTGCCATATTGTATTGGAAAATGCAGCAATGGGAAAAAGCCTATTCCAATTACAAGACGGTAATGGACAAGACCATCGAGTTCATCAACACTTACTTCCCTCCGATGAGCGAGGCGGAGAAAACGAAGTATTGGGATATCACGTCGCCCAGGTTCCAGCGTTTTTACAACTTCGCGATCGCGGCATCGGCAACGAATCCGGGGATCACTGAAGATATTTTCGACTATCAGACAGCAACAAAGGGTCTTTTGCTGAACGCCACGAACAAGATCAAGCAAGCCATCCTGAAAAGCGGAGATAAATCGCTGATCAGTGATTACACGGCCTGGCTGGACAAGAAAGAGACGCTGGCACGCTACTACGCGCTTTCAAAGGAGGAGCTTGCCGAGCAGAAGATCGATCTGCCCGCGCTTGAAGCAGATGCCAATCGCATTGAACGAAGTTTGTCGTCACGCTCGGCTGACTTCTCCTCCGGTTATTCCACACAAAAGGTCAGCTTTAAGCAGATCAGGGACGTTCTCGGAGAGACGGAAGCTGTTGTGGAAATTATCCGGGTAAGAAACTTCGATAACGCGTTCACAGACGATGCGAAGTATATTGCGCTTGTGCTGAAGAAAGGCATGCCGCTTCCAAAGATGAACATTCTCGAGAATGGTGCCCAGCTGGAGACGCGATATGCGAAGTACTATCGCAATGCTGTTCAGCAGAAGCTGGAAGACACTTATTCGTACGATCAGTTCTGGGCCAGATTCGATGCCGACCTTCAGGGAAAAAAGGTTGTGTACATTTCCCCGGACGGAGCTTACAATCAGATCAACCTGAACACGCTGAAGAAACCTTCCGGTGATTATGTGATCAACCGTTACGAGATATCACTTGTCGGAAATTCAAAGGACTTGATATCGATCAAGAATGCCAGGGCATCGACGCCTGCAAAAACAGCAACACTTCTCGGGTTCCCCGACTATGGCGGAGACAAGGTTGCTCCGTTACCGGGGACGAAAGCGGAGATCGAAGGGATCGTGAAGATATTGAAAGCTGGCGGATACCAGACAACACAGTTTACGCAGCTTCAGGCTTCCGAGAAAAACCTTAAGGCGATCAAAGGTCCTGCACTGTTGCACATTGCAACCCATGGTTACTTCCTCAAGGACGTTTCAGGCGGTGGGGATGCATTCGGCGTAGAGGCCGAGAATGCTACAAACAATCCCTTGCTGAGGTCGGGCCTGATGCTTGCCAATGCGAGCAAGACCATAGACGGCGCGGCCAACGACGTGGAGAGCAACGACAACGGTATACTCACGGCCTACGAAGCAATGAACCTCGATCTTGACAATACGAGGCTGATCGTGCTCAGCGCCTGCGAAACGGGCCTTGGCGATGTCAAGAACGGAGAAGGTGTGTATGGTCTGCAAAGGGCATTTCTTGTGGCCGGTGCCGATGCGATGATCATGAGCTTGTGGAAGGTGGACGATGCTGCCACGCAGATGCTGATGACGAACTTTTACAACAACTGGATCAAGCTGGGCAACAAACAAAAGGCGTTCAAGCAGGCACAGATCCAGTTGATGGCAAAATACAAGGAGCCTTACTATTGGGGAGCATTTGTGATGATGGGGCAGTAGCTATCGTTTTCGGAATTATTGTAAGACGGCATGCTTGGAGGTATGCCGTTTTTATTTGTAACTCGTCGGTCTTGCAACGACTATCGATATGGAACTACGAAATCTTGGAAATTCTTCGGTAAAAGTAACACCGCTGGCATTCGGCGCGTGGGCAGTAGGGGGATGGATGTGGGGAGGAGCGGAAGAGCAACAATCCATTCGCGCCATCAGGGCATCGTATGACCATGGCGTGACGACGATCGACACGGCCCCTGTATATGGCTTCGGTCGCAGCGAAGAGCTTGTCGCGAAAGCGATGCAGGGAATCGCCAGAGATAAATATCAAGTGCTCACAAAATTCGGGTTGAACTGGGAGACAGAACAGGGTGAATACTTTTTTGACACGACTGATAATAGCGGCAAGCCCGTCAAGATCTACAAGTATTCGGCAAAGGACAAAGTGCGCCGGGAGTGCGAGCAAAGCCTGAAGAGGCTCAAGACCGACTACATTGATCTTCTTCAGATCCACTGGCCGGACAACACAACTCCCATCTCCGAAACCATGGGTGAGGTTGCCAGACTGGTAGAGGAGGGAAAAGTGAGGGCCGCCGGCGTGTGCAACTATTCCGCGCAGCAGGTCGAGGAAGCGTTGAAAACGGTTAAGATAGTTTCCAATCAGGTGCCCTATAGTATGGTTAACCGCGGAATAGAAAGCGAGGTCATTCCCCAGGCGTTGAAACGCGGTCTTTCCATTTTGCCGTACAGCCCACTTCAGCGCGGGATCCTTACGGGAAAGATCACCAAAGAGTACAAATTCGGTGAAGGCGACACGCGTGCGGGCAACAGATTCTATAAACCGGAGAACATCGACAGTATCAATTCCCTGTTGAATACGATCAGGCCGATCGCGGAGAAGCATGGCGCCTCACTGTCGCAGCTGGTGATAAACTGGACGGTCAGACAACCAGCGATGGGATCAGTACTTGTAGGGGCGCGCGATGAGAGACAGGTCAGGGAAAACGTCGGTAGCCTGAGCTTTAAATTGTCCGATGAAGACCTGAAGTTCATTACTGCCGCTGCGGATAAACTCGTTCTTGTGGATTAAACGACTACATGTCTTAGTGAAAGTCAGGAAATCTCCCTGACTTTTTTTATTTTCACTGACTAATCCCCACGAATGTGAAAGCCCACCTCGTTCTGTTTCTTCTCCTGATCGGTACAATCGCCTCTGCGCAGACTTCCTACACGGTTGAAACCGTTCCGAACGTCAAGCTTGTCAACAATAGCTATGTGTCCAACCCGGATAATATCCTTTCATCCGGAACGGTCGCGGCAATTGATTCACTGTTGAGCACGCTCGAAAAAAATGCGACCGCACAGGTGGCAGTGGTGGCCCTGAATTCGATCGGCGAGTATGACGTTTTTCTCTTTGCGCAGGAACTGTTTGAACGGTGGAAGATCGGTCAGGCTGGAAAAGATAATGGCTTGCTCATTCTTCTTGTCAAGGATCAAAGGACCGTAAGGTTCCACACCGGTTACGGTGTTGAGGGCATTCTTCCCGATGCTACCTGTAAAAAGATCCAGATGGATTTTATGGTCCCTTACTTTAAGGAGGGGAATTACGATCAGGGCATGCTGGAAGGAGTGAAGGCAACCGCAGAGATCCTCGCGCATCCTGATGAGGATTTTGCAAGTGCCGGCTCCGCTACTGCGGCGGATGGAGACCTCAAGGTAATGGAGCTTGCCATATTTGTTTCCTTCATATGGATGTTGATAGCGCTCATCGTATTTATCGTAAAACTTGTCAGGAGATCGTTCAGGAAAAATGAGAATGCGCCGGAAGTGCGGTCCAGTGCTTTCGGATGGTTCATGATTTTCATTATTCTTCCC
>CBHTUB010000031.1:0-22536 GCA_966095595.1 uncultured Chryseosolibacter sp. | reverse complement strand
ACTGGATCCTATATCGTCCGTTGATTATGATTTTTTACACAACAGTCCCAACGTCATTCTCGCCGGTTTTCAGTCGGACGTGCGTCCATGGCTGCGGTCTTCCGACATTTTTGTTTTTCCCAGCTATCGTGAGGGATTTCCCAATGTGGTGATGCAGGCATGTTGTCTCGAGGTTCCTTGCGTCGTATCGGACATCAATGGATGTAATGAGATCATTGTTCATGGACAGACAGGCCTGATCGTTCCTGTGAAACAAGTGTCACCTCTCATGGAATCCATGAAGCGCCTCGCCGATGACGATGACCAGCGCCGGGAATTTGCAACAAAGGGACGGTCAAAGGTTGTTTCCGATTTTGATCAGAGGCAAGTATGGAAAAGTTTGTCTGAGGAATATAGACGTTTGCTAGCCAAGGGATTTTTCGATAAAGTTGAAGTTTAGTTTTAAAGCGTTGTACAAGTCGTTCATAAAGCCATTTGTCGATAAGCTCGTCGCGCTCATCGTTCTGCTCATTGCGTCGCCGGTAATGTTCGTAGTTGCTTTGCTTCTCGCTGTCGCAAACAAAGGCAAAGTATGGTTCAGTCAGCCACGGCCAGGTCAGCATGGTAAAGTGTTCCGGGTAATTAAATTCAAGACGATGACCGACGAGCGTGACTCGCAGGGAAACCTCCTGCCGGATGAGGCGCGGCTTACGGCCGTGGGAAAATTCGTCCGTGCAACGTCTCTCGACGAGATACCTCAGTTGATCAATGTGCTAAAGGGTGACATGTCGATTGTGGGCCCGCGTCCCCTGCTTGTTGAATACCTCCCTCTCTATAACGATGAACAGCGAACGAGGCATGACGTCAAGCCGGGCATCACCGGTTGGGCCCAGGTCAACGGGCGGAATGCCATTTCCTGGCAACAGAAGTTTGAGTACGATGTCTGGTACGTTCGTCACCAATCCTTCGCTTTAGATCTGAAAATACTATTTTTAACGATCAAAAAGGTTTTCGTTGCCGAAGGGATCAGTAGCGATACACATGCAACAATGGAAAAATTCAGGGGAAATATTTAACAAACAGGTAGATGAAAGACCAGGAGATCATTCTTCAGGGTGGCGGTGATCATGCACGTGTGGTGCTGGATAGTCTGTTGAACCAGGGTAGGAGAGTCGCAGCCATTTTTGATCCCCGGCAGTCGGGTGAATTGTTTGGAGTGCCTCAACTGGGCGTTTACCGACCTGATATGCTCCCGGATGCATCTATGATCATTGCCATTGGTGATAACCGCGTTCGACAGAAAGTGGCGATGAATGCAAAACATCAGTTTACCACGCTCCTGGATCGGACATCGACCATCTCGCCGCGTTCCGTGATAGGCGACGGCAGCATGGTCCTTCATCGCACCGTCATACAGGCGAATACCGTGATTGGCAAACATGTTATCGTTAATACCGGGGCTCAGATCGATCACGATTGTACGATTGGAGACTTCGTCCATATTGGCCCAGGAGGAGTGCTTTGTGGCACCGTTACCGTGGGAGAAGGCACCTTCTTAGGCGCCGGGTCAGTAGTCATACCGGGGATCAAAATCGGTAAATGGTCCATCGTTGGTGCCGGCTCTGTTGTGATCAGGGATATTCCGGATTATTCGGTGGTCGTTGGCAATCCGGCGAAGGTCATCAAAAACATTTCTGTATGAAACGGGAAGTTGTCATTTATGGAGCAGGAGGCCTTGGACGAGAGGTGCTCTCCATGCTCACGGATCACCCCACGCTTAAGGCACGTGGCTTTCTTGACGACGGAAAGCTCCGCGGCACACAAATATCTGGTTTGACCGTGCTCTCAGAGGATGAGGTCGTGTATAATAAACTCGCTGTGGTGATCGCAATTGGCGATCCGCTCGTAAAAAAAAATATTACTGAAAAGTTGCGATCCAGGAACGTCGAGTTTGTTTCGGTAATTCACCCCTCCGTAATTATTCAATCGGCATCGGTCAAGATCGGAGCGGGCTCCATTATTGGCGCCGGTGCGATCCTTACAACAGATATCACGATCGGTGAAAATGTGCTTGTCAATCTTGGTGTAACCGTGGGACATGATGTGTCGATAGGCAAATACACATCCATTATGCCTGGTGTAAACATAGCGGGAGAAGTTTTTATAGGAGATTCGGTGCTTATCGGAGCAGGTGTGAATGTCATCAACCGGGTCCGGATCGGAAACGAAAGCAGGGTAGGAATGGGAGCCGTCGTGCTTCGCGATGTCGAGTCTGGGACCACCGTTGTGGGTGTTCCCGCTAAACCCACGATCAAGTGAACTGGCAATCATTTTCTGAATTTAAGCCTTCGTTGTTTTTCCTTGGAAAATTCATCGGTCTGTACCTTGTCCTTAATTTGGTTTATGGTATTTATGTCTCATCATATCGGCCAGGAGTAGATCCGGTCACACGCTGGACGACGAACCAGACTGTTTTTGTATTGGACATTCTGAATTACAGTTGCCAGGTCGTAGATCACCCCGCAAAACCCACGTCCACCATTCGGTACAATGGACACGCCATACTCTCCGTTTATGAGGGGTGTAATGGCCTCAATGTTGTCATCATTTTCATATCCTTTTTGTTCGCGTTTGGGCCATACACGACAAAGGTCCTGTGGTTTATTCCACTGGGCGTTTTTATTGTCCACGTCTTCAACCTCATTAGAATTAGTGGTTTATTTTTCATCACCATCCATCATCCGGAATGGACATACTTCCTGCACAAATATATGTTCACGGCATTCATCTATCTGGCTGTTTTTATTCTTTGGTTATGGTGGGTTAAAGTGATCGGAAAAACGAAACATGCAACGACGTGAGATTGTCCGGTGGTTCATTGCCGCCGTGTCGGTGGCGGGTTTGCTCGCAACATTTTTGTTTCAGCGTGCCGATATAGCTGCGTTTGTATTCGGGGGCCTGCCGAAAACGGCAGACTTTATCGTTAACAGGACCATTCGATTCCTTGTGAACGATGCATTTGCGCTGGGACTCATTTATGCGTTGTTTCCCTATAAACGATATCTGAGATTTGCGATCACCGTTCAAATAGCAGGTGTGGTTTTGATACTGTTGCCGTACTTTATCCTGAAGGTCTGTTATCCAACCTACAACGGGCCGATGATAAACTTCATTCACCGGCTGATCATCAACCCAATATTGCTTCTTCTGCTTATTCCAGCCTTTTATTACCAACAGTGGCAACAGCCGAAAATGTGATCAATAAATTGACGTTTGACCAGGCTTTTTTCCTATAATTCGCCACCGGAAAGGAATATATTTGCAGCATGAACGAAAAGATATGGTTGTCATCCCCCCATATGGGTACGGATGAAATTAAGTTTATTCAGGAAGCCTTCGATACGAACTGGATTTCCCCGGTCGGCCCACACATTACGGCATTTGAAAATGAGCTGGCGTCATATAACGGGGTACCGTATTGCGCTGCACTAAGTTCAGGGACGGCGGCAATACATTTGGCCCTGATCATCCTTGGCGTTGAGCAGAATGATGAGGTCATTTGCTCAAGCTTTACCTTTTCGGGTTCGTGCAACCCCATTGCGTATCAGAAAGCCATACCTGTTTTTGTCGATTCCGAATCAGAGACATGGAACATGGATCCCGTGCTGCTGGAAGAAGCTATCGTTGACAGGATCAAAAAGAAAGGAACCGCCCCGAAAGCAATTATCATTGTTCATCTGTACGGAATGCCCGCCAAAATGAATGAGATCATGGCGGTTGCCGAGAAGTACCGCATTCCGGTTATCGAGGATGCGGCGGAGGCACTCGGTTCAACTTACTCAGGAAAGAAATTGGGAACCATCGGGCATCTCGGAATATATTCCTTTAACGGTAACAAGATCATCACCACCTCCGGTGGCGGAGCACTCGTTAGCCGAAATGAGGAGTGGATCAAAAAGTCCAAGTTTCTGGCAACACAGGCCCGAGACGAAGCGCCTCACTATGAGCACACCCATATCGGATATAATTACAGGCTGAGCAACATCTGCGCAGGTATTGGCCGTGGGCAGCTGAAGGTCCTCGATGACCGCGTTGCCCAGCGAAGACGTGTTTTCGACCGATACACCCAGGCACTGAACCCTGACCATTTCAGCTGGCCGTTGGAACCGAAAGGTTTCTTTAGCAATCGATGGCTCACTACTGTCCTGTTGCGTGAGGGGTCAAGCGTTTCGCGCGAGACCCTGAGAATAGCGCTGGGTAAGGAAAACATTGAAAGTCGTCCGCTCTGGAAGCCTATGCATCTGCAGCCAATTTTCAAGAATGCACCTGCCTATACAAACGGGGTGTCGGAAAGGCTCTTTGAATCAGGCCTGTGTCTCCCTTCTGGCAGTAATCTGGAAACTAAAACCCAGGATTTCGTGATCGACGTCGTAAAACAGGTTACCGCATCTGCTGTTTGGGCATAAAAGGTTGATCCGGATTCCTGTAAACAGGATTTATTTCGATATTTTTGTCAGCTTTACCAATTCACACGTGATGAAAAAGACAATCATTGGTATTCTCTTTGTTTTTGTTACTATAAACGCAGTCCAGGCACAAAACTATCGGTCCAGGCAGGACGGCCCGTGGAGCTCGGCCACGACCTGGCAAGTATTTGTCGGTGGTACCTGGGAAGACCTTGAGACAGTGGGTGCTACGCCATATCAGAACGTGATCCCCACCAGTGCAAGCGGTACCATCACGATCAGCAACCACGTTAGCATCCCTACTGGGTATTCAGTCACGATAGATGAGACAACGGTCGAAGATGGCGCACGCATCACGGTCAATTCGGGCGGAACGCTTACGATTGCCAGCGTAGCCAACGCGCTGGTTGTCACCGGATCCGTAGTTGCAAACGAAGGATCGTTACTTACCGGTACCACAGGTACCAACGTGGTTTTTAATGCCGGCGCGATCTATTTTCATAATTTCAGCACAACTCAGGGTGTGATACCACGTGCGTCCTGGAATCAGAACTCGGAGCTTAGGATTCAAGGTTATACCACATTCGCAAGTGCCACAAGCTCAGGTAATTGGACCCAGACTTTTGGCAATGTGGTATGGAATTGCGCTGCACAGACCTCGACTCTGAACCTCAACGGATTGCTGACAACGATCACGGGAGATCTTGATATCCGTAATACCAATACAGGAACCCTTCAGTTTTCTTCCACGCAAAGGCCGACGATCAATATTACCGGCAACTTTAACGTTGAAGGTACCTCAGCCATCAGGATTGCAACTTCAGGCACCGCAGGCGGAGGAACATTCGTCAACATTGGCGGAGATTTTACCTTCATGCCTACAAACGGATCTACCTCCTACCTTACCAACACAGGAACAACCACAGTGACTGTTGGTGGTGATTTTTCGATGGACGCTCCCGGCGCTACGCTTTATCTTGCAAATAGTACCGGCACAACCGGATTGGGAACGCTCAACGTTACCGGAAATTTTTCCCTTCAGTCGGGTACAATCACTGAAGGACTTAATGATAGTTCCACAAGCAACGGGAGGATTTATTTCGTGACTTCCGGAGGCGGAAAGCTACATACCTATTACAATACAGGGTCAATTACGAACCGCATCAACTACAGGCTCGTCTCTGCCAACGACACATTGCAGGTACTTGGCGAGTCGCAGATGATCGGCAATAGCCTGAGTTCCTATACACAGAGTGGCGGAGTGCTTATTGTTGAATCTACAGACGCGAACGGAGCCATTCAAACAGGCTCAGGGGCTGGTAGCGGTAACATCCGGGTAGTAACGCGCACATATGCGACCGGATCCACTATTGTTTACCAGGGGGCTGCGGCACAAGTTATCGGGAACGGACATCCTACGACGACGGCCGTTATTATAAACAATCCATCAGGTGTCTCGCTGAATAATACGAGTTCGACTACGGTTTCACTCACGAGCCTTACGTTGGAACAGGGCAACCTTACCGTTGCAAACGACAACCTTTCCGTAAATGGAACAACGTCCTTTGTTCAGCTGAATGGAGGCAATATCAACGTAACGTCAGCAGCGGCAGCAAGAGCCTTTACCGTTCGTGACCTTATATTGTCGGGAGGTGATGTTACCCTCACGGGTACCTCTAATTCCATTTCACTCATCGTAAATGGGAACATCGACCTTCAGGACGGCGATATTACAATTTCAAACACGTCTTCGGTCGGAACATTGAATACTTATGGAGATATTGCTTTTACCGGCGGTAATATCTTCGTCAATTCCGGAACGAATACCATCACATCGACTTTTCGTGGCGATCTCACGGGTACAGGATTCCTGCAATTTAGCGGAAACGCCAACAATGTGTTTCTACTTGGCTCCGGCAACCTCAGCCGTGATTTCCCGGTGAGCGGAGCAACATCACTTCAGAATTTTACCGTCAACCGGAGCTCAGCTACGGTTGCATTTCCGTATGACCTTAATATCACTTCGAATCTATACGTAAGAGCGGGAAACCTGGTGATGAACGGCGACCTTACGATAGCAGGCGATCTGAACGTCATTGACGGAAGTATCCTTAACTTTTCAGACCATGATCTGGTACTCTCCAGCCAATTCAATAATTCACTCTATGGCGGAGAACTGTATTCGAACGCAGGATCAACCCTGACGCTCGATGGCTCCGGCAGTGTCGACACTTTGTTTTTTGCCACAGGAGGAAATCAGCTTGGCAAACTCATTCTCGATCGCCCGACCAGTGGTACGTTACTCAAGTTGAACACGCCATTGACGATTATCGATTCATTAAGGCTGGATAATGGAATTTTTGATCATACCTCCGGCCTCACCATGAGTGATGGTTCAGTATTATTACGTCACTCAGCTGCGTCGATGACGGGCACCGCGCCTGCCGGAACTTATAATCTGATTTACATCGGAACGATATTGACGACCGGTGCTGAAGCCCAGGGTTCCCTGGTCGACTTTACCTCGGCAGCGACCGGTACTGTAACAGTAGCGTCCGCCATCAGTGGAACGGGACAATTCCTGATCAGCTCAGGTACAGTAACCTCAGGAGCGAATGCAATCTCGACCGGGACCTTTGTGAACAATGCTACATTCAATGCCCCATCTTCGACACTTACGCTTACTGGCGATTTCACAAACAACGGGACCTTTAACCGGAATTCAGGGACGGTAAGTTTCGACGGAACGGCGATCATCGGTGGTACATCATCGACAATATTCCATTCGATCGATATTACAGCCCTGGGCAATCTCACTCCTCCCGCGACGTTGGAATTCAAAGGGCACTTTAACAATGATGGCGTTTTCAACCATAACAACGGTCTGATGCTGTTGTCAGGAACTATCCGGCAAGATATCACGGGAACGAATATTCCAGTCAACAACATGAACGTTACAAACACGACTACGCCCTACTCAGTGTCTGTTGATGGCGAAGTAAACCTCGAAGGAACTCTGACGCTTTCAGCAGGTGCTCAATTCCTCGCAGATGGTGTTACATCAAATGGCGTATTCACCGTAATGTCATTGGATGATCAGCCAACGACGGATGATGGTCGCATAGCACAAATTCCGGCCTCAGCGGCTGTTTTGGGTAATGTCACCGTTCAGAGGTTTATGGTAGGAAAAACGCAGATAGTGAATCGGTACATTTCGTCACCAGTTACCGGAGCTACGGCAGGCGATATCATGGCAGATTACGCGGTGCAGGAAATTAAGTGGTATGATGAGACAGTCACCGGCACTGCTGATAAGGGTTACGTAGTCGCGAATGCGAGCGATGTACTGGTCTCGGGCCGGGGTTACCTGGCGCTGCCGACTACTGCAAATGTTACAGTTACATGGGATGTGCGAGGTCCTTTGACTGTCGGACAAAACCAGGGATCCGTCACCCTGACGGCAACTCACACCGACTCCAGCCCGGTTGATGTCAATGCCGATGGATGGAATCTTGTCGGCAACCCTTATCCTTCCGGAATAGGTTGGGGTATAAATGCAGGATGGACCAGATCGAATATTGGAGCCACCATCACCGTCAGGGATATCGGAGGCCCCAGTCCCAGGTATAAGACCTACACGTATAACGGGACAGATGGAACAGGAACCCTTCCGAATGGTGTGATCGCCATGGGACAATCTTTCTGGGTATGGGCAGCCTCTGGCGGCGGAACGCTGATCGTGAACGAGAGCGCCAAAACTGCGATGAGTGGTACCTTCTATAGAGAACGCGGCCCAACATCAAAGCAGCTGATCCTGGCGCTCAAAAATTCACAGGGTGATGAGGATAACACCATCCTGAAAACCAACGCGACTGCAACGGATGATTTCGATCCGGATTTCGATGCGTTTCAATTCAAAAACGAATTGCTGAATATCAGCATATACGACAACCAAAAACGAGGAATGCTCATGCATACCTTGCAAGCCATTCCCGATGACTTCGTAGCTGACATTGAATTAGATATCGCGGAGCCAGGGCAGTATTCAATTTCATTCGAGAACGCTGAAGAATTCCTTGGCGGATCCAAATTATATCTGGTGGACGAGCTTGAGCAAACGGCAACACCGGTACATAGCAACGGCGCTGTATATACCTTCAACGTTGTAACCGCGGGCGTTGACAATGCGAGGTTTAAGCTGAAGAGAAAGCCTGACTTCGAGCAATCTAACAGCGAAGTATCCGTCCGGCTATTTCCAAACCCTGTAAGAGACAGGCTCAACATCGAAGCGCGCGGCGGGAAAAACATGATGGTAACCATTGCTGACATGAAGGGAACTGTCGTGTCGGAGTACAAGACCAGCGACTCGGTGGAGTTTGATCTCGCATCTCTTCCAAAAGGGGTGTATATTGTTCGGGTATTGATTGGTGGGGATGTGGTCCTGAGAAAAATTGTAAAAGAATAAACCCTGATCCTGCATGAAATTATCTGGCTTAATCTGCGCCTTGATTTTTTTTATATCAGCTGAAGCTTTTGCCCAGCCCGGCCCGCCTCCTCCCGACCCGGATGCTCCGGTGCCTTTTCAGGGCTTGATCTACCTCCTGATAGCAGGGGCAGCGTTCGGTATTAAGCAATTGATCGGTAAAAAGCACCAAAAGAATTGACGTCATATTCATTCGCCAACTTCATCAACAAGCTAACCATTCTACCCAGATGGGTGATCATTATCATAGATTTTATGGTAATGGTGACTGCAGGGTGGCTGGGTTATCTGCTTCGTTTCAATTTTGAGATGGGGGAGATCGCCTTACACGATCCATGGAAAGGTATCATGCTGCTGGCTTCTACAGGAACGATCGCTTCATTGATCACGAAGAGCTATGCAGGTATCGTGCGGTATACCGGTATCGATGATGCGCTGAAGATCTTATTTACACTGGTGATCAGCCTGTCGCTGGTGGCCATCTCCAACCTCGTTTTTTACTACAATTTCCGCTACAACGTTACGCCCTATTCAGTCATCGTGATCTTCTTTTTCTGCTCGATCAGTGGACTGCTGTTCTACAGGCTGATGGTAAAGAATATTTACTCTTTCTACAAAGGGGTCAGTAACAAGGGTAACATCATCGTCTTTGGTGCAGGCCATCTCGGTATCAGCACCAAGCAGGCACTGGATGCTGACGTGAAGGGTAAATACAAGGTCGTGGGTTTTCTCGAAGACGATCCGCGAAAGGTAGGAAAGGAGCTTCACGGAATTACCATCTATCCGTCTCGCTATCTGCCAAAACTGGTGAAGTCGCTGAACATTAAGGAAGTGATCATTGCCGTCAAGGAACTCTCCCAGGAACGGAAAAACCACCTGGTGGACGTTTGCCTGCGCTATCATATAAAAGTAAAAACCGTTGCCTCAGTCGAAGAATGGGTGTCTGGCTCGATAAATGCCGGCCACATTCGCGAAGTAAACATCGAAGACCTTCTCGGAAGGACTTCCATCCATATGGAGGACTCCATCTTGAGTTCATATCTCAAAGGCAAGCGGGTTTGCATCACGGGCGCAGCAGGGTCCATTGGCAGCGAGCTGGCCCGGCAAGTGCTCAAATACCACCCGAAGGAGCTTATTCTCATCGATCAGGCCGAATCCGCATTATACGAGCTGGAGCGCGAGCTTGGTGAAAAGGCCTATACCGGATTTACATTTTCCTATATCGCCGATATCGCCGACGAGCGACGGATCTCGAGCATCCTCACAGAACATAAACCGGAAGTCCTGTTCCATGCTGCAGCGTACAAGCATGTTCCCCTGATGGAGAGCAATCCTTCGGAAGCTATCAAGACGAATATCCTGGGCACACGCAACCTGGCCGATATGGCAGTAAGGACTGGCGTTGCCCGTTTCGTAATGATCTCCACAGATAAGGCGGTCAACCCGACAAATGTGATGGGTTGCTCGAAGCGCATCGCCGAGATCTATGTACAGTCTTTGAATAATCATTTGAACGTCATCGGAAAAGGCACTACACGTTTTATCACCACAAGATTCGGCAACGTACTTGGTTCGAACGGGTCGGTAATTCCCTTCTTCCGCAAGCAAATAGAAGCTGGTGGACCAATTACAGTTACGCACCCCGATGTGATCAGGTATTTCATGACGATACCAGAAGCATGTCGCCTGGTGCTTGAAGCCGGTGTGATGGGAGAAGGTGGCGAGATTTTTCTCTTCGATATGGGCCGACCGATACGCATCTACGATCTGGCAAGAAAAATGGCATTGCTTGCCGGTCTTGAGCCAGGAAAGGATATTGACATCGTGTTCACGGGTTTGAGGGATGGAGAGAAGTTGTATGAAGAGTTATTGAACGACACGGAAAACACAATTCCCACGCACCATAACAAGATTCTCAAGGCTAAAGTAGCCGAATATACGTACACGGAGGTATTGAAGGACATCGAGCTTCTTGCGGACCTGATGCATGACTATAATGAGCTGAAAATGGTCGCGATGATGAAGGAGATGGTTCCTGAATTCAAAAGTAACTACTCACGGTTCGAAGTGCTTGACCGAAGCAACTAACGCGCGGGGCCGCTTTTATTACATCCATTTATTGTGTTTAGACGGGATTACACCACCGCTCTCCATCATTGAAGTTTGTTTGTTTGGAATCACTGCCGATTTAAGGCGGGCCTTCCACTGGCCGTTTCCTGTCAAAAAAACCGCGGGAATAAACAGATCAATCGGGAAACTGAATCAAATGCCGGAAGTGCGTTCCTGCGGACCGCCGACAATGAGCTTTGCGAAAGTGCAGCATGTTGTAAGTGGATCTCTCTGACGAACCCTGCAAATCGATCACCGTCTCTTACGATAGATCCACTTGCGCTTCTTCGTGTAGAGCTTTCTTTGCGAATTGCGGAAGATCTCTGTAGGCAGATAGTACTGGACTGTGATGTTCATGATGAAGTAGCCGTCATCGTTGGCTGGGTTTCCGCGCTTTCCTTTTTGGGTTCCCAGGACATCATCAGTCACAAATTCAGGAAGTTCCTCGATGCGACCGGCGATGAGTTCTCTCTGGTAATATTCCAGTCGCCGATCTGAGAGTGCTCTTGCCACTGGATCGGTGAACGAGCTGCGATTAAGATATCTCGTACGGCTAACGTCGTCCAGATAGTCAGTAAATGTTTTCCTATACCCCCCTTCGATCATAACATTCCAGAATGGGTCAATCTTGATCCTGGCACCTAAACCGAATGGGATGACCGGCTGAAACCTGCTGTATTTTTTACCCTCCGTTTGTAAGGGCTGCAATGCGTACCACTTACCGTCAAGCTCTGCTTTGGGATTGAAATAAAGCAAGCCGATACCTGCAAATGCATGGAGATTGATTTTTGAACGTTGATAGAACCTCACACCAGTAGGCATCAGGTTGAGTGCCACCGTGGTAGTCAGTTCCCAGTTTGAAGAGCGGAACTGAAGATTGCGTTCTTGCCTGTCGTCATTTGCTTTCCTGTCGTCTCCTTTTGTCTGGAACCATGTCAGATGTGCTCTGGCACTGAATCGTGGCAGAAAAAAGTATTCCGCGCCCACAGCAATATTGGGCTTTATAATGCCAAACTCTCCGGGATCCACGAGGTCTCCCTGGTAGTATGCAATCCCGGAACCACCGCTGACCATAAGGTTCCGGTTGCGCCTGATCGCGTAAAAGCTTTGGGCATCGCAGAACAATGGCAGGGCAGAAATCGCAAAAAGAATGAAATTCAGCTTTTTCAGCATTCCCGGATTTTTTTACAATATAGCAATTACTACTTAAAAGTTGGCGCCAAGTACGTCCTTAACACGTTGTGCTGCATCCTTGAGCAGAATGGCAGATTTTACTTTAAGACCCGATTGTTCAATGATTTTAGCGCCTTCTTCGGCATTCGTGCCCTGAAGTCTTACGATGATCGGTACGGAGATGTTGCCTATTTTCTTATAAGCTTCCACTACACCGTTTGCAACCCGGTCGCAACGCACGATACCCCCAAAGATATTGATCAGAATAGCTTTTACGTTAGGGTCTTTCAGGATAATGCGGAAACCAGCCTCTACGGTCTCTGCATTGGCGCCACCACCCACGTCCAGGAAGTTTGCAGGCTCGCCGCCCGACAGCTTGATGATGTCCATGGTAGCCATCGCCAGACCTGCCCCGTTTACCATACAACCCACATTCCCGTCCAGCTTCACATAGTTAAGGCCAGCTTTGCCCGCTTCAACCTCGAGCGGGTCTTCTTCGCTGATGTCGCGCAACTCTGCCAGGTCCTTATGACGATACAGGGCATTGTCGTCCAGGTTAACCTTTGCATCGACCGCGAGGATCTTATTATCGGACGTTCTCAATAACGGGTTGATCTCGAACATGGATGCATCCAGGCCGAGGTACGCAGCATAGAGTGAGTTAATGAACTTCACACCCTCCTTGAAGGCATTTCCTTCCCAGCCCAGTGAGAATGCGATTTTGCGTGCCTGGAACGGTTGAAGTCCCACCGCCGGATCGATCCATTCCTTGATGATCTTCTCAGGGTGACTTTCCGCAACTTCCTCGATGTTCATACCCCCTTCGGTAGAGGCCATGATCACAGGACACCCCTTGGAGCGATCCAGAAGGATGCTCATATAATATTCTTTCGGTTCCGATTCGCCGGGATAGTACACATCCTCAGCGATCAGTACCTTGTTGACTTTTTTTCCTTCGGCGCCCGTCTGAAGCGTTACCAGTGTACCGCCCAGGATACCCTTCACTTTCTCAGGGACCTCAGCAATGCTTTTGGCAAGGACAACGCCCTTTGAGCCAGTTTCTTTCACGACACCTTTACCACGGCCACCAGCATGTATCTGAGACTTCACAACAAACCATTTCGTTCCGGTTTCTGCCTGTAGCTCTTTCGCCGCAGTCACTGCACCGTCCAAAGTGTCTGCTACGATGCCACGCTGAATCGCTACACCATATCTTTTGAGAATTTCTTTGCCCTGGTATTCGTGGATATTCATGAATTTTCTGTTTTGGCGTGAAACTAGTCGATTTCAGTCAAAATGCAAAAGTTAACGACCGCAAAACGATCCGACGCCGCAGTCGCGTTTGTATGAGCGCCCGTAACTTGTAACTTGTAACTTGTAACTTTTAACCGATCTCAATCGATGCTGCGGGCAACAGGAATACAAAAGTCATATGGCCAGTTACGGGTACTTCAGAACGTCGATCTGGAGATCCAAAAAGGGGAGGTAGTTGCCATTGTTGGCGCATCCGGTGCCGGAAAAAGCACTTTACTTCACATTTTGGGTACGCTGGATACACCCGACAATGGCAAAGTGTACATCAATCAGAAAGATGTGTTCTCCCAGTCGTCGAAAAGTCTTGCGGCTTTCAGGAACAGATCGATCGGCTTCGTATTTCAATTCCATAATCTTCTGCCGGAATTTACGGCGTTGGAGAACGTCGTAATACCGGGACTGATCGGCGGCGGCAACGAAAAACATATTACGGAACGAGCGGACAAGCTTCTGGGCATGCTCGGGATCTCGGGTCGGAAGCACCACAAACCATCGGAGCTGTCGGGTGGTGAGCAACAGCGAACGGCAGTAGCCAGGGCGTTGATCAACTCACCGGACCTGATCCTTGCCGACGAGCCCAGCGGAAACCTCGACTCAAAAAATGCGCTGGAACTTCATAACCTGTTCTTCAAATTACGCGAAGAGCTCAATCAAACTTTCGTGATCGTAACGCACAATAGCGAATTGTCGCGAATGGCGGATAGAACGATAGAGCTGAGAGATGGCGTGATCGTAAACCGATAGAAAACTTGCGGTTTCAGAGGTCAGCTCGACGCGGTCTGACTACTGACTTCTCTCTTCCGACCCGCAGCTTCTGAGTCCCGAGCCTCCGATGGAGACTTCTGACAGTACGTTACGTGTGCCGGGAAATCGCAATGTTACGACCGTTCCCTTATCGACCTTGCTTTGAATCTCCACGTCACCGTTCATATGCGCCATTTCAATTTTTACGAGATAGAGGCCGAGCCCTTTGCCATCACCACGTGCGTTCAGCCGTGAAAAGGGTTTAAATAGTTTCTCCTTCAGGCCGTCACGGTCAAAGCCGATTCCATTGTCCGCCAAAGTTATGATCACATGGTTGTTTTCCTGAAATGATCCCAGCTCGATCTCCGGCTTCTTCCTGAGATCGACATATTTGACCGCGTTGCTGATGATATTGTAGAATACGGAATTTACATATGCGGGCACTCCAAAGATGCTGACGTCAGGGGTGATTTTGTTGATGACGTTTATTTTATGTTCGTTGATCTCGGCATCAAGAGCTTTCAATGCCTGGTTTACGACAGGAGACACCCGCAGGGATTCAAGGCAATGTTTCGTGCCCTTTTGTACGTGTAATATTTCTCCAATGTCTTTGATCACTTCATCCAGGTCGCGTGCCGATTTCTGTACTCCTTTAAGCACCTCCGGATTGATAGCGTCAGTCGGGTTATCGTAGTTGAATATCGCGGTGAGTCCTAAAAGTCTGGCTACCGGCGCGCGCAGGTTGTGCGCTGTCATGAAAGTAAATTGTTCAAGCTGAACGTTTTGATGCATCAATTCGTGGTTACTCAGTGACAGCTCATGGGTTCTTTCCCTAACTTTTTCCTCAAGCTCGACCTTGGAGCGGGCCAGCAGATTATTTTGTTGTTCGATGTTGTCGCGCTGCATGGCAATCTCTTCATTCAGGTGCCTGACCTGTTCCATCTGGGCGAGAATTTCCTCGTTCTTGGCGGAGATCTCTTTTGTCCTCAGGCTCACGTTATACTCCAGCACCGCACGCTGGCGGTTGGCGATTCCAATGCGCACAAAATAAAAGGTCAGTAACCCGCCGATGACGAGCATTGCGGAGATTATTCTGAACCACCACGTTAGCCAGAACGGTGGCGTGATAATCACGGCAACGGAAGTTCCTGCTTCATTCCAGACGCCGTCGTGGTTGGCGGCTTTGACGCGAAACGTATATTCTGCCGGGTCAATACTGGTGGAGGTGGCACTGCGCTTGTTTCCCACATAGTTCCAATCTTTGTCAAAACCTTCGAGCATATATGCATATTGGTTTTTTTCGGGCCGTGTATAGTCCAATGCGGCAAATTCGAATGTGAAAACAGTCTGTTCATACGACAGCCTGATCTCTTTTGTGTCCGGCAGCCATTTCTGAAGGATTGAATCGGAGTCGCCGATGTTTACAGGCTTGTTGAATATCTTAAACTCAGTGATCGCCACGGTTGGCACATGTGTGGTGTGGCCGATCTCGGAAGGGCTGAACATGTTGACTCCGTTGGAACCTCCGAAGAACATTTTCCCATCGCGCGTTTTCAGTGCAGCACCCCAGTTGAATGCATCCGCCTGTAAGCCGTCCCTCGTGTCATAGTTGTTACAGCGGCCCGTACCAGGAGAGTATTTGGATAATCCCCTGGTGGTGCTCAGCCATAGATTACCCTGTTCGTCCTGTTCAATTCCGAAAATGGTATTGGCGGGTAGACCCTGTGCTTCGGTGACCTGGGTAATCTTACCCGTGCCAATGTCAAGACGATTGAGTCCGGATCCATAGGTCCCTATCCAGAGTATATTGCTATTTTGATCAAGGCAAAGTGAGATGACATTGTAGGCTGCAGAAGCGTCGAATTGATCGTAGAGACTGTAATATTTTACCTTTTTTCTGTCGGGACTTATGGCATTGAGTCCTGAGCAGGTGCCAGCCCATAACGTGCCGTCGGGCGCTTCCAGCATCGCCAGGGTTTGAACGTTGTTACCGAGCAAGTCATAGGGAAAGTAAGGCTTTCTGACGGGCTTCCACCGATTCTGCTTTTCGTCGAATTGGCTCAATCCGTTTTCAGTTGCGACCCACAGTATTCCTTTTTGATCTCTCAGAACGGCCTGGACCCGATTATCAGGAAGCGAGTTATCCTTTTTCTCATTTTTATACTGCGTGAACTTTTTTACATCGGGTCTGTAGTGAACTAATCCTCCATGGTCCCAGGTTCCGATCCAGAAGGAACCGTCATAGTCCTGATAAAAACAGGTTATGTTGTCGAATGTTCCGGCATTGAGTGCGGTGAGATCATTGGTGCGCGGATCAAAAATGTCAATACCACCTTCAATCCATCCGACCCATATCCTTCCGCGGTCATCTTCATAAAGAGATCGGACAAAGCGATGATTCCCGGAAGAACCGGTTTTGTAACGAAACGCGTGAAAATTTTTTCTGGCTTCTACTTTCAACAGTCCTGCCCCTTCAGTGCCAAGCCACATCGTTCCTTCTTTATCCGCATAGACGGCAATGATCATTGTTTTGGTCAGTGGATCGTTATCCGAAAGGCGGGACTTGTAATAAGTCACCTCATCATTGGCGACAATTGCCAGTCCGTTATTGGTTGCTACCCACATCCTTCCGGCGGCATCTTCGCAAAAATCGTGTACGTAAGCTGGTGATTTAAACTGGGAAGAAGCTGTACACTTTCCAGTTGTCGGATCAAAATGAAATATTTTTTCCTGGTCGTGCGTTGCGACCCAGAATTTTCCATTCCTGTCCTCGTAAATTGTTTTGATCTCACCACTGGGGATCGGGCCGGTATCACTGGCGTCGGGCGAGAACTTTTTCACGGTAAGGTTGGTCGGATCGACGCGACTGATACCATCAGAACCAAACCAGATCATGCCTGAATGATCTTCCATGATAGCGCGGATAGGGCGATATTTTTCTTCTTTAATTCGTTTGAATTTATTTTGCGACGGGTCAAGCACCTGGAGTCCGTCCGCATACGTGCCGGTCCATACCATGCCGTGTGAGTCGACCAGCACGGAAAAGACGGAATTGTTGGCGATAGAAGATGCATCTGCGGGATTGTGCTGATAGTGAGTAAAACGTTCAGTAGCAATTTCGAATTTATCCAGGCCTCCGTCCTGGGTTGCTATCCAAAGATTCCCTTCGTTGTCCTTCGCCAGGTCTTCTATGACGTTGCCCGCGAGTGAGTTGGGTTTCGTGAGATCGTTTTTGTAAACACGGATATCATAACCGTCGAACCGTATTAGCCCATCGAGTGTTCCGAACCACAGGAAACCGTAGTCGTCCTGGACGATGGAACCTATGCTAAGGTTTTCAAGGGCCTTAATTTCCTCGGCTCCATTGAATCGAAATTTTTCCAGGTTGAATGGATCATGCAACTGGGAAAGGAGCTGCAATGGAAAAAGCAACGCTACTTGAAAAAGTAATAATCTTCGCGCACTTTTCTGAAGTGATTGCCAGCTATCGGTGTACGAGGTACGCATCCTTTCTTTTTTCAGGCCTTCCAAGCGAGAATGTTCGAAGCATCGGACTGCGTTGGGGAATTTAGGACTTAGAAATTCCATCACCTTTAGACTTCAATATAAAACGCCCGCCTGGGATGAGAAGATACTGAAAAAGACAAGTAATTCAAACGCTTACGATAACCTTGTTGCACTTTAAAAATACCGTGAAACCGTGTGTCCGGATCATAGAGATATTGATCACTCCGTTTACGCATGCCCCAGGAACTTCAACGTTACCAGCGTTCCGCTATCGACCCTGCTTTCTATATTCACTTCACCATTCATGGATTCCATTTCAATTTTCACCAGGTAAAGGCCAAGACCTTTGCCATCGCCGTTGGAATTCAATCTGGAGAATGGCTTGAACAATTTGTCCTTGAGGTTTTCACGGTCGAAGCCAATGCCATTGTCTGCGAAGGTAATGTTCACATGACCATTGTTCTGAACGGATTCGATCTCGATGTGAGGCCTTTTCCGGAGATCAGCATATTTTACTGCGTTGCTGATGATATTGTAAAATACGGAATGCACATAGGCTGGTATTCCGTAGATCGCGATGCCGGGATTGATCTTGTTGACCACATTCATGTTGTGTTCGTTGATCTCGGGGCTGAGTACTTGCAGGGCGCGCTGAATAACGGGATATACCAACAATGGCTCCAGATGATGTTTTGTGCCTTTTTGAACCTGTAGGATGTCGGCTATATCTTTGATCACTTCATCGAGATCCAGGGCCGACTTCTGAACACGGTTGATCACTTCGATATTAAGCGGATCCGTCAGGTTCTGCCTGTTGAAAATGGACGTGAGTCCCAGAAGTCTGGCGACTGGCGAGCGCAGGTTGTGAGCCGTCATGAAGGTAAACTGCTCGAGCTGCACGTTCTGACGCATCAATTCCTTGTTGCTGAGTGAAAGTTCGTTCGTTCTTTCCTTCACTTTTTTCTCGAGTTCTGTTTTCGCACTGGCCAGCAGGTTATTCTGCTGTTCGATGTTGTCGCGTTGTTGAGCGATCTCTTCGCTCAGGTGTTTGACTTTCTCCATTTGCAGGAGAATTTCATGGTTCTTGGCGGTGATCTCCCGCGTTCTCAAATTCACTTTATATTCCAACGCTGAACGCTGACGGTTCGCAATACCGATACGGACAAAGTAAAATGTCAACAGGCATCCTATGACAAAGACTACAGAGATCGTCCTGAACCACCACGTGCGCCAGAACGGTGGCGTAATGATGACCGTGATGGAATTCACCGCTTCATTCCAGACGCCATCGTTGTTGGAAGCCTTGACGCGGAAAGTATATTCTCCCTGATCAATATTGGTGTAGGTCGCGCTGCTCTTATTGCCGACATAATTCCAATCTTTATCGAAGCCCTCAAGTATGTAAGCGTATTGATTCTTTTCCGGCCGCGTGTAGTCCAGCGCCGCAAAACCGAAAGTAAAAACAGACTGTTCGTAGGTGAGCCTGATCTCTTTTGTCTCGGGCAACCATTTTTGAAGCAGGGAGTCCGCTCCACCGATGGTGACCGGCTTATTGAAGATCTCGAATTCAGACACGACCACGGTAGGGATATTGGTATTGTCGACGATCTCCGACGGCGTGAACATATTGAGTCCGCTCACACCTCCGAAAAACATCTTTCCGTCGCGTGTTTTGAGTGAAGCGCCCCAGAGGAATTCATCGCCCTGCAAACCATCTGCGGCGTCATAGTTTCGGCAAGTGCCTGTTTCAGGATTGTATTTTGAAAGTCCGTTGCTTGTGCTCAGCCACAGATTTCCCCGGTCATCCCTTTGGATCCCAAAGATCGTGTTACTGGGCAGGCCCTGTTCCCGCGTGACCCGTGTAATTTCTCCGGTAAGCAAGTTGAGGCGGTTGAGACCGGATTCAAACGTGCCTACCCAAAGCACATTGCTTGCCTGATCCAGGCAAAGCGAGATCACGTGGTAACCCGATGATGCATTCAGCTCGTTGCCGGGACTGAAATGTTTTATTGTTTTTCGATCGGGACTTATCGCATTAAGCCCCAACCACGTACCTGCCCATATCGTGCCATCGGGCGCCTCGACCATAGCAAGGGTTTGCACGTTGCTTCCGAGCAGCTCGAATGGAAAGTACGGTTTCTTCACAGGCTTCCATACGTTCTTCTTCTCATCGAACTGACTCAGCCCGTTTTCCGTGCCGACCCATAAAATCCCGTCGCGATCCCGTAACACTCCCTGTAGCCGGTCGTCGGGAATGGAGTTGTCTGTATTATGATTTATATATTGCGCAATCTTTTTCAGGCTGGGTGAATAATGAAACAATCCGCTTCCCCATGTTCCTATCCAATAGGAATTATCAGTGTCCTGATAGAAGCACGTGACATTGTCAAACTCCTTCGAATCGAATTTCGTCAGGCTATTGCTGCGGGGATCGAGAATGTCGATGCCGCCTACTGTCCACCCGATCCAGATCCTGCCGTCCTTGTCTTCAAAAAGCGATCGCAGCGTGTTATGGGTAAAAAGACCTTCGGGGTCGGAGTAGCGGAACGTTAGGAACTTCTTGCCTGTGTGTAGTTTGTTTACTCCTCCACCTTCACAACCGATCCAAACGGTTCCTTCCCTGTCGCAGTAGAGCGCAAACACGACTTTCCGGCTTAGTGAAGCATTGTCCGCCCGGTTGGGTTGATAATAGTTGATCTGATCATTGTTGATGACGGCAATTCCTCTGCTGGTTGCTGTCCATAACCGTCCGGATTTGTCTTCACAGAACGTAAATACCGATACGGGAGAAGAGTGTGAATCGAAACGTTTGAACTTTCCGGATTTCTCTTCAAAATTGAATACACCTCCCTGGTCGTGTGTCGCTACCCAGATCTTTCCATTCTTATCGTGATAGATCGATCGTATGCCTCCGGTGGCAAGGGGAGGGGGGTCGCCAGGTCCGGAGTGGAACGCTTCCAGGTTGAAGTTGGTGGGGTCGACGCGGTTAATGCCATTGGAGCTGAACCAGATCATGCCGGAATGATCTTCGGTGATGGCGCGAACGTAAAAATATTTTTGTTCTTTGATACGACGAAATTTATTCGCGAGCGGGTCAAGCACGTTGACGCCTTTAGAGTAGGTCCCTGCCCAGATCAAACCACGTGAATCTACAAACACTGATGCGATTGAATTGCCACTGATCGAAAAGGAGTCAGCAGGATCGTGGCGATAATGTGAAAAGCGCTCGGTGGCGATTTCAAATTTATCAAGGCCTCCGCCCTGGGTCGCGATCCACAAATTTCCTTTTTTATCTTTCGCCAGCCCCCTGATATAATTGCTCGCAAGTGAGTTGTCGTTCGTGAGATCGTTCTCGTACCTGCGGATCTCATGTCCGTCGAATCTGACCAATCCGGCGAGCGTACCGAACCACATGAAACCATAGTCGTCCTGTACGATGGAAGTGACTGTGCTGTTCTCGATGCCCCTGACCTGTTCAAGCCTGTCGAATTGAAATTTTTCCGAGCCGAACGGGTCGTGTATCTGTGCAAAGACCTGCATTGGGAAAAATAGCGCAAACGTGAAGAATGATCTTTGCGCTATGGTTTTAAAAAACGACCAGCCAGTGAGTTTTGCGATACTCATTATTTTCTCATTTCCAGCAATCACGCGCGCCTTCGGGAAGTTAGGTTCAAGTTCGGTAATGAAGTTTATAACTCGTACGATTAACTCAATCATACACTTCACAAAGCTTCGAATTTAAGGTAATGAAAAAGTAAGGCAATTCAAACGGGGATGCGATCAACATGCATTAATGGAATATGATGTTATAACTCGAGTTTTTGATTGCCTAAACACAGGGAAAATTCAGATTGAGAACGGAGTTTGATAAGTTTACCGGCAGTATTATTAAAAATCCCTGACGGCCAAAATGTTAATGACGAAGCACTTCGATCTCGGCCTCTTCAACTTCGACAAGTCCATGCATGTTTATTGCAGTAAGCTTCACCTTCTTTAATTCATTGATGAGAATCGGATCATATTTGGCAGTCACGCGGACGTAGTTTTCAGTGAAGCCATGCATCATTCCATCTTCTACATCGTTTTCGAAAAGCACCGTCATCGTCTTTCCGAGATTGTCTTCATAGAATTTCCTTCTTTTCTTTTCTGAAAGTGTGTGAAGCATTTTTGAACGATCTGCACGTTTATTGCCAGGCACAACCTGATCCATTGTGGCTGCCAAAGTGTTCTCCCGCTCCGAGTAGGTGAATACATGCAGGTAGGAAATATCCAGCTCATTGAGGAACTGGTACGTCTCGAGAAAATCTTCATCAGTTTCTCCGGGAAATCCAACGATCACGTCTACGCCAATGCAGGCATGCGGCATCAACGACCTGATCCTGGCAACGCGATCGGCATAAAGCTCGCGAAGGTACCTTCTGCGCATGAGCTTCAGGATTTTGTTCGAGCCGGACTGCAGGGGAATATGAAAATGTGGCACGAAACGTTTCGATGACGCAACAAACGCGATGATCTCGTTGCTGAGCAAGTTGGGTTCGATGGACGAGATCCTGAACCGATCGATTCCCTCAACGTCGTCAAGCGCTCTGATCAGATCGATAAAATGGTTTATCCTTTTGCCATCCTGCAATCCGAAATCACCAGTGTTGACGCCCGTGAGCACGATCTCGCGCACTTCCGACGACGCGATCTTGTTGGCTGTCGCTATGATATTCGCGATGCTGTCGCCATCGAAGGCCCGCTTGCCGGTAGCTGCCTCGT